>NZ_JBQHXU010000013.1:0-94222 GCF_052063305.1 Gracilibacillus sp. HCP3S3_G5_2 | reverse complement strand
AGCGGAGAGGTCACACCTGTTCCCATGCCGAACACAGTAGTTAAGCTCTCCAGCGCCCATGGTAGTTGGGGCTCGCGCCCCTGCGAGAGTAGGACGTTGCCAGGCAATTGAAAGACTTCTTAGTCATAGGACTAGGGAGTTTTTTTGTATGTTAAAATAGGGTAACTATTTCAAGGAAGGGATATTCATGAGTAATATTCTGCTATATACTCTTTATTCTATTTATTAATTATTTTACGCAAGTTAAGATGTGTGAATTAATTGTGTTGATAAAAAATCTTGTACAGGGGTGTGTTTTTATGTGGAGTAATTTCTTTGACCCGGAATTTTTAGAGTCTGTTACCAAGCTAATGATTGCACTAGTTTTATCAGGTTTAATTGGTTTTGAGAGGGAAGTTAATAAGCATTCCGCTGGTTTTCGTACTCATATTTTAGTTGGTGTCAGTTCTTGCTTAATGATGCTTCTTTCCATAAATGGTTTTCAGCATTTTATCGAAAATTACGATAATATTCAGTTTGATCCGGCTCGGATACCTTCCTATGTAATCAGTGGTATTGGTTTTCTTGGAGCAGGTACCATAATTGTAAATGGTGGAACTATTCGCGGACTGACCACGGCCGCTTCTATTTGGGCTGTTGCCGGACTAGGACTGATTGTTGGAATTGGCATGTATAAAGAGGCTGTTGTGACTACACTCATAATCCTTATAAGTTTGGTTGTTTTAAATAAATTTGAAAAAAGACTTCATAGGAAGAATCATCATATTATTTTTGAAGTAAAACTTACGAAGGAAAATAACACTTCTTCTTTTATTGAACGGGTACAATCCTATCCAATCGAAATTCGTGAATTTGATATTTCTAACGAGAGTCCAGAAATAACTAAAATAAAAATGTATATTGACGCGATTCATCAAAAGAAACGAGATAATTTATATGAATGGTTGTTAAAACAGGAAGAGGTAAAAAAAATTAAGATCCGTTTTCGAGCGTAAAGGGTTTGAGACAGCGTAAGAAAGGTTATAATAATGAAGACCAAATAGTTTTCAACCAAGCTGATATACAGTATAATAAATATATAGTCAAATATAGTCAAAGTCAGATTGGAGGAGGGAAAATGCGTAATATTTCAGATATTATAGAAGAATATTTGAAGGAAATCATGCATAACAATCAGCACAAAATCATTGAGATAAAGCGTAGTGAAATTGCCGATCGCTTCGAATGTGTTCCTTCTCAAATTAATTATGTCATCAATACACGGTTTACTTTAGAGAAAGGGTACTTAGTGGAAAGTAAACGTGGTGGCGGGGGCTATATTCGTATTAGTCGCATTACTAACGAAGATAAAGCTAAATTAATAGATGAAATTATTGAAATGATTCAGCCAAAGATCTCACAGCAAAAGGCAGTGAATATCCTAGAACGCCTTTTGGAAGAGGAATTAATTACGGAACGCGAAGCGAAGTTAATGGTTGGTGCGATTGATCGAAATACGCTCTCCTTTCAGTTGCCAATTCGTGATGAGATTCGAGCCAGAATTTTGTCCGCAATGCTTAATACCTTAAAATATCAATTTTAGGAGGTGTGCGGTATGGAGTGCCAAGAGTGCAAACAAAATCCGGCCACCGTTCATTTTGCACAAGTGATAAACGGTGAGAAAACAGAAATTCATGTCTGCCAGCGATGTGCAAAGGAAAAAGGTTATGTATCTCAAGAAGAAGATGCCTATTCCTTGCACCACCTTTTATCAGGACTGTTTAATCCAAAATCTAATGCAATGCACCACCAATCACTACAATCAAAAGAAAAAGAGCTACAATGTGAAAAATGCGGGATGACGTATCAACAATTTGCTAGAATTGGGAAGTTTGGATGTGCCTCATGCTATCATACTTTCTCCGAACATTTAAATCCGCTATTTCGCAAAGTGCATAGTGGTAACACGACACATGAGGGGAAAGTCCCAAAACGTGTAGGTTCTGATATTTATCAACGCAAAAAGCTAAGAGATTTAAAGATTAGGTTACAACAAGCAATCGCGGAGGAAGCCTTTGAATCTGCTGCGGAAATTCGCGATGAAATAAGGTCATTGGAAAAGAATCTAAATCGCTATGAGGAGCGTGATGATTCGTGAGTTTAGAGCAATTTATGAATGAAGCGATTAGCCCTTGGCTGAAAGAGAATGGACCTGACAGTGATATTGTTATGAGCAGCCGCGTTCGGTTAGCCCGAAATTTTGAACAGTCACCTTTTCCATTAATTGCTGAAGAAGAACAAATGGATAACATCCTCTATTTTATGGAAAAGGAATTTAACCATCGCTCTTATTTACAATATAAGGATTTCGAATTTGTTAAAATGTCTGATTTAAAACAAGTAGAAAAGCAAGTATTGGTGGAAAAGCATTTAATCAGCCCACACTTAGCCGAAAAGTCAAAAAATGGTGGAGCGTTAATCTCTAAGAATGAACAGGTATCGATTATGATTAATGAAGAAGACCATATTCGAGCGCAGTTATATTTTCCTGGTTTACAATTAGAGAAAGCATTGGAACAGGCTTTTCAATTAGATGACTGGCTAGAAGAAAAAATCGATTATGCCTTTGATGAAAATAGAGGTTACCTCACCAGTTGTCCTACAAACGTTGGTACCGGATTAAGGGCTTCTGTCATGATGCATTTACCTGCACTTGCATTAACACGAAAAATTAATAGAATGATCCCGGCAATTAATCAGTTAGGATTAGTGGTCCGCGGTATTTATGGTGAAGGTAGTGAAGCTTTAGGGAACATTTTTCAAATTTCCAACCAGATAACGTTGGGACGTTCTGAAGAGGATATTATCGAAGATTTAAAAGGTGTGGTTGATAAGTTAATTGAACATGAGAGGCATGCTCGAAACTTACTTATGGAACAATCAGAGTTGGAATTAGAGGATCGAGTATTTCGTTCCTATGGTATTTTACAGCATAGTCGAATTATTGAATCAAAAGAAACGGCAAAGTGTTTGTCCGATGTCCGTCTAGGTATTGACCTCGGATTCATTGAGAATATATCTAAATCGATTCTGAATGAATTGGTTGTCTTAACACAGCCGGCATTTTTACAACAATATGCCAAAAAAATACTGACACCGAATGAGCGGGATATATTTCGTGCATCCTTAATTAGGGAACGATTTACATTGGAGCAGAAGGAGGAATACTAATATGATGTTTGGACGCTTTACAGAAAGAGCACAAAAAGTATTAGCATTATCACAGGAAGAAGCGGTACGTCTTGGTCATAATAATATTGGCACTGAACATATTTTATTAGGACTGGTAAGTGAAGGGGAAGGAATTGCAGCAAAAGCACTTCATGCGATTGGACTTGGTGCTGATAAAATTAGAGCTGAAGTCGAATCTTTAATCGGAAAAGGTAACGAAGTATCTCAAACGATTCATTATACACCAAGGGCGAAGAAAGTTATTGAGTTATCAATGGATGAAGCTAGAAAATTAGGTCATTCGTATGTAGGTACTGAGCATATTTTATTAGGTCTTATTCGTGAAGGAGAAGGAGTAGCTGCTCGAGTTTTAAATAACCTTGGCGTCAGCCTCAATAAAGCACGCCAACAAGTCTTACAGCTGTTAGGGAGTTCAGAATCCGGGGGTTCTCAAAACGGACGGAATACGCAAAGTAATAACAATGCCAGTACTCCTACGTTAGATTCACTAGCACGTGATTTAACGTCGATTGCCAAAGAAGGCAATATCGATCCTGTTATTGGTCGAGAAAAAGAAATTGAGCGAGTCATTCAAGTTTTAAGTCGTCGTACAAAAAATAACCCTGTTTTGATTGGAGAGCCAGGTGTTGGTAAAACTGCAGTAGCGGAAGGCTTGGCGCAGCAGATCGTTCAAAATGAGGTACCGGAGATACTTCGCGATAAACGGGTAATGACACTTGATATGGGTACAGTAGTTGCTGGTACGAAATATCGTGGTGAATTTGAAGATCGCTTGAAAAAAGTAATGGAAGAAATTCGCCAGGCTAATAATGTGATCCTTTTTATTGACGAATTACACACCTTAATTGGAGCTGGTGGTGCTGAAGGTGCTATTGATGCTTCAAATATTTTAAAACCATCGTTAGCACGTGGTGAATTACAATGTATCGGTGCAACAACATTAGATGAATATCGCAAATATATTGAAAAAGACGCTGCATTAGAACGTCGTTTTCAACCAATTCAAGTGGATGAACCATCTGTTGAAGAATCGGTACAAATTTTGCAAGGCCTAAGAGATCGTTATGAAGCACATCACCGTGTGACGATTACAGATGAAGCAATTGAAGCAGCAGCAAAGCTGTCAGACCGTTATATCACAGACCGCTTCTTGCCGGATAAAGCAATTGATTTAATCGATGAGGCTGCCTCTAAGGTACGCTTGCGTTCTTACACTACTCCTCCTAATTTAAAGGAATTAGAACAGCAATTAGAAGAAGTACGCAAAGAAAAGGATGCCGCCGTTCAAAGTCAAGAATTCGAAAAGGCTGCGGCATTACGAGATGATGAACAAAAATTAAAAAAGGAACTAGAAGAAACAGAAACAAAGTGGAAAGAAAAACAGGGCCAAGAGAATTCTGAAGTAACAGTAGAAGATATTGCTAGCGTTGTATCAACATGGACGGGAGTACCGGTATCAGCGCTTACTAAGGATGAGAGTGAAAGATTATTGCATATGGAAGATATTTTGCATGATCGGTTAATTGGCCAGGAAGAGGCTGTTAAGGCAGTTTCCAAGGCAATCCGCCGTGCAAGAGCCGGTTTAAAAGATCCTAAACGCCCAATTGGTTCATTTATTTTCTTAGGCCCGACTGGTGTTGGGAAAACAGAACTTGCACGTGCATTAGCAGAATCCATGTTTGGTGATGAAGATGCCATGATTCGAATCGATATGTCAGAGTATATGGAGAAGCATGCAACCTCACGACTTGTTGGTTCACCGCCGGGATATGTCGGCTATGAAGAAGGCGGACAGCTAACAGAGAAAGTACGTAGAAAGCCATATTCTGTTGTCTTGTTAGACGAGGTAGAGAAGGCACACCCAGAAGTATTTAATATATTACTCCAAGTATTAGAAGATGGTCGTTTAACCGATTCTAAAGGACGTACCGTTGACTTTAGAAATACTGTTTTAATTATGACATCCAATGTCGGCGCAAATGAACTAAAACGCAATAAATATGTTGGTTTTAGTCTTGGGGATGAAGAACAGAATTATAAAGATATGCGTTCAAAAGTAACGACAGAATTAAAGAAAGCCTTTCGTCCGGAGTTCTTAAACCGTATTGACGAAACCATTGTTTTCCATTCACTAGAGAAAAAACATATGAAAAACATTGTTGAGCTAATGGTAAAAGAGTTACAGAAGCGTTTAACTGAACAGGAAATAGACTTTGTATTATCAGATAAGGCAATCGAAAAGATCGCAAATGAAGGATTTGACCCTGAATATGGTGCTAGACCATTACGTAGATCCATTCAAAAGAATGTGGAAGACTTATTATCAGAAGAGTTGTTAAAAGAAACCATCAAAAAAGGCGAAAAAGTAACGATTGACCTTGATGAATCAGGCGAATTCAAAGTCGTGTAAAAGCTAAAAATCGGAAGGATACCCCTTCCGATTTTTTCAACATTTACACTTGATGAAAATGACAAGTAGTTAGATGTAGTACTCACTCCTACTCCGAGCTCTCGGTTTCTTTGCTATTATCCATGGGAAACAGCACGTAGATCAAAGGTAGTAAATGGGACTTTTATGGAGATGCGGTTTGTGTGATATGAGGCAAGAATACCATCACCGTATAAGTAAGGAAGGAGATTTAAAGATTATCCTTTTTTTACACTTTTTACATACATCTTTAACTAAATTGATAGATCTCTGTAACTTATAAGAGGGTCTTTTCGTATATAATGAAAGGGAGCGATACTTTTGGCTAAGCGGAAATCTAAATTTGTTTGTCAATCCTGTGGTTATGAATCAGCTAAATGGATGGGGAAATGCCCAGGGTGTAACGAGTGGAATACATTAGTAGAAGAAGTGGCAGCTGCAAAAACAGTACGAGGTAATTGGGCAACAGGCACTGTCACAGCTCAAAAACCGGAAAAAATATCTAGTATTCAATCACAGGAAGAACCAAGAATTAAAACGAAAATGCAAGAGTTAAATCGTGTCCTCGGTGGCGGTATCGTGCAAGGTTCTTTAGTTTTAATCGGTGGTGACCCTGGAATCGGTAAATCTACGCTATTACTTCAGGTTTCCAGTCAATTAGCACAGCGCGACGTAGATGTGTTATACATTTCTGGAGAAGAATCAGCAAGACAGACAAAACTGAGAGCAGACAGATTAGCTATTTCTTCAGAAAGACTATATGTACTTTCTGAAACGAATCTAGTAGATATTGGAAATCAAATTGATCAATTAAAACCAGGGTTTGTGGTGATTGACTCTATTCAAACCATTTATAAAGAAGAAGTGACAAGTGCACCTGGTAGTGTTTCACAAGTACGAGAATGTACTAGTGAATTGATGCGTATTGCTAAGCAAAACCATATACCTATTTTTATAGTTGGGCATGTTACAAAGGAAGGATCTATTGCCGGTCCACGATTACTTGAGCATATGGTAGATGCCGTCTTATATTTCGAAGGGGAAAGGCACCATACTTTTCGGATATTGCGAGGTGTAAAAAATCGATTTGGCAGTACCAACGAAATGGGCATATTTGAAATGAGAGAAGAAGGATTGGCAGAAGTATTAAACCCTTCTGAGATCTTCCTAGAAGAACGATCACAAGGTGTTGCAGGTTCAACAATTGTTGCATCAATGGAAGGAACGAGACCGGTCTTAGTTGAGATACAAGCATTAATATCCCCTACGAGTTTCGGTAACCCTCGACGAATGGCAACAGGAATTGATCATAATCGAGTGCCGCTATTAATGGCTGTTTTAGAAAAAAGAGTTGGCTTAATGTTGCAAAATCAAGATGCATATGTGAAAGTAGCGGGTGGTGTAAAATTAGATGAACCTGCGATAGATTTAGCAGTTGCGATTAGTATTGCTTCAAGCTTTAGAGATAGAGCGCCACATACAGATGATGTGTTAGTTGGTGAGGTAGGACTTACCGGTGAAGTACGCAGAGTATCTCGAATTGAACAACGTGTACAAGAAGCAGCTAAATTAGGATTTAAGAGAGCGATCATTCCTGCAAAAAATATAGATGGATGGACGGCCCCTTCATCTATTGAACTTATTGGGGTAAACTCTGTCCAAGAAGCAATCAAGATAGCTTTGGGAGATTAAAAGTTATATGTTTATCTTTTTATATATATCATTTTCATTTGCGCTCTCCTTACGAGTAATGGCAGTTTAATAAAAAGCATAAACAATGTTTAAAATGTTAATAAATAGGAGAGACTAAATTATAGGAGGTGACTGTGGTGCTAAAACGATTCGTGCAACTATTTTTTATTATTGCAGGTGGTACCGCTGGATATTTATATATTCCAAGATTGTTGGAATTAATAGGGTTTGCTGAAGGTACATGGCTGATGTCTGACTATGTAGCGCCTTATGTTGGGTTAGTAGTAGGAGCAATTATTTTATTTATTGTGTCTATATGGATTTCTGATTATATTTTGAGTTTCTTTGCTTGGATTGAAGAGATGTTAATGAAAGCCCCAGTATCGGATTTATTATTTGGCAGTTTAGGTATTATTATTGGTTTAATTATTGCATATTTCTTAAATGATCCGATTCAATCGATTGATATACGAGTTGTTTCACAGGTAGTGCCAATTTTCTTAAGTTTCTTACTTGCCTATTTTGGATTCCAAGTTGGGTTTAAAAGAAGAGATGAATTTTTGCAATTATTTACGCTACCTAAAAGGGAAAAGAAAAAGTCCTTGATACCTGAAGAAGCTCATCTTGAATTGCCAAAACCAAAAATATTAGATACGAGTGTAATCATTGATGGACGAATTGCGGACATATGTCAAACGAGTTTTTTAGAAGGGACAATTATTATTCCTCAATTTGTTTTAGAAGAATTGCAGCATATTGCTGATTCTTCAGACGCATTAAAACGAAATCGTGGGCGCCGAGGTTTAGATATTCTAAATCGCATCCAGAAGGACTTACCGATAAATGTGGAGATTTATGAAGGGGATTTTGAGGAAATTCAAGAAGTTGACAGCAAATTGGTGAAACTAGCAAAAGTAATGAACGGTATTGTGGTAACGAATGATTTTAACTTAAATAAAGTATGTGAATTTCAAAAAGTACCTGTTTTAAATATTAACGATTTAGCTAATGCTGTTAAACCGATTGTATTGCCAGGTGAGGAACTGGCAGTACAGGTAATTAAAGACGGTAAAGAACAGAACCAAGGTGTCGCATACTTGGATGATGGTACTATGATTGTAGTCGAAGAAGGTAAAAACTATATCGGACAGAATATCGAAGTCGTGATTACAAGTGTACTGCAAACATCAGCAGGTCGAATGATCTTCGCCAAACCAAAATTGCTTGAAAAAGCACTCTAAAAAAGGTATAACTTATAAAGGATAGACAAAAGTGATAACATGATTGTTATCACTTTTTGTTAGTTTATTATTGCATTTTCAGACTTTCGAACAAATAGTATTTTCACTAGTTCGCAGTTGTTATCTACCTTAGAAGGGGAAAGTGAAGTCAGATTCATTTTGGTCTTTGAAGATGTTACCATTAATGGAGTAAAATCACAAAAACCTCTGTTACGAGATTGGAATAGAACTATAAGCTAGTTAATTAGAGATTGGGGTGGCCGCATGGTAAAATATAATGTGATCGTGTTAGCGGCAGGTCAAGGAAAACGCATGAATGCAGGCAAGAATAAACAATTTATTGAACTACTAAATGAACCTTTGATTATACATACTTTAAAGAAATTTATTCAGGACAACTGGTGCCAACATATTTACTTAGTCATCAACCCAAATGAGCAGGAACAAATGGAACATTTAATAGCTGCCTACCAGTGGCAAAACCAAATTACATTTGTTCACGGTGGGAGAGAACGACAAGAGAGCGGCTATAAAGGGTTACAGGCGATCAGCGTTAAATGTCAAGACATGGTTGTCATGATCCATGATGGAGCAAGACCATTTGTTGGAGAAGCACAATTACACGAGCTTGCTCAGGTAGCAAAAGAGAAAAAAGCAGCATTGCTGGCCGTGCCAGTTACCGATACAATAAAAAGAAAAAATGGGGACAAAATAGAGACATTGGATCGCTCATTATTGTGGGCTGCACAAACACCGCAAGCTTTTGACTATCAATTAATTAAAAAAGCTCATGAAAAGGCAATAGCAGCAGAATATCTTGGAACGGATGATGTGTCACTTGTGGAGGCTTTAGGAGAACCGGTAGCTATCGTCCAAGGTACTTATCAGAACGTTAAATTAACTACGCCAGAAGATATTATGCGAGCAGAGATGATCTTAGAAAGACAGGAGGAGAAATGATGTTTCGTATCGGACAAGGTTTTGACGTACATCAATTGGTCGAAGGAAGGCCTTGTATTATTGGAGGGATCGAGATACCGTATGAATATGGTCTATTAGGGCATTCTGATGCAGATGTGTTATTACACACAATTGCGGACGCTTGCCTTGGAGCCATTGGTGAAGGAGATATCGGCAAGCATTTTCCTGACACAGATCCGGCATTTAAGGACGCTGATTCCCAGACGTTATTACAGGAGGTATGGGAAATCGTTGAACAGAAAGGGTATAAGCTCGGCAACTTGGATTGTACGGTGATAGCCCAAGCACCTAAGCTTGCGCCATATGTTGCACCAATCCAGGAAAATATAGCTCGACTTTTGAAATGTGACAAAGAGCAAATTAATGTTAAAGCGACGACAACAGAACAGCTTGGTTTTACTGGTAGAAAAGAAGGAATAGCTGCACAAGCTGTTGTACTCCTAATGAAGAAATAAAAACGTAACACTTTGTCGAAAATAATGATAAAATAAAGATAATTGGTGAAAAAGACCGTTAAACAATAATGGAGGGACAATGACAATGGGAAATGAAGTACGTGTTCGTTATGCACCAAGTCCAACAGGGCATTTGCATATCGGTAACGCAAGAACAGCTCTTTTTAATTATTTATATGCGAAACACCTAGGTGGATCATTCATTATTCGAACTGAAGATACGGATGAAAAGCGTAACGTAGAAGGTGGCGAAGAGAGTCAATTACGCTATTTGAAGTGGCTTGGATTAGAATGGGATGAAGGTGCTGATATCGGTGGTGAATATGGTCCCTACCGTCAAACAGAACGTTTAGACATCTATCAAAAATATGTGGATGAGCTACTAGAGCGTGGTTTAGCATATAAATGTTATATGACAGAGGACGAATTGGAAGCAGAACGTGAAGAACAACGTGCTAATGGCCAGGTACCGAAGTATTCTGGGGCACACCGTGATCTAACTGAGGAGCAAATAAAGCAATTTGAAGCGGAAGGAAGAAAGCCTAGTATCCGATTCCGTGTACCAGATAACAAAACATATACGTTTAATGATATTGTACGTGGTAACATCACATTCGAATCCGGAGATTTCGGTGACTGGGTTATGGTGAAGAAAAACGGGATTCCAACTTATAACTTTGCCGTAGCGATTGATGATTATCATATGAAAATAAGCCATGTATTACGTGGGGAAGAGCATATATCGAATACACCAAAGCAGATGATGATCTTTGAAGCTTTTGGCTGGGATACTCCCCAATATGGTCATATGACATTAATTTTAAACGAAAACCGTAAGAAATTAAGTAAACGTGATGAGCACATCTTGCAATTTATTGAACAATATAAAAATCTTGGCTACCTACCAGAGGCTTTGTTTAACTTTATTACATTGCTTGGTTGGTCACCGGTAGGCGAGGAAGAACTATTTACACAGGAAGAGTTTATCAAAATGTTTGATCCGGCTCGTTTATCCACATCACCTGCGATCTTTGACCCAGCAAAGTTAAAATGGATGAACAATCAGTATATTAAGCAAGCTTCTTTAGACGAAGTGGTAGAATTAAGCTTGCCACACTTGATAGAAGCGGGAAAACTCCCTGCAGAGATGAGCGAAGAACAAAAAGAGTGGGCAGTAAACGTAATTAGTTTATACCATGAACAACTATCCTATGGTGCTGAGATTGTCGAGTTAACAGAGCTTTTCTTTAAAACCGATATTGACTATAAGGAAGAGGCAATGGCGGTACTAAAAGAAGAGCAGGTACCAGAAGTTTTGGAAGGCTTTTTGGAACAGTTCAGTAATATAGAGGAATTATCGCCGGAAGCAATTAAAGCTAGTATTAAAGACACACAAAAAGCAACAAAACAAAAGGGTAAAAAGCTATTTATGCCAATTCGTGTGGCGACAACAGGAGAAGTCCATGGTCCTGAATTACCGAATGCGATCTATCTTTTAGGAGAAGATATTGTCAAAGCAAGACTGAAAAATGTATTAGAGCTAATCAAATAAGTAGCAAATTTTAACAAATATACTATAATAGTAAGTAATAAGGTACGTTGACGAGGAGAAGTAAAAGAAATCTTGCTTGTTCAGAGAAAACCATCACAGGCTGAGAATGGTTGAAGCACATTTCTTTGAAATGCACCTCAGAGTTTCTTCCTGAATGAAGTACGGAAGAACGGTTTACCACCGTTATCGGTCAAAGTTGAGGGAAGAATCATTCCCTAAACAGAGTGGAACCGCGCAGCAAAAGCGTCTCTGAGTTATCAAACCCAGAGACGCTTTTTTTATTTTAAAAAAACTGTTTTAATCCTACTATATCTTTTCTTAGGGAGTGCTTGATTATCGCTCCGGCAGAGCACTCAACAAAATCAGAGTCTGTCTAGTTCGTAGTTTGACTTATATACAATAGGGGGAATGATAGTCCGTGGGTTTTTTCAAGTTACTTAAAGAAGACATCGAAGTCATCTTTGATCAAGACCCAGCAGCACGCACCTATATCGAAGTTTGTTTAACTTATTCCGGATTACATGCGATCTGGTCACATCGAATCGCACATGCATTTTATCGAAAAAAATTCTTTTTTATCGCGAGAGTTATCTCTCAAATCAGCCGTTTCTTTACTGGAATTGAAATTCATCCAGGTGCTAAAATAGGCAGACGATTCTTCATAGACCATGGAATGGGAGTTGTCATAGGTGAAACATGTGAAATCGGCGATAATGTGACGATATATCAAGGTGTTACATTAGGAGGGACAGGAAAAGAAAAAGGAAAACGACACCCGACTATTAAAGATAATGCACTGGTTGCTACAGGAGCGAAAGTACTAGGATCGATTACAATTGGAGAAAGCTCAAAAATCGGTGCCGGTTCAGTAGTATTAAGAGATGTTCCGGATCATTCAACGGTTGTCGGCATCCCTGGAAGAGTCGTTATTCAAAATGGTGAGAAAGTACGTAAGGATTTAGATCACCACAAGCTTCCTGATCCAATCAGTGAAGTGTTAAAGGAAATGGAAGATGAGATACAACGATTAAAAAACGAGGTAAAAGATTTAAAAGGAGAGAATCAACATGACCATTAGGATATACAATACACTTACACGAAAAAAAGAATTATTTAAATCGATAGAAGCCAATCGTGTCAAAATGTATGTTTGTGGTCCAACAGTGTATAACTACATTCATATTGGAAATGCACGTCCTGCTATTGTTTTTGATACGGTAAGAAGGTATTTTGAATATAAAGGCTATCAAGTAGACTATGTGCTCAACTTCACCGATGTCGATGATAAACTGATCAAGGCTGCTAATGAATTAGGAGAAGAAGTGCCAACCATTGCAGAACGCTTTATTAAAGCTTATAAAGAAGATGTCGGCGTGCTTGGAGTAAAAGAAGCCGTTCACCATCCTAGAGTTACTGAAACAATGGATGATATTATCAAATTCATTTCTACCTTAATAGATAAAGGTCATGCTTATGAAGCAGACGGAGATGTGTACTTTAAAACGAGATCGTTTGATGAGTATGGAAAGCTGTCACATCAATCAATAGATGAATTACGATCAGGTGCACGTATTCAAGTAGGGGAGAAAAAACAAGATCCGTTAGATTTTGCCTTATGGAAGCAAGCGAAAGGTGGAGAAATATCTTGGGATTCGCCATGGGGGAAAGGGCGTCCGGGCTGGCATATTGAATGCTCAGCAATGGCTAAAAAATATCTTGGTGATACGATTGATATACATGCTGGTGGTCAAGACTTAACATTCCCTCATCACGAAAATGAGATTGCTCAATCTGAGGCATGTAATGGCACCTCATTCGCAAATTATTGGATGCATAATGGGTATATTAACATCGATAATGAAAAAATGTCGAAATCACTCGGTAATTTTGTTTTAGCACATGATCTTATACAAAAACACGATCCGAAAGTTTTACGTTTCTTTATGCTAAGTGTACATTATCGTAACCCGATCAATTTTAGTGATACGTTATTAGAGAGTGCCAAAAATAGTTATGACCGAATTGAAAATGCGTTAACTAATCTGGAGCATCGTAAAGAGTCAAGTGTTAATTTAGCAGACGATAACGAAAATTGGTTGATAAAAATCGAAGAGTTGAAACAACAGTTTGAAAAAGAAATGGATGATGACTTCAATACAGCTAATGCCATAGCAGTTATCTTCGATTTAGTGAAAGAAGCGAATGTATACTTGCAATCAGACCATACGCATGTTGAAGTCCTAGATGCGTTTATTGCTACACTAACCACTTGGTTAAACGTGCTAGGCATTCCGGAGACAGATGAAGATGAATTACTCGATGAAGAGATTGAAGCCTTAATAGAGAAAAGAATCGAAGCAAGAAAAAACAAAGACTTTCAAATGGCAGATAAAATTCGGGATGATCTGAAAGAACGCAATATCATTCTGGAGGATACACCACAAGGCACAAGATGGAAGCGAGGTTAATAATGACAACACAGCAACCGCGAGAAATGAAAAGTCTTGCCCTCGCTTATATGGGGGATGCAATTTATGAAAAATATGTAAGAGAATATGTGATCAATAAAGGGACTGTGAAAGTGCAAGAATTGCATCAGCATGCTGTCAAGTTTGTAAAAGCAACAGCACAGGCAAAGGTAGTTCATGAATGGATGGAAACAAACGAGCTCACTACAGAAGAATTAGCTATTGTGAAAAGGGGGCGGAATGCCAAATCTGGTTCCGTTCCTAAGAACACAAGTGTACAAGCATACAGGTACAGCACAGCATTTGAAACACTGATTGGTTTTCTGTATTTGGACCAGCAGCATCAACGGTTAGAATTACTTATCAAACAAGCAATTAACATTACGGAGAAAGGAGATGGTCAAGCATGAGCGGAGAATGGATTATTGGAAAAAACACAGTATTGGAAGCTTTGGAATCTGACCGTTCTATCCAAAAATTATATCTGGCAGAAAATCTGAATGCTTCTTTAGTAAAGAAAATTCAAGGTTTAGCTAAGGCAAAAAACGCACCAGTCCAACGAGTACCAAAAAAGAAACTTGATCAATTGGTTGATGGTAATCATCAAGGTATCGCAGCAATGGTTGCTGCTTATGACTATGCCTCATTGGATCAGTTATTCGATATAGCAGAAAAAAGGGATGAACCGCCATTCTTTTTAATTTTAGATGAAATCGAAGACCCGCATAATTTAGGCTCTATTCTTCGTAGTGCAGATGCAACAGGTGTTCATGGCGTTATTATCCCAAAACGAAGAGCAGTAGGTTTAACCGCTACTGTGGCCAAAACATCAGTTGGTGCAATTGAACATATACCAGTAGTGAGGGTAACCAATATTGCACAAACAATTGAGGAATTAAAGACACGTAGTGTGTGGGTTGTCGGAACAGAAGCAGAAGCAACAGAGGACTATCGCAAGTTAGATGGTCAACTACCGATTGCGCTTGTTATTGGCAATGAAGGAAAAGGAATTAGCCGTTTAGTGAAGCAAAAGTGTGATTGGACAGTTAGTTTACCAATGGTAGGCTCCGTTTCATCGTTAAATGCATCGGTTGCAGCAAGTATACTAATGTATGAAGTATTTAGAAAAAGAGACGAACATGGTGAATCCTGATGGATGTACTGTTAGTGGATGGGTACAACATGATTGGTGCCTGGGAGGAATTAAAATCTTTAAAGGAAACGGATTTAGAGCAAGCTAGGTTGTTACTGATTGACAAAATGGCGGAATATCAAGCATACCGTAAAAGAAAAGTAATTGTTGTCTTTGATGCTTATGAGGTAAGAGGTTTAGAAAATAGGCAACAACAATATAAAGTAGAGGTTATTTTCACGAAAGAAAATGAAACAGCTGACCAATGTATTGAACGACTTGTCAAAGAATTTAAAAATGTACGGACAAAGGTGTTTGTAGCGACTTCTGATTATACAGAACAACGTACGATTTTCGCACAAGGCGCATTCCGAATTTCTGCTAGAGAACTGGATATTGAATTGAAAAATATTCAAAAAGAAATAGAGGTAGATATAATAGAACATCAGCAAAATAAAAGAAAAAGTAAGATCCCTTTGGACGATAAGGTGTTGAAAGTATTCGAGGAATGGAGACGTGGTAATAAATAAAAACAAAAAGACCAGTTGACGTAAATTAAGCGCTTCCTGTATAATGTTGCTAATGTAGTCTGCAATACCTAATTTTTGGCAATAAGCCGGGAGGAGTCCCAATAATCACATGCGAGTAGAAAATGGAGATACTGACTTTCAGCAATTAGACGATAATGAATTAGTATTGCTAGTGCAGAGCGGAGACACCCAAGCGCTCGAATTTTTAATTCACCGATATAAATCATTCGTTCGAGCCAAAGCCAAAACGTATTTTCTAGTAGGAGCTGATCATGAGGATATTGCACAAGAAGGAATGATCGGGCTGTATAAAGCCATTCGTGATTTTCAAGAGGACAAGCTATCTTCCTTTAAAGCATTTGCAGAATTATGTATTACCAGACAAATTATCACCGCTATTAAAACAGCAACAAGGCAAAAGCATATGCCATTGAACTCTTATGTTTCTTTGGATAAACCTATCTATAGTGATGATTCCGAGAGAACATTATTAGATGTTCTAGAAGCTACTATCGCAATGGACCCACAAGAATTGCTAGTAAATAGAGAGCGTTATGGAGATATGGAAAATAAACTTGCAGAGCTCCTGAGTAAATTAGAGCGTGAAGTGTTATTGCTTTACCTTGAAGGAAAATCCTATCAGGAAATTTCTTCTGAATTAAATCGCCACGCTAAATCAATTGATAATGCCCTTCAGAGAGTAAAGAGAAAACTGGAGAAATATTTAGAAGCGAGTGGTATACATATAACATAGTCCATTCTAGTATTAGGACATTGACAGTATTCATTAACCATGCTACATTATAAGAGTTGTAATAACCCATTAAGAGGTGGGAAGATTGGGTAAAAAAATAGCACTTGCGTGCGAGGTTTGTCATAGTAGAAATTATAGTACAGAAAAGAATCCATCGATTTCTGATCGAATTGAAATAAAGAAATTTTGTAAGAGATGCAATCGGCATACCATTCATCGCGAAACAAAGTAGACTTTGACGGTAGTTAGTAGATAGTTTGGAGGTACCTTCTGTGAAACCAGTTACTTTTTTAAAGAATGTCAACCGGGAAATGAAGAAAGTTTCATGGCCAAGGGGTCGTGAATTAACTCGTTATACCATTACAGTAGTTTTTACCGTTGCTTTTGTAACAGTTTTTTTTGCGCTAATTGATTTAGGTATTACTCAACTTCTTAATATGTTATTTGAATAATTCACTATTATATATGTTATACTGTAACTAAATATGTAAGAGAAGAACCCGTTTGGCGGGTTTTTTAAATGCAAAGAAATCGACCAAAGGAGAAGTTAAATTAAGGGAGGGAAGGGCGAACAAAAGCCCTCGATATTATGGAAAAAAGATGGTATGTCGTGCATACTTATTCAGGTTACGAAAACAAAGTAAAAACCAATTTAGAAAAACGTTTAGAATCTATGGGGATGGAAGATAAGATTTTCCGTGTATTAGTCCCTGAAGATGAAGAAACAGAAATTAAGAACGGAAAAAAGAAAGTGGCGAAAAAGAAAGTATTTCCAGGGTATGTGTTAGCGGAAATGGTTATGACGGATGACTCTTGGTATGTTGTGCGCAATACACCGGGAGTTACAGGATTCGTAGGGTCTGCTGGTTCAGGTTCCAAACCTACGCCGTTGCTTGAAGAAGAGGTAGAAGCTATTTTGAAGCGAATGGGTTATGATGAGCCTGTTACAGAAGTAGACTTCGAAATGAAAGAAACAGTGGAAGTAACAGATGGTCCATTTAACGGTTTTTCTGGTACGATTGAAAACATAGATTTAGATAAACAAAAAGTAAAAGTCCATGTTAATATGTTTGGTAGAGAAACACCAGTGGAATTGGACTTTTCACAAATAAAGAGGCTATCCTAAGATTGCTCACTGTGTAAAAATATTGGAAAACCACTTGCATTTTTATTTATATAATGCTAAAATTCTTATGTTCTTTATGCCTCGAGTATAAGGTTATTTTTGCATATGTAATCGAGTGGGAGGGCAATAGCCCTATTACCACATCACGGACTTAAGGAGGTGTGTCTCGTGGCTAAAAAAGTAGATTCAGTTGTAAAACTTCAAATTCCAGCAGGAAAAGCAAATCCCGCACCACCAGTTGGACCGGCATTAGGTCAAGCAGGTATTAATATCATGGGATTTTGTAAAGAGTTTAACGCTCAAACCCAGGATCAAGCTGGTATGATTATTCCAGTAGAAATCACGGTGTATGAAGACCGTTCATTTACATTTATTACGAAAACTCCACCAGCAGCAGTGTTGCTTAAAAAAGCAGCTGGTATTGAAACTGCGTCAGGTGAACCAAATCGTAACAAAGTGGCAACACTTAAACGCGATAAGGTTAAAGAAATCGCAGAATTAAAAATGCCAGACTTAAATGCTGCTGATGTTGAAGCTGCAATGCGTATGGTCGAAGGTACTGCACGTAGTATGGGTATCGTTATCGAAGACTAATCTCACAGCGTTGTACAAAAGCGTAAGGTTGCGGTAGTGGAGAAATGCTTCATCCCCCCGCAACCTTTATCTTTGAGGTTTAGTTAGGAAGAATGGAACGAGTCTGCAGGATGTCAATCGTTTCAGCGGTTTGAGTCGGGTAATCTTACGTAATGAGATTGTCCTCCAACCGCACGGGAGAAATCCCGTTTAATAATCTAACTTTTCCGCTTAAGTAAGTGGGAGGTATAACCGTTAAAACCACAAAAGGAGGAAATAAAAATGGCAAAGAAAACAAAAAAACAACAAGAAGCATTAAAACTTGTTGACCGTACAAAATTGTACGATGCAAAAGAAGCTTTAGAATTAGTACAAAAAGCTTCTACAGCAAATTTTGACGAAACAGTTGAAGCTGCATTCCGTCTTGGAGTAGATCCGAAGAAAGCAGACCAGCAAATCCGTGGAGCGATGGTGCTACCACACGGTACAGGTAAAACACAAACAGTTCTTGTATTCGCAAAAGGGGATAAAGCGAAAGAAGCAGAAGCTGCTGGAGCTGATTATGTAGGAGATCAAGACTTAATCAACAAAATCAACCAAGGTTGGTTCGAATTTGATGTAGTTGTAGCAACTCCGGACATGATGGCTGAAGTAGGTAAGCTTGGTCGTGTATTAGGACCAAAAGGACTTATGCCAAACCCTAAAACAGGAACAGTTACTTTCGAAGTAGAAAAAGCTGTTAATGAAATTAAAGCAGGTAAAGTAGAATACCGTGTAGATAAGCAATCAAATATTCACGTACCAATCGGTAAAGTATCATTTGATCTTGATAAGCTTGTTGACAACTTTAATGCATTAGCAGAGACTGTTGTAAAAGCAAAACCACAAGCTGCAAAAGGTACGTATATTCGTAATGTAGCAGTTTCATCTACTATGGGGCCTGGTGTTAAAGTAGATTCATCCACATTTGCTAAATAATTTACTTGACTTTCGTTAAAAGGTTTATTATAATTCTTAAGGGTCAAGTTGACTATTTTTTAAAAAATAATACATTATACCGTAGACAGTAGGTGCTTCTTGAGCTTAATATCCTACCGAGGTGTGTCTGATATAATTAACAGAAACCCACTTATGGGTTTACTGTGTACAGTCATAAACCTCCATGTCTACTATAGGCATGGAGGTTTTCGTTTTGTACGGACGGTATAATGATCGCGTTCTAGGAGGTGGAATCATGTCAAAGGTTATTGAACAAAAGAAACAAGTTGTTTCTGAAATTGCGGAAAAACTTCGCGAAAGCCAATCAACGATCCTTGTAGACTACAGAGGTCTTGATGTTGCAGAGGTAACAGAATTGCGTTCACAATTACGTGAAGCAGGCGTGGAATTTAAAGTGTATAAAAACACAATGACTCGTCGTGCGGTTGAAGAGGCTGAACTTACAGGTTTGAACGATATTTTAGTAGGACCTACAGCTATCGCATTCAGTAAAGACGATGTTGTCGCTCCGGCAAAAGTTATAAATAACTTTGCGAAAGAGCATGAAGCATTAGAAATTAAAGGTGGCGTGGTTGAAGGATCAGTGGCAACTCTTGATCAAATTAAAGAACTTGCAGATCTTCCAAACTACGAAGGAATGCTTTCTATGCTACTCAGCGTACTACAAGCACCAGTACGAAACTTTGCATATGCGACAAAAGCTGTTGCAGAGCAAAAAGAAGAGCAAGGTGCGTAAGAGTTTTTTATCAGAAGACAAATTATGTTCGTAAAATAATATAAACAATTAGGAGGAATTGAACATGTCTAAAGAGCAAATTATTGAAGCAATCAAAGAAATGTCTGTTCTTGAATTAAATGACTTAGTAAAAGCAATCGAAGAAGAATTTGGAGTAACTGCAGCAGCTCCTGTAGCTGTAGCAGGTGGAGCAGCTGGTGGAGATGCAGCAGCTGAACAAACTGAATTTGATGTAGTACTTGAAAGTGCTGGATCTTCTAAAATCAAAGTGGTTAAAGCAGTTCGTGAAATCACTGGTCTTGGACTTAAAGATGCTAAAGATCTTGTAGACAACGCACCAGGAGCAATCAAAGAAGGCGTTGCTAAAGAAGAAGCAGAAGAAATGAAAGCTAAGCTAGAAGAAGCTGGCGCATCAGTAGAATTAAAATAAGAATGACTCACAAAAAAGCTCGCTATGAATAATGGCGAGCTTTTCTTTAACAACAAAGGATTTTTTTAATCTGTATACAAAACATACACTGGGGACTAACTCTCCCGAGGATTTACACATTACTGTCCAAGAGAGTGCTCTAATACCGCTCCGGCAGAATATTCCGCTTTCCGTGGGCACGGCTTCAGCTCGTGCTGTTCTCACAGGAGTCTCCATATTCTGCCTCCGCTAATTTTAGTGTTCTGACTATGATAAGAATAGGATTTAGGAAACTATACTTTCGGATTTCCTGTTATTTTATTAGAATACTATGTTAAGCAGCGGAAAAAATGCGAGACTCCTGTGGGAAAGGAACAGTCTGAGGACCCCGCAGTCAAGCGTACTTTGCTTGTTGAGGAGGCTGAAGCGTTCCCCTGCGGAAAGCGAGTATTTTTTCCGCTGCGACGGGTTAGCACTCGGTTATAATCCACGGGAGAAATCCTTTCGCGGTTTGTATCTAAAGAAATGAGATTTAAGAATGGAAGGTTGGTGTGGAAATGGATCAGTATTTTTCGCAGTCACCTGATGTAGAGAGTGATCCGCAAACGTGGAGTTATCAACTAAGGGGACAGACATTTACTTTTACAACAGATAATGGTGTTTTTTCGAAGAACGAAGTCGACTTCGGTTCGTGGGTTCTTATTGAAGCCTTTCGTCCACCTGATTTAGATGGCCCTATATTAGATATCGGTTGTGGTTATGGTCCCATTAGTATTTCTTTAGCTGCAGCATTTCCCGAGCGAACAGTTATCGGAGTAGATGTAAATAAAAGGGCATTGAAATTAGCAGAAAAGAATGCCGAACAAAATAAAATTGCCAATGTTTCCTTTAAAGAAAGTGATATATTATCCAATGTAACAGATCGATCATTTGCAGCTATTTTGACAAATCCGCCGATCCGAGCAGGTAAACAGGTGGTACACAAAATGTTTGAAGAAGCTAAAAAAGCATTATTACCAAATGGTGAGTTGTGGGTTGTTATTCAAAAGAAACAAGGAGCGCCTTCCGCAAAGAAGAAGTTGATGGCTTTATTTAAAGAGGTGGAGGTAGTAACGAAAGAAAAAGGATATTTTATTTTTTGTGCAAAATAATTTGACTCTGAAAGGTGTTTGTGGTAGTATTGAAAAATGCCAATAGGACGGAAGGTTTGTCAAGGGAAAAATTGAAAAATGTATATTTTTTTAAAAAATAGGCAAAACTACTCAATATGATGATTTTTTTATAGCTTGACATCTTTGTGTTACTATCAACGGCTATTAGCTAATAGAGATTATCTACTTAACCTTTTTAGAATCCTTTTATTATTCTCCACAGTACTATTAGTAATTGAATAACATTTGCACCTTGCAAATGTCTATATAAAACTTGTGTCATATATGTTCACAAGTTTGTTCGGTATGTTAGCCGAACGAGTGTTTAACACTTACTAAATTTATACGATCTATAGAAAAATGTCAAATGCCTATAGTAAGTTTTGTATAAATGGTAAGTGTGGTTTCATTTGTGCTATTTTTATAGCAACTATCTTTAATATTGATCGAGGGGTGAATCAGTTGACAGGTCAACTAGTTCAATATGGACGACACCGCCAACGCAGAAGCTATGCGCGTATCAGCGAGGTATTAGAATTACCAAATTTAATTGAGATTCAAACTGCATCCTATCAATGGTTCTTAGATGAGGGCTTAAGAGAAATGTTCCAGGATATTTCTCCGATTGAGGATTTTGCCGGCAATTTGTCACTAGAATTTGTTGATTACAGCCTTGGAGAGCCAAAGTATCCAGTCGATGAATCCAAAGAAAGAGATGTAACATACAACGCTCCTCTTCGAGTAAAGGTTCGTTTATTAAATAACGAAACAGGTGAAGTGAAAGAGCAAGAAGTTTTTATGGGAGATTTCCCGTTAATGACCGAAACAGGTACCTTTATCATTAATGGTGCAGAACGTGTTATCGTTTCACAGCTTGTTCGTTCACCTAGTGTTTACTTTAACGAAAAGATTGATAAGAATGGAAAACGTGGCTATGGTGCTACTGTTATTCCAAATAGAGGTGCTTGGTTAGAATTCGAAACAGACGCAAAAGACGTTGTACACGTGCGTATTGATCGTACTAGAAAACTACCTATTACGGTCTTACTTAGAGCGCTAGGTTTCGGTGATGATCAAGAAATCTTAGAGTTATTCGGAGAAAACGAATATCTTAAAAATACGCTAGAAAAGGACAACACGGAAACAAGTGAAAAGGCACTGCTAGAAATTTATGAGCGCCTTCGTCCTGGTGAGCCGCCAACAGTAGAAAATGCTAAAAGTCTATTAGTTTCAAGATTCTTCGATCCGAAAAGATATGATTTAGCACATGTTGGTCGTTATAAAATAAACAAAAAATTACATTTAAAAAATCGTTTATTTAACCAGATCCTTGCCGAACCACTAGTGGATCCCGAGACAGGTGAAGTGATCGCGAATAAAGGAGATAAGTTAGATAGACGCTTGCTAGATAAAATCTTACCAATACTGGATTCTGATGAAAATCGTTTTGGTGAAAGAGTGCTCGAGCCTAATGAAGGTGTTTTAGAGGATCCAATCCGCGTGCAGTCAATTAAAATTATGGATCCGACTGACCCTGAAGGAGAAAGAACACTTACAGTATTAGGTAATTGTAATGTTGACGAGGGAATTAAAAACATTACGCCTGCAGATATTCTTTCTGCCATCAGTTATTTCTTTAATATCTTGCATGAGGTTGGAGATACAGACGATATTGACCACTTAGGAAATCGACGTCTTCGCTCAGTAGGAGAATTATTACAAAACCAGTTCAGAATTGGTTTATCACGTATGGAACGTGTGGTTCGTGAGAGAATGTCTATTCAGGATACATCTTCGATCACACCGCAACAGTTAATTAATATACGTCCGGTCATTGCATCTATTAAAGAGTTCTTTGGTAGTTCGCAGTTATCACAATTCATGGACCAAACGAATCCATTAGCAGAGCTGACGCATAAAAGACGTTTATCTGCATTAGGGCCAGGAGGTCTTACTCGTGAACGTGCAGGTTTTGAAGTGCGTGACGTTCACTATTCACACTATGGTCGTATGTGTCCAATCGAGACACCTGAGGGTCCAAACATTGGTTTAATTAACTCGTTATCATCTTATGCGAAAGTAAATAAATTTGGTTTCATTGAAACGCCATACCGCAGGGTAGATCCAGAGACAGGTAAAGTTACTAATCAAATGGATTACTTGACAGCTGATGAAGAAGATAATTATGTTGTGGCCCAAGCAAACGCCACACTAAATGAAGATGGTACATTTGCTGACGAGGAAGTAATTGCAAGATTCCGTGGTGAAAACACGATTGTCAAACGTGAAAAAATAGATTATATGGATGTTTCACCTAAGCAGGTTGTATCAGCTGCGACAGCATGTATTCCTTTCTTAGAGAATGATGACTCTAACCGTGCGTTAATGGGAGCGAACATGCAGCGTCAAGCAGTACCGCTTATGCAGCCTAAATCTCCGATTGTCGGTACAGGAATGGAGTATGTATCAGGTAAAGACTCTGGTGCAGCAGTTATCTGTAAGCACGAAGGTATTGTTGAGCGAGTAGAGGCGAAGGAAGTTCTTGTTCGTCGTATAACCGAAGTAGACGGAAAAGAAGTGGAAGGTGACTTAGATCGCTATCGTCTACAGAAATTCGTTCGTTCCAACCAAGGTACCTGCTATAACCAACGCCCAATTGTATCAAAGGGTGATCGTGTAACAAAAGGTGAAATTTTAGCGGACGGTCCTTCGATGGAAAAAGGTGAATTGGCTTTAGGTCAGAACGTACTTGTCGGATTTATGACCTGGGAAGGTTATAACTACGAAGATGCGATCATTATGAGTGAGCGCCTTGTAAAAGATGATGTATATACTTCTATTCATATTGAAGAGTATGAATCGGAAGCACGTGACACGAAATTAGGACCTGAAGAAATCACGCGTGATATTCCTAATGTAGGGGAAGATGCTTTGCGTGACTTAGATGAACGAGGTATTATCCGAGTAGGTGCTGAGGTAGAAGATGGTGATCTACTAGTTGGTAAAGTTACACCAAAAGGGGTCACAGAATTATCAGCTGAAGAGCGTTTATTACACGCAATCTTTGGTGAGAAAGCACGTGAGGTTCGTGATACATCACTTAGAGTACCTCATGGAGCAGGCGGTATCGTATTAGATGTTAAGATCTTTAACCGTGCTGATGGTGATGAATTACCGCCAGGTGTAAATCAGCTAGTTCGTGTATATATCGTTCAAAAACGTAAGATACACGAAGGCGATAAGATGGCAGGTCGTCACGGTAATAAAGGGGTAATTTCGAAAATTTTACCTGAGGAAGATATGCCATTTTTACCAGACGGTACACCAATCGATATCATGTTAAACCCATTAGGGGTACCATCCCGTATGAACATTGGTCAGGTTTTGGAGTTGCACTTAGGTATGGCGGCAAGACAGCTTGGCATTCATGTTGCATCACCAGTATTTGACGGTGCGCGTGAAGAAGATGTATGGGAAACATTAGAAGAAGCAGGTCTGCCACGAGATGCCAAAACGATCCTTTATGATGGACGTACAGGTGAGCCTTTCGATAACCGTGTATCTGTAGGTGTGATGTATATGATCAAGCTGGCACACATGGTTGACGATAAGTTGCATGCTCGTTCAACAGGACCTTATTCACTAGTTACGCAACAACCACTAGGTGGTAAAGCCCAATTCGGTGGTCAGCGTTTTGGTGAAATGGAGGTATGGGCATTAGAGGCCTATGGTGCTGCTTATACATTACAAGAAATCTTAACGGTTAAATCCGATGACACCGTTGGTCGTGTAAAAACTTATGAAGCGATCGTTAAGGGAGATAATGTTCCTGAGCCTGGAATTCCAGAATCGTTCAAAGTATTGATTAAGGAATTGCAAAGTCTAGGTATGGATGTGAAAATGTTGTCTGGAGATGAACAGGAAATCGAACTTCGTGATGATGAAGAAGATGAATCACAATCAGCAGATAACTTTAATCTGGAAATCGAAGAAACTACTAGTTAATAAACTTATTATATTCAAACCCGAATCCTCTAGTTAGAGATGATCGGGTGAGAATAGTCTATAAAGTGACACGCTCATCAGGGTGGGGTGAACCCCACCATTGATGGTTAGTGAAACTTATCAGGAAGTTAGCGTCCATTATCCCCACTTTGCTTATTTGAATATGGAAGTGGGGTTTACGGACGTTAGCGCCGTGATAAAACTTGAAGTGAACGAAAACCCAAAGACTAAAAGGGAGGTTTACCCCTTGTTAGATGTGAATAATTTTGAATATATGAAAATCGGATTAGCTTCACCAAACAAAATCCGTTCATGGTCATTTGGTGAAGTCAAAAAACCTGAAACTATTAACTACCGTACATTAAAACCGGAGAAAGATGGTCTGTTTTGCGAGCGTATCTTCGGTCCACAAAAAGATTGGGAATGTCATTGTGGTAAGTATAAGCGTGTAAGGTATAAAGGTGTCGTATGTGATCGCTGTGGTGTGGAAGTAACAAAAGCGAAAGTACGTCGTGAGCGAATGGGTCACATTGAATTAGCTGCTCCTGTATCACATATTTGGTATTTCAAAGGGATTCCAAGCCGAATGGGCTTAGTATTAGATATGTCGCCTAGGGCACTGGAAGAAGTTATTTATTTTGCTGCATATATCGTAACAGACCCAGGTGATACAGCTTTAGAGAAAAAACAATTATTGTCTGAGAAGGAATATCGTGCTTATCGTGATAAATATGGTAATTCCTTCAAAGCCCAAATGGGTGCGGAAGCCATCAAGAAAATTCTACAAGATATTAATCTTGATAAAGAAGTAGAAATCTTACGAGAAGAATTAAAATCTGCACAGGGTCAACGTAGAACTCGTGCAATCAAACGTTTAGAAGTGCTAGAAGCATTCCGTAATTCAGGTAATGATCCAAGCTGGATGATTATGGACGTTCTGCCTATCATTCCGCCAGAGTTAAGACCTATGGTGCAATTAGATGGTGGACGTTTCGCGACGTCTGATTTAAATGATTTATACCGTCGTGTAATTAACCGTAATAATCGTCTGAAACGATTGTTGGATCTTGGAGCACCTAGTATTATCGTGCAAAATGAAAAACGTATGCTCCAGGAAGCGGTAGATGCGTTGATCGATAATGGACGTCGTGGCCGTCCGGTAACTGGACCGGGTAACCGTCCGTTAAAATCTTTATCCCATATGTTAAAAGGGAAACAAGGTCGTTTCCGTCAAAACTTATTAGGTAAACGTGTTGACTATTCAGGTCGTTCCGTAATCGTCGTTGGTCCACATTTGAAGATGTATCAATGTGGTCTGCCGAAGGAAATGGCTGTAGAGTTATTCAAGCCGTTTATCATGAAAGAATTAGTAGAGCGTGGCTTAGCGCATAATATTAAATCAGCAAAACGGAAAATTGAGAGATTACATGAAGAAGTATGGGATGTATTAGAAGATGTTATTAAAGAGCATCCGGTATTACTAAACCGTGCACCAACTCTTCACCGTTTAGGTATTCAAGCATTTGAACCGACACTTGTCGAAGGACGCGCCATTCGCTTGCATCCACTTGTATGTACGGCATATAACGCAGACTTTGACGGTGACCAAATGGCAGTACACGTTCCATTATCAGCAGAAGCACAAGCAGAAGCACGCATTCTAATGCTGGCAGCACAAAACATCCTAAATCCGAAAGATGGTAAGCCAGTTGTTACGCCATCACAGGATATGGTGCTTGGAAACTACTACTTAACAATGGAACGAGAAAATGCTATCGGAGAAGGTATGGTGTTTAAAGACTTAAATGAGGCATTAATAGCCTACCAAAATGGCTTTGTGCACTTGCACACACGTGTTGCGATTCAACCATCTTCTCTAAATAAAGAAGCATTTACGGAAGAACAGAAAAATAAATTAATGATTACAACAGTTGGTAAGCTAATCTTTAATGATATGCTTCCAGAAACATTCCCATATATGAACGAACCAACGCAACAAAACTTAGAAGTGGCAACACCAGATAAGTATTTTGTTGAGCCTGGAGTGAATATTACAGAGGAAATCGCCAAACGCGACCTTATATCACCATTCAAGAAAGGAATTCTTGGGGATATCATTGCGGAAGTATTCAAGAAGTTCAAGATTAGTGAAACGTCAAAAATGCTAGACCGTATGAAAGATTTAGGTTTTGCTTATTCGACGAAAGCTGGTATTACCGTAGGTGTATCTGACATCGTCGTGCTTGCTGAAAAAGAAGAGATTTTAGCAGAAGCACAAGATAAAGTAGATAAAGTATTGAAACAATTCCGTAGAGGTTTAATTACCGATGAGGAACGCTATGACCGTGTCATTTCTATATGGTCACAGGCAAAAGATACTATCCAAGATAAATTGATGAAATCCTTGAACCCACGTAACCCGATCTTTATGATGAGTGACTCTGGTGCACGTGGTAACGCATCTAACTTTACACAGTTAGCAGGTATGCGTGGATTAATGGCAAACCCGGCTGGCCGAATTATTGAATTACCGATCAAGTCAAGCTTCCGTGAAGGCTTAACGGTACTAGAATACTTTATTTCTACACACGGTGCTCGTAAAGGTCTTGCCGATACAGCCCTTAAGACAGCAGACTCTGGTTATTTAACAAGACGTCTGGTCGATGTTGCGCAGGATGTGATTATCCGTGAAGAAGACTGTGGAACAGATCGTGGTTTAACTGTATCTGCTATTAAAGAAGGTACAGAAATGATCGAACCGCTTATCGATCGTCTGATCGGTAGAACAGCATTCCAAAATGTGAAGCATCCTGAAACAAATGAGATGATCGTTGCAAAAAATGAAGTCATCTCTGAAGATACCGCAAAAGAAATTGTGGAAGCAGGAATTGAAGAAGTAAACATTCGAACTGTCTTCACATGTAACACAAAACATGGTGCATGTAAAAAATGTTATGGTCGTAACCTGGCTACTGGTGAAGAAGTAGAAGTAGGCGAGGCAGTTGGTATCATCGCTGCTCAATCTATCGGTGAACCAGGTACACAGTTAACGATGCGTACATTCCACACTGGTGGGGTAGCAGGTAGCGATATTACCCAAGGTTTACCGCGTATCCAAGAAATCTTCGAAGCGCGTAATCCAAAAGGTCAGGCAGTTATTTCCGAAATTTTCGGTACTGTCGAAGATATAACGGAAGTGAAAGACAAACAAGAAGTGGTTGTTCGAGGTGCGGTTGAAACAAAAACATACACAGCACCTTATGGTTCACGACTTAAAGTTTCTATCGGTGATGAGGTAGAAGCAGGTCAGGCGTTGACAGAAGGGTCTATCGATCCAAAAGAACTCTTAAAAGTTAAAGGTATAGACGGTGTACAATCTTATCTATTGAAAGAAGTACAGAAAGTATATCGGATGCAAGGGGTGGAAATCGGTGATAAACACGTCGAAGTAATGGTACGACAAATGCTTCGCAAAGTACGTGTTGCTGATTCCGGAGATACAGAAGTTTTACCAGGATCACTATTGGAAATCCATCAGTTCAAAGATGCGAACAAACAAGCGTTAGTAACTGGTGGTCAACCGGCAGTTGGTCGACCGGTATTACTAGGTATTACAAAAGCATCTCTTGAGACAGATTCATTCCTATCAGCTGCTTCTTTCCAAGAGACGACAAGAGTCTTAACAGATGCAGCGATTAAAGGAAAACGAGATGAATTACTTGGTCTCAAAGAAAATGTGATTATTGGTAAACTTGTTCCTGCAGGTACCGGTATGCAACGTTATCGCCGTATCCAGGAAAAATTAAAAGTTGACCCTGCTCAAGTAGAAGAGACAGATTCAGAAGAAGTAATTCAATAAGAAAAGTCGATATCTACTTGTTCAATAATAAAATTGGATTGCCTGCCAATTATGCAGGTAATCCACCTTTTACATTTACTTGATAGAAAACAAGGGCGAAACACTTTAAATATTTATTTATTTTTATAAATAAAAGTTGACATTGAATTTTTGTGATGATAGTATATTTAAGGTGCTTCCGTTATCCTTGTTACTTTGGAGGATATGCAGATGTCTTATGAAAAAGTGGCACAGGTAAATACTGAAAAGATAATCGGAACGAAACAAGTCTTAAAAGCCATTAAAAATGGTCATGCGAAAGAAGTGATCATTGCTAGTGATGCAGATGCGCATATTACTAGTAAAGTTTTGCAAGTTGCATCTGAACATAATGTTCCTTTTTCCTATGTTGATTCTATGAAAGAGCTTGGGAAAGCTTGCGGAATAGATGTTGGTGCAGCAACTGTAGTGATCAAACAATAAAGTTTTGGCAATTTTTTGCGAAGACTTTGTTTTTTGCTCTATTATGAACCACCTGGATGTGTGGTATTACATCTTAAGAAAAGAGAGGAGGAAAAATAGATGCCAACTATTAATCAATTAGTGCGTAAAGGTCGTGTGTCTAAGGGTAAAAAATCAGACTCACCTGCTTTAAATAAAGGGTACAATAGCCGTAAAAAAATTGCGACTGATCAATCTTCCCCGCAAAAGCGTGGTGTATGTACTCGTGTAGGGACATTAACACCTAAAAAGCCGAACTCTGCACTTCGTAAATATGCACGTGTTCGTTTGTCAAACCAAATCGAGGTTACAGCTTATATTCCTGGAATTGGTCACAATCTACAAGAACACAGTGTTGTGTTGATTCGTGGTGGTCGTGTAAAAGACTTACCAGGGGTGCGTTATCATATCGTACGTGGTGCACTTGATACTTCAGGTGTTGAAGGACGTATGCAAGGTCGTTCAAAATACGGTGCGAAAAGACCTAAAAAATAAACTTTTCTTAATAAAAAACATAATAGAAAGGAGGGGAAGATATGCCACGTAAAGGACCAGTACCAAAGCGTGATGTCTTACCAGATCCGTTATATAATTCAAAACTTGTTACACGTTTAATCAATCAAATCATGATTGATGGAAAAAGAGGTAAAGCACAAAAGATTCTTTATCGTGCTTTCGAATTAGTTCAGGAGCGTAGCGGACAAAACGCTATGGATGTATTCGAACAAGCTATGAAAAACGTTATGCCTGTACTTGAAGTACGTGCACGTCGTGTTGGTGGTTCCAACTACCAAGTACCAGTTGAGGTTAGACCAGAACGTCGTCAAGCATTAGGATTACGTTATATTGTTAACTATTCTCGCCTTCGCGGTGAAAAAACAATGGAAGAGCGTTTAGCGAATGAAATTCTAGATGCTTCAAATAATACAGGTGCATCTGTTAAAAAACGCGAAGATATGCACAAAATGGCAGAAGCGAACAAAGCATTTGCTCACTATCGCTGGTAATCATCAAACTAACAATATTTCAAGTAGGAAGGAGAAAGATTCATGCCTAGAGAGTTCTCCTTGGAGAAAACACGTAATATCGGTATCATGGCCCACATCGATGCTGGTAAAACAACTGCAACAGAACGTATTTTATTCTATACGGGACGTATCCACAAAATTGGGGAAACACACGAAGGTGCTTCTCAAATGGACTGGATGGAGCAGGAACAAGAACGCGGTATTACCATTACCTCTGCAGCAACAACTGCTCAGTGGAAAGGCCACCGTATTAACATCATCGATACACCTGGACACGTAGACTTCACTGTTGAAGTTGAGCGTTCATTACGTGTACTTGATGGTGCGGTAGCTGTATTAGATGCACAGTCTGGTGTAGAACCGCAAACAGAAACAGTATGGCGCCAAGCAACAACATACGGTGTACCACGTATTGTTTTTGTAAACAAAATGGACAAAATCGGAGCTGATTTCCTTTATTCAGTAGGAACATTAGGAGATCGCTTAGGAGCTAATGCTCACCCGGTACAACTTCCAATCGGTGCTGAAGATGACTTCGAAGGAATCATTGACCTTATCACTATGGAAGCTTACTACTACCTTGATGATCTAGGAACTCGTGCAGAAGCGAAGCCGATTCCAGATGAGTACAAAGAACAAGCCGAAGAGTATCGTACAAACCTTGTTGAAGCAGTAGCTGAATTAGATGAAGATCTAATGGAGCGTTACTTAGAAGGTGAAGAGATCTCTAACGATGAGTTAAGAGCAGCTGTACGTAAAGCTACATTAAGTGTTGAATTTTATCCTGTATTCTGTGGATCTGCTTTCAAGAACAAAGGGGTACAATTATTAATCGACGGTGTTGTTGATTACTTACCATCACCATTAGATATACCTCCAATTGAAGGTATTGTTCCAGGTACTGAAGAAGAAGTAGTACGTAAAGCGGACGATAAAGAGCCTTTCTCTGCGTTAGCATTTAAAGTAGCTACTGACCCATTTGTAGGTAAACTTACATTCTTCCGTGTGTATTCTGGCTCATTAAAATCTGGCTCATACGTGAAAAACTCTACGAAAGATAAACGTGAACGTGTAGGTCGTATCCTACAAATGCACGCAAACTCTCGTGAGGAAATTGCTGAGGTTTACGCTGGAGACATCGCTGGTGCTGTTGGACTTAAGGACACTGGTACAGGGGATACGCTATGTGATGAAAAGAGCTTAGTTATCCTAGAATCAATGGAATTCCCTGAGCCGGTTATTTCAGTAGCAATCGAGCCTAAGTCAAAAGCAGACCAGGACAAAATGGGTATTGCATTAGGTAAACTTGCAGAAGAAGACCCTACTTTCAGAGCTGAAACAGATCAGGAAACTGGTCAAACAATTATCTCAGGTATGGGTGAACTACACCTTGATATTATTGTGGATCGTTTGAAACGAGAGTTTAAAGTAGAAGCTAACGTTGGTGCTCCACAAGTATCTTACCGTGAAACATTCCGTGGTTCAGCGGAAGTGGAAGGTAAATTCGTTCGCCAATCTGGTGGTCGTGGGCAATATGGTCACGTTTGGGTGAAATTTGAACCTAACGAAGAAGGTGCCGGTTTCGAGTTTGTTAATAAAATCGTTGGTGGTGTAGTACCACGTGAATACATTCCATCTATTGAGGCTGGTATTAAGGAATCAATGGAAAATGGTGTACTTGCTGGATACCCATTAATCGATGTAAAAGCAACACTTTTCGATGGAAGCTATCATGATGTTGACTCTAACGAGACAGCATTTAAAGTAGCAGCATCAATGGCACTTAAAGCTGCCAAAAACAAATGTAACCCTGTCATTCTTGAACCGATGATGAAGGTTGAAGTAGTTATCCCTGAAGAATACATGGGAGACATTATGGGTGATGTAACTTCTCGTCGTGGACGTGTAGAAGGTATGGAAGCTCGTGGATCAGCACAAGTTGTTAAAGCATTTGTTCCACTTGCTGAAATGTTTGGTTATGCTACTGCGCTTCGTTCAAACACACAAGGTCGCGGTACTTATACAATGCACTTTGATCACTATGAAGAAGTTCCTAAGAGTGTGGCGGAAGAAATTATTAAGAAAAATGCTGGTGAATAATTGATTTTTTTCGCAATCTAAAGTATAACTTGTATTATAGGCTTAGATAACTATTGTCTAAGCCGAGATACATGAAAATATAAAAACTTTTTACTTAATTAAAGGAGGAAATATACATGGCTAAAGAAAAATTTGACCGTTCCAAAGACCACGTTAATATTGGTACTATTGGACACGTTGACCATGGTAAAACAACTTTAACTGCAGCAATTACAAACGTTCTTTTCAACAAATATGGTAGCGGGGAAGCTCGCGCATATGACCAAATCGATGGTGCTCCTGAAGAAAAAGAACGTGGAATCACAATCTCAACAGCACACGTTGAATATGAAACAGAAAGCCGTCACTATGCACACGTTGACTGCCCAGGTCACGCTGACTATGTTAAAAACATGATCACTGGTGCTGCACAAATGGACGGAGCTATCCTTGTAGTATCTGCTGCGGATGGTCCAATGCCACAAACACGTGAGCACATCTTACTTTCTCGTCAAGTAGGGGTACCTGCGATCGTTGTATTCTTAAACAAATGTGACATGGTAGATGACGAAGAGCTTCTAGAACTAGTTGAAATGGAAGTACGTGATCTATTATCTGAATATGATTTCCCTGGCGATGATGTACCAGTAATCAAAGGTTCAGCTCTTCAAGCACTTGAAGGTGACGAAAAGTATGTGAATGCAATTCTTGAGCTTATGGATGCAGTTGATGAGTATATCCCTCGTCCAGACCGCGATACTGAAAAACCATTCATGATGCCAGTTGAGGACGTATTCTCAATCACTGGTCGTGGTACTGTTGCAACAGGACGTGTTGAGCGTGGTGTTGTAAAAGTAGGTGACGAAGTAGAAATCATCGGTCTTGCTGAAGAAGCTTCTAAAACTACTATCACAGGAGTAGAAATGTTCCGTAAGCTTCTTGACTATGCAGAAGCTGGTGACAACATTGGTGCACTTCTTCGTGGTGTTGCACGTGAAGAAATCAACCGTGGTCAAGTATTAGCAAAGCCTGGTACAATTACTCCACATACAAAATTTAAAGCGGAAGTTTATGTACTTTCTAAAGATGAAGGTGGACGTCACACGCCATTCTTCTCTAACTATCGTCCGCAATTCTATTTCCGTACAACTGACGTAACTGGTGTTATCGAGTTACCAGAAGGTGTGGAAATGGTAATGCCTGGTGATAACATCGAAATGACAGTATCTCTTATTTCTCCTATCGCGATCGAGGATGGAACTAAATTCTCAATCCGTGAAGGTGGACGTACAGTAGGTGCTGGTGTCGTAGCAGAAATCATGGAGTAATCCATGAAAATATAAAAAGCAGGTAGCCAAGCGCTACCTGCTTTTTGGTTTATACCAAAGCTAGCTACTAAATATAGTAAGGATTATGTTCGGTAAACTGCTATATCTCTATGTATTAATTTTGAAATGAGGATAGATTTTCATTACCGCTCCGGCCGATTGCTTCGCTTTCCGTGGGGACGGCTTCAGCAAATTTTAAAAAATAAATTGCATTTATTTTTTAAAATGGATCTTCAGCTCGCCCTGTTCCCACAGGAGTCTACGCAATCGACCTCCGCTAAATTACTATACACAGATTATGACAGTTAATACTTTGAATCTATGTACCTAAACGTTACATGAGATGTAGAACTTATAATAGTGGAGGCCGCCCGCTTCAACTCCTGTGGGACTGTTTTCTCTGAAGATCCACTTTTCCAAAGCGACTTTTGCTTGGAAAAGTTAGCTGAAGAGAAAACCCCACGGAAAGGCAAGCGGGCAGCCGGAACGAATTTCAGGCAGAACATATATTTCAAAATTACTCCAATATAAAAGTCTACTGAACATAATCCATATTATCAGTATGACATGTAGTATTTTCGTTGGAAATGTGTGTAAGGTTTATTTGAATATTGTCTATTAAATTAGTTCCGTATTATGTACTAAAAAAATCTTAAAAAATATGCATAAAATGTTGCATTCGCCTTCGAAATTCTATATAATAAACAATGTTGGTCATAAAAACAGGCGATGATGCGGAAGGTTGTTGGCACACCCGGCCCCTTTGCCATGGCTAGTGTGTTAAGGAATTTTCGCGGAGAATGTCTATTATCTAAATGGGCGAAAAGGAGGGAAAATAATGGCAAAAGAAAAAATTAGAATTCGTTTAAAAGCGTATGATCACCGTATTTTAGATCAGTCTGCAGACAAAATCGTAGACACAGCAAAAAGATCTGGCGCAGGAGTTTCAGGTCCAATTCCGTTACCAACGGAAAAATCAATCTATACGATCTTGCGAGCAACTCACAAGTATAAAGACTCTCGTGAGCAATTCGAAATGCGCACACATAAACGTCTAATTGATATTGTGAGTCCAACACCAAAAACGGTAGATGCTCTAATGCGTCTTGATTTACCGTCAGGTGTAGATATTGAAATTAAACTATAATATAAATTTACCATTCTAGGAGGTGTAACGGATGACGAAAGGAATCTTAGGTCGCAAAGTTGGCATGACTCAGATTTTCTCAGAAGAGGGCGAATTAATCCCAGTAACAGTTGTAGAAGCTGAACCAAACGTTGTGCTACAAAAGCGTACAGAAGAAAATGATGGCTATGAAGCAATCCAAATTGGTTTTGCTGACGGAAAGAAAAATCGTACAAATAAACCAGAGCAGGGACATGCTGAAAAAGCAAATACTACTCCTAAGCGCTTCGTTCGTGAAATCCGTGACGTAAATCTTGATGAATATGATTTAGGTCAAGAGATAAGCGTAGAGGTTTTTGAAGCAGGAGATAAAATTGATGTAACAGGTACTTCTAAGGGGAAAGGTTTCCAAGGTGCAATCAAGCGCCATAATCAACAACGTGGACCAGAAAGTCATGGTTCTCACTACCACAGAGCTCCAGGTTCAATGGGAGCTGCCGCTGACCCAGCGAGAGTTTTTAAAGGTAAAAAACTTCCTGGTCAAATGGGTGGACAACAAATTACTATTCAGAACTTAGAAGTAGTTAAAGTAGATGCAGAGCGTAACCTTCTATTAATCAAAGGAAACGTTCCTGGTGCAAAAAAATCATTCGTGAAAATTACGAGTGCAGTAAAGGCTAACTAATTATTAATTGAAGGGAGGATATGTCATGCCTAAAGTAGCACTATATAATCAAAGTGGATCACAAGTTGGTGATGTAGAAATCAACGATGCAGTATTCGGAATCGAACCAAATGAACATGTACTACATGATGCTGTTTTAATGCAGCGCGCATCTTTACGCCAAGGTACACACGCGGTAAAAAACCGTTCTGATGTACGTGGTGGTGGACGTAAACCATGGCGCCAAAAAGGAACAGGTCGTGCACGTCAAGGTTCAATTCGCTCGCCACAATGGGTAGGTGGTGGAACTGTATTCGGACCAACACCAAGAAGCTATAGTTATAAACTACCTAAGAAAGTACGTAGATTAGCGCTTAAATCTGCTCTTTCTTCTAAGGTGAAAGAAGATAGCTTAGTAGTTCTAGAAGGAATTGCTATTGAAACACCAAAAACAAAAGAAGTTGTTTCAATGCTTTCTTCATTAAACGTGGATGCAAAAGCATTAATCGTAACAGCTGACAAGGATGAAGTATTAGCGAAATCTGCTAACAATCTTCAACATGTTAAAGTATTAACTGTAAGTGAAGTAAATGTATTAGACTTGCTTACGCATGACAAGCTGATCTTAACAAAAGAAGCAGCTGAAAAAGCAGGGGAGGTGCTTGCATAATGGCAGATGCACGTGATATTATTAAGCGCCCAATCATTACTGAACACTCTGCGGATTTAATGGCAGAAAAAAAATACACTTTTGAAGTAAGTAAGGAAGCGAACAAATCACAAATCAAAGATGCAGTAGAAGAAATCTTTGGTGTGAAAGTCGTAAATGTAAATACATTGAACAAAAAAGGTAAGTTCAAGCGTATGGGACGTTATGGCGGATATCGCCCTAACCGAAAAAAAGCAATTGTTCAATTATCTGAAGACAGTAAAGAACTAGATTTCTTTGAATCGATATAATCTGACTAATAAAGGAGGGAAAACAGATGGCGATTAAAAAGTATAAACCAACTTCTAATGGTCGTAGAGGTATGACGGTATCAGACTTCGCAGAAATTACAACTGATCAGCCGGAAAAATCTCTACTTGCACCATTAAGCAAACGTGGTGGTCGTAACAATCAAGGTAAGTTAACAGTTCGTCATCAAGGCGGTGGACACAAGCGTAAGTATCGTATAATCGATTTTAAACGTGACAAAGATGGAATACCAGGCAAAGTTGCTACAATCGAATACGATCCAAACCGTTCTGCAAACATCGCATTAATCCATTATGCTGATGGAGAGAAACGCTATATCATTGCACCAAAAGGTATTCAAGTAGGTCATGAAATAGAATCTGGACCGAATGCAGATATCAAATTAGGAAATGCTTTACCACTTGGAGATATTCCAGTAGGTACAATCATTCATAACATTGAATTAAAACCAGGTCGTGGTGCTCAGTTAGCAAGATCTGCAGGTGCTCAAGCACAAATCTTAGGTCGTGAAGGTAAATATGTATTAGTGCGTTTAGCTTCTGGTGAAGTACGTCTAGTATTAGCAACTTGCCGTGCGACTGTAGGTCAAGTAGGTAACTTGGAGCACGAATTAATCAATGTAGGTAAAGCGGGACGTTCTCGTTGGTTAGGCAAGCGCCCAACAGTTCGTGGTTCTGTAATGAACCCTAATGATCACCCTCACGGTGGTGGTGAAGGACGTGCACCAATCGGACGTAAATCACCAATGTCACCTTGGGGTAAACCAACACTTGGTTACAAAACACGTAAACGTAACAAACAATCTGATAAATTTATTGTACGTAAACGCAAAAAATAACGGGGTTGAACGACGGGCGTTAATTCCCGTCCGACAATCGCGAAGGGAGGCTTATCCATGGGTCGTAGCTTAAAAAAAGGACCTTTCGCAGATGACCATTTATTGAAAAAAATCGACAAGTTAAACGAGGATGACAAAAAGACAGTAGTGAAGACTTGGTCTCGTCGTTCTACAATTTTTCCTAGCTTTGTCGGTCATACGATTGCGGTATATGATGGTCGCAAACATGTGCCAGTATACGTGACAGAAGATATGGTTGGACACAAATTAGGTGAATTCGCTCCAACTCGTACGTATAGAGGGCATGCTGGAGATGACAAGAAAACAAAACGTTAATTGAGAGGAGGTACTCCTAATGCAAGCAAAAGCTGTTGCAAAATCAGTTCGTATTGCTCCTCGTAAAGTCCGCCTAGTGATCGATTTAATTCGCGGCAAAGAAGTAGGAGAAGCAATTGCGATTTTAAAACATACACAACGCGGTGCATCACCAGTTGTGGAGAAATTATTAAACTCTGCGATCGCGAATGCAGAGCACAATTATGAATTGAATCCAGATAATTTAGTAGTGTCAGAAGCGTTTGTAAACGAAGGTGTTACATTGAAACGTTTCCGCCCACGTGCACAAGGTCGTGCAACACAAATCAATAAAAGAACTAGCCACATTACAGTGGTTCTATCTGAGAAAAAGGAGGGATAATCTGTGGGTCAAAAAGTAAATCCAACTGGTCTTCGTGTAGGAGTTATTCGTGATTGGGAATCAAAGTGGTATGCAGGTAAAGATTATGCAGACCTTTTACATGAAGATATTAAAATTCGTGAATATATTGAAGAACGATTAAAAGATGGTGCTGTATCTAAAGTTGAAATCGAAAGAGCAGCAAATCGTGTTAACATCTCCATCTCTACAGCTAAACCAGGTATGGTCATCGGTAAAGGTGGTTCTGAAGTAGAAGCTCTACGTAAGTCACTTAACCAACTTACTGGTAAAAGAGTACACATTAACATTGTGGAAGTGAAAAAAGCTGATTTAGATGCTAAATTAGTTGCAGAAAATATCGCTCGTCAATTAGAAAACCGTGTATCATTCCGTCGTGCACAAAAGCAAACGATCCAACGCGCAATGCGTGCAGGTGCGAAAGGTATTCGTACACAAGTATCAGGTCGTCTTGGCGGTGCAGATATGGCAAGAGCGGAAAGCTATAGCGAAGGAACTGTTCCACTTCATACTTTACGTGCAGATATCGATTATGGAACTGCAGAAGCAGACACAACTTACGGTAAACTAGGTGTTAAAGTATGGATTTATCGTGGAGAAGTCCTTCCAACGAAAAACAATAAATAAGGAAGGGGGCAAGCATTATGTTAATGCCAAAACGTGTAAAACATCGTAAGCAACATCGTGGTAATATGAAAGGTAAAGCGAAAGGCGGTACACAAGTAGCATTTGGTGAATACGGTCTTCAGGCTGTTGAAGCTTCTTGGATTACTAGCCGTCAAATCGAAGCAGCTCGTATAGCGATGACTCGTTATATGAAGCGTGGTGGTAAAGTTTGGATTAAAATTTTCCCAGATAAACCTTATACAGCTAAGCCTCTTGAGGTTCGTATGGGTTCCGGTAAAGGTGCTCCTGAAGGATGGGTAGCAGTAGTAAAGCCAGGTAAGATAATGTTTGAGATTGCAGGTGTATCGGAAGAGGTAGCGCGTGAAGCACTTCGTCTGGCATCTCATAAATTACCAATCAAAACGAAATTCGTAAAAAGAGAAGAAATTGGTGGTGAAATCAATGAAGGCTAATGAAATTAGAGAACTAACCACTGCCGAAATTGAACAAAAGATTAAGTCATTAAAAGAAGAGCTTTTCAACTTGCGTTTCCAACTTGCAACAGGTCAATTGGAAAATACAGCACGTCTACGTGAAGTTCGTAAATCAATTGCACGTATGAAGACTGTTGTTCGCGAAAGAGAGCTAAGCGTAAATAACGGATAATAAAGGAGGTTAGCCTCAGATGAGTGAGCGTAATAATCGTAAAGTCTATACTGGACGTGTCGTATCTGACAAAATGGATAAGACTATCACTGTTTTAGTTGAAACATATAAATTTCACAGTTTATATGGCAAACGTGTTAAATACTCAAAAAAATTCAAAGCACATGATGAAAACAATCAAGCCAAAATTGGTGATGTTGTTCGCATCATGGAAACTAAGCCACAATCTAAAACAAAACGTTTCCGTTTAATAGAAGTTGTGGAAGAAGCAGTAATTATTTAATAAAGTTCGCTCGGATAAGTTCCGAAGGGAGGGTGCACGAATATGATCCAACAAGAATCTCGTTTAAAAGTAGCAGATAACTCTGGTGCTCGTGAGGTACAAGCGATTAAAGTATTAGGCGGTTCTGGTCGTAAGACAGCGAACGTTGGTGATGTAATTGTTTGCTCTGTGAAACAAGCAACACCAGGGGGCGTTGTTAAAAAAGGTGAAGTAGTAAAAGCAGTAATCGTACGTTCTAAAAGTGGAGTAAGACGTAAAGACGGTTCTTATATTCGATTTGATGAGAATGCAGCTGTCATCATTCGTGATGACCAAAGTCCAAGAGGTACTCGTATTTTTGGACCAGTTGCACGTGAATTGCGTGATGCGAAATTCATGAAAATCGTATCTCTAGCTCCAGAAGTATTATAAGCACGTTACGGAAAAACCGTGTAAGGAGGTGCGGATAGCATGCATGTCAAAAAAGGTGATAAAGTACAAGTAATTTCAGGCAAAGATAAAGGAAAGCAGGGTACTGTTTTAGCTGCATTTCCGAAAAAAGATCGTGTGCTTGTAGAAGGTGTTAATGTTGTGAAGAAACACGCAAAACCTTCTCAGGAAAACCCACAAGGTGGTATCTTGAATCAAGAAGCAGCGATTCATGTATCAAATGTAATGCCATTAGATCCTAAGTCTGGCGAGCCAACTCGTGTTGGATATGAAGTACGTGATGGAAAGAAAGTTCGTATCGCTAAAAAATCTGGTGAATCTTTAGATAAATAGTCTTAGCGATGAAAGGAGGTTTACGTGATGAACACTTTAAAGGAAAAATACAATAATGAAATTGTTTCTTCATTAGTTGAGAAATTTAATTATAAATCAGTAATGGAAGTACCAAAGGTCGAAAAAATTGTTGTGAACATGGGTGTTGGTGATGCAGTACAAAACTCTAAGGCACTAGATTCTGCAGTAGAAGAATTGTCACAAATCACTGGTCAAAAACCTGTCGTAACAAAAGCAAAAAAATCAATCGCAGGCTTCCGCTTACGTGAAGGAATGCCAATTGGTGCAAAAGTAACATTACGCGGTGAGCGTATGTATGACTTCCTTCAAAAGCTTATTGATGTTTCACTACCACGTGTACGTGACTTCCGTGGTATTTCTAAAAAAGCATTTGATGGCCGTGGTAACTACACATTAGGTGTAAAAGAACAATTAATTTTCCCGGAAATTGATTATGACCAAGTAAACAAAGTAAGAGGGATGGACGTAGTTATTGTTACAACAGCTAATTCTGATGAAGAAGCTGCAGAACTCCTAACTCAACTTGGCATGCCTTTCCAAAAATAAGCGAAAAGCTCGTATAAGGAGGGAAAAGAGTGGCTAAAAAATCAATGATCGCAAAGCAGAAACGCAAAGCGAAATTCAAAGTACAAGAGTACACAAGATGTGAACGTTGTGGACGTCCGCACTCGGTAATCCGTAAGTTCAAGCTTTGCCGTATTTGTTTCCGTGAACTTGCATATAAAGGTCAAATTCCTGGTGTTAAAAAAGCAAGCTGGTAAATCCCCGAATAGGGAAGGAGGTAATGAGAAATGGTTATGACAGATCCAATTGCAGATATGCTTACTCGTATTCGTAACGCTAACATGGTCCGCCATGAAAAATTGGAGTTCCCAGCGTCGAATCTTAAGAAAGAAATTGCAGATATTCTAAAACGTGAAGGGTTTATCCGTGACTATGAATTTGTTGAGGATAACAAACAAGGAATCCTTCGTATCTTTTTGAAGTATGGTACAAACGATGAGCGTGTAATCACAGGTTTAAAAAGAATCAGTAAACCAGGTTTACGTGTTTATGCAAAAGCAGATGAGCTTCCTAAAGTATTAAATGGTTTAGGAATTGCGATCGTTTCTACTTCAAAAGGTGTATTATCTGATAAAGAAGCACGTGCACAAGCAATCGGTGGCGAAGTGCTAGCATATATTTGGTAAGTTATTCTCACAAGACAGGAGGTGTAGTAGATGTCTCGTATAGGTTTAAAACTTTTAGAAATTCCACAAGGCGTGGAAATTAAAGTAGATGGTAATAACGTAACAGTTAAAGGACCAAAAGGTGAATTAAGCCGTTCTTTTAACAGTGAAATGAAGATCAAAATCGAGGATAATGTATTGACTGTTGAGCGTCCAAGTGATAGCAAACAACATAAAGCATTACACGGTACAACTCGAAGCATCATCGGTAACATGGTCGAAGGTGTTCATAAAGGCTTCGAAAAAGCTCTTGATATCCAAGGTGTTGGTTACCGTGCACAATTACAAGGCAAAAAGCTTGTAGTTAATGCTGGTTATTCTCATCCGGTAGAAGTGGAACCAGTTGACGGAATTGACATTGAGGTTCCATCTAATACAAGAGTAGTGGTGAAAGGTATCGACAAAGAATTAGTTGGTGCTGTTGCAGCAAATATTCGCGCTATTCGCCCGCCTGAACCATATAAAGGTAAAGGTATCCGCTATGAAGGTGAATATGTACGTCGTAAAGAAGGTAAGACTGCTAAGTAAGGTTAGGTAGCAAGCAGAAAGGAGTGACCTAGATGATCACAAAGCCTGATAAAAATAGTGTACGTAAGAAAAGACATCAGCGTATCCGTAAGAATCTATTCGGAACTCAGGAGCGCCCTCGTCTAAACGTATTTCGTTCAAATAAACACATCTACGCACAACTAATCGATGACGTGAACAATGTAACATTAGTTAGTGCATCTACAGTAGATAATGAGTTAAACTTAGAAGCAACTGGTAATGTAGAAGCTGCAAAGCAAGTTGGCGAGCTTATCGCTAAACGTGCTATTGATAAAGGATTTAAAAATGTAGTTTTTGATCGTGGTGGATATTTATATCATGGTCGAGTTAAATCTCTAGCAGATGCTGCTCGTGAAGCAGGTCTTGAATTTTAATCAAAAAAGGAGGGACATATGTTGCGTACTAACATCGACCCAAACAAATTAGATTTAGAAGAACGCGTTGTAACAATCAACCGTGTAGCAAAAGTAGTAAAAGGTGGACGTCGTTTTCGCTTTGCTGCATTGGTAGTAGTTGGAGATAAAAATGGTCATGTAGGATTTGGTACAGGTAAGGCACAAGAGGTACCAGATGCTATTAAAAAAGCAATTGATGATGCAAAGAAAAACTTAATTACTGTACCGATCGTTGGTACTACTATTCCACACGAAATTCACGGACAATTCGGTGCTGGTAACATTCTAATGAAACCTGCAGTAGAAGGTACCGGGGTTATCGCGGGTGGACCTGTACGTGCCGTCTTAGAACTTGCTGGTGTAGGTGATATTTTATCTAAATCACTAGGTTCTAATACACCAATTAACATGGTTCGTGCTACAATTAATGGACTAAGCGAATTAAAACGTGCTGAAGAAGTAGCAAAACTTCGTGGTAAGTCTGTAGAAGAATTGTTAGGATAAGGAGGGAAAACAAATGTCTAATAAATTAGAAATTACCCTCAAACGCAGTGTCATCGGTAGATCCGAAGTACAAAAAGCTACTGTTCAAACACTAGGTCTTAAAAAGATGCATCAATCAGTAGTGCGTGAAGATACTCCTGTCGTGCGAGGCATGATTAACAAAGTATCACATTTAGTTGACGTAAAAGAAGTTTAATAAAATTAGTTGTAAGAGGAGGTGCTCGCATGAAACTTCATGAATTAAAACCAGCTCAAGCGAAGAAAGAACGTAATCGCGTTGGTCGCGGTATGTCATCCGGTAATGGTAAAACCTCTGGACGTGGTCATAAAGGTCAAAAAGCACGTTCTGGCGGAGGTGTGCGTCCAGGATTCGAAGGTGGACAAATGCCACTTTTCCAACGTTTACCGAAGCGAGGATTTACAAACATTAACCGAAAAGAATTCGCAATTGTTAACCTTGAAACATTGAATAACTTTGACGAGGGTACTGAAGTGACACCTGAGCTTTTACTTGAATCAGGTACCATTAGCAAGGTGAAATCTGGCGTTAAGATTCTTGGAAACGGCAAGTTAGAAAAGAAATTAACAGTAAAAGCTCATAAGTTTTCTGCTTCCGCAAAAGATGCGATTGAGGCAGCGGGCGGTCAAACTGAGGTGATTTAATGTTTCGTACAATCTCCAATTTTGTGCGTGTGGCTGATATTAGACAAAAGATTATTTTCACACTTCTCATGTTAGTAGTATTCCGTATTGGAACGTTCATTCCTGTTCCTTTTACTGATCGGACTGCTATCGACTTTATGAATGAACAAAATGTATTTGGGTTACTCAATACATTTGGTGGTGGAGCATTGCAGAATTTCTCCATTCTTGCAATGGGGATTATGCCATACATCACGGCATCGATCATCATGCAATTATTGCAAATGGATGTCGTTCCGAAATTCACGGAGTGGAAAAAGCAAGGCGAAATGGGACGAAAAAAATTAGCACAGGTTACTCGTTATGCAACTATCGTGTTAGCATTTATTCAGGCTTGTGCAATGTCTGTAGGATTTAACGCTATGTCAGGAGGTCTTTTGATTAGTGATCCTGATGTAGGTAAATTCCTCGTAATTGCCATAGTATTAACAAGTGGTACTGCATTTTTAATGTGGTTAGGGGAACAAATTACTGCACACGGTGTAGGGAATGGTATCTCTATCCTCATTTTTGCTGGTATCGTTGCAGCCATTCCGAATGGCGTTAATCAAATTTACGCACAATATTTTGGATCTGGTGCAGGAGATGAGCTTTTCCTAAATATTATCATTGTACTATTAATTGTATTGCTTGTGATTGCAGTAACGGTAGGTGTTATTTTTATTCAACAAGCTTTACGAAAAATACCGGTACAATATGCGAAACGTTTAGTGAATCGTTCGCCTGTTGGAGGACACTCTACACATTTACCATTGAAAGTAAATGCTGCTGGGGTAATTCCAGTCATTTTTGCCATTTCATTTATCATTGCACCTCGCACGATAGCAGGATTCTTTGAAAATAATGAAATTGCGATGACCATCTCTAATATATTTGATTATACAAACGTAACTGGTATGATTATTTACGTTGTGCTAATCATCGCATTTACGTATTTTTACACATTTGTTCAAGTTAATCCTGAACAAATGGCTGATAACTTGAAGAAGCAAGGTGGCTATATCCCTGGTATTCGTCCAGGAAAAACAACGGAGACTTATTTAACACGTGTTATGTATCGACTAACATTTGTTGGATCCATTTTCTTAGCTGCGGTATCTGTCTTACCTTTAATATTGGGCGATTTGGCAGGTTTACCACAATCCGTTCAAATCGGTGGAACGGGGCTTCTAATTGTGGTTGGTGTAGCATTACAGACAATGAAACAATTAGAAGGGCAGCTAGTCAAACGTAACTATAAAGGCTTTATTAAATAAAGTGCTTGATAGATCGGACTAGACAGAGAGCGAGGGGAAATTCGTTGAATCTAATCCTTATGGGACTTCCTGGTGCTGGTAAGGGTACGCAGGCAGAAAGAATTGTAGAAAAATATGATATCCCTCATATTTCAACAGGAGATATGTTTCGGTTAGCTATTAAAGAGGGAACAGAGCTTGGACAAAAAGCGAAGAGCTACATGGATGAAGGTGCTTTGGTTCCTGATGAAGTTACAATTGGTATCGTAAAAGAGAGATTAAGTAAAGATGACTGTCAAAAAGGTTTCTTGCTAGATGGGTTTCCACGTACTTTAGCTCAAGCTGAAGCGTTAGATGATCTACTTTCTAGCATGAATCGTTCGATTGATTATGTATTACACGTAGATGTTGAGAAGGATGAATTGATCCAACGCCTCACTGGGCGTCGTATTTGTCCTGAATGTGGCACTGCTTATCATGTAATCTTCAATCCTCCTAAGGTAGAAGGTGTATGTGATAAAGACGGAGCAACACTTATTCAACGTGAAGATGATCAACCTAGTACAGTAAAAAATCGTTTAGAGGTTAATCTTGAACAAACACAACCAATGTTAGATTTCTATTCTAATAAAGGTGACTTAGTAACAATTAATGGCTCTCAAGAAATTGACAAAGTATTTAGCGATATTGATGAGAAATTAAAAACAATTTCTTAATGAAATGTCGTGAAAGTTGGTATAATAATACTAGCAATGAACTTGATGAAAATAGGTAACGTAAAACCTAAATGAAGGTGATGATGGTTGAGCGAAACGGAGAGTTATCCGGAATTAGGTCAGGTTGTTCAAATCCTACAGGGACGCGAAGCAGGTCAGTTTGCAATTGTAATTGGAAAAGTAGACAGTCGTTTTGTGTTGTTGGCGGATGGAGATAAGCGCAAATATGATCGACCGAAGAAGAAAAATGTCCATCATATTGCGTTTACAAGCTTTATATCTCCTGAAGTTCAAAGAAGCCTTCTCGAAACAGGGCGCGTAACCAATGGTAAGTTGCGTTATGCTATAAATAAATTTGTCGAAGAATTGGAGACAGATTTGAAGAAGGGAGATCAACTCGATGGCGAAAGACGATGCAATTGAAGTCGAAGGTACGGTAATTGATACATTACCGAATGCAATGTTTAAAGTAGAACTAGAGAATGGTCACACCGTATTAGCACATGTTTCCGGTAAAATCAGAATGCACTTTATTCGTATTCTACCAGGTGACAAAGTAACGGTTGAACTTTCTCCATATGATTTAACAAGAGGTCGAATTACGTACCGTTATAAATAAAATGCTCCGATACAAGAGGAGGTATGGAAGATGAAGGTAAGACCATCTGTAAAACCAATTTGTGAAAAATGCAAGGTTATTCGTCGTAAAGGAAAAGTAATGGTAATTTGCGAAAACCCTAAGCATAAACAAAAACAAGGATAAGGAGGTGTAATCAGTCTATGGCACGTATTGCTGGTGTAGATGTTCCGCGTGATAAGCGCGTAGTGATTGCTTTAACCTATATTTACGGTATTGGAAAAACAACTGCTAAAAAGGTATTGGAAGAAGCTGGTGTTAATGAGGACACTCGTGTTCGTGATTTAACAGAAGAAGAACTAGGACAAATTCGTCAAAAGATCGATAACTTTACTGTAGAAGGAGATCTTCGTCGTGAAGTATCCTTAAACATTAAGCGTCTGATTGAAATTGGTTCGTATCGTGGTGTACGTCATCGTCGTGGTTTACCTGTTCGAGGACAAAAAACGAAAAACAATTCACGTACTCGTAAAGGTCCAAGAAAAACAATGGCTAACAAAAAGAAATAAAATAAAAGGAGGTTTGCTTACTTATGGCTCGTAAAACTAATACACGTAAACGTCGAGTGAAAAAGAATATAGACACGGGTATTGCGCATATTCGTTCTACATTTAACAACACAATCGTAACGATTACTGATGTGCAAGGAAATGCGCTTAGCTGGAGCAGTGCAGGAGCGTTAGGTTTCAAAGGTTCTCGTAAATCTACTCCTTTTGCAGCGCAAATGGCTGCTGAAGCTGCAGCGAAAGCAGCACAGGATCATGGAGTGAAATCTTTAGAGGTTACTGTGAAAGGACCTGGTGCTGGACGTGAAGCAGCAATCCGTTCACTTCAAGCAGCAGGGTTAGAAGTAACTGCCATTCGTGATGTAACACCAGTTCCTCACAATGGTTGCCGCCCGCCAAAACGTCGTCGAGTATAATCACACAGTATATTATTTGTTAATCTGTCTATAATGGTTTATGATAGCTTAATAAAGTTTTTTACATGTTTATTAATGACACCATTGCTTTCGACAGACACAAAATCACAATTGCATAGTGCAGAAACGGGAACTGCCACCTGGGGAATTTCGGTTAGACCCCGAGTCTAACCGGGGTTTCGACGTTTTAGAGGAGGGTTTAATAGATGATCGAAATTGAAAAACCAAAAATAGAAGCGGTAGAAATCAGTAATGATGCTACTTATGGCAAATTCGTTGTAGAACCACTAGAGCGTGGATATGGTACTACACTTGGTAACTCCTTGCGTCGTATCCTATTATCTTCACTTCCTGGCGCTGCGGTTACATCTGTTCAAATTGACGGAGCATTACATGAGTTTTCAACGGTTGAAGGAGTTGTCGAAGATGTGACAACTATTATCTTAAACTTAAAGAAACTTGCTCTTAAAATCTATTCAGATGAAGAAAAAACTCTAGAAGTTGATGTGCAGGGAGAAGGGGAAGTTACGGCTGCGGATATCATTTTTGATAGTGATGTCGAAATTTTAAATCCGGATCTTCATATTGCTACAGTTGGTAGTAATGGCCATTTGAAAATGAAAATTTCAGCTCAAAGCGGCCGAGGATACCGCCCAGCTGACTCTAATAACCATGAAGATCGTCCAATTGGTGTGATTCCAGTGGATTCTATCTTTACTCCAGTATCAAAAGTAACCTATCAAGTAGAAAATACCCGTATTGGTGAAGATGCCAATTATGATAAACTTACTTTTGATGTGTTAACAGACGGAAGTATTCGCCCGGAAGAAGCAGTTTCTTTAGGAGCTAAAATCTTTACGGAGCATATGAATATATTTGTTGGCTTAACAGACGAAGCGAAAAACGCCGAAATAATGATTGAAAAAGAAGAAGATCAAAAAGAGAAAGTTCTCGAAATGACGATCGAAGAGCTTGATTTATCCGTGAGGTCATATAACTGCTTGAAGCGAGCAGGAATTAACACCGTACAGGAATTAGCTCATAAATCAGAAGAAGATATGATGAAGGTTCGAAACTTAGGTCGTAAATCACTAGAAGAAGTGAAGCATAAATTAGAAGATCTAGGTCTAGGACTACGAAACGAAGATTAATCTCAACACCTTTTAGAGATTTCGAACGAAGGAGGGATATGCCATGGCTAGAAAATTAGGACGTACAACGGATCAACGTATGGCTTTGCTTCGAGGTTTAGCTACTGATCTTATCATTCATGAACGTTTAGAAACAACAGAAGCTAAGGCGAAGGAACTACGCTCTGTTGTTGAAAAAATGATTACACTTGGTAAGCGCGGTGACCTTCATGCACGTCGTCAAGCTGCATCATTTTTATATAATGCAGAAGCGAGTGAAAATGAGGATGCTGTTCAGAAGCTTTTCAATGACATCGCAAGCCGCTATGAAGATCGCCAAGGTGGATATACAAGAGTGCTTAAATTAGGACCTCGTCGCGGTGATGGGGCTGAAATGGCAGTCATTGAGTTAGTATAAATTCAATAGCAAAGAAAGCAAGGGCAGGAGCAAATCTCTTTAAGAGGTGCATCCAAGCCCTTTTTTTGTGGGCTTCTAAAGCTATCAAATTTACTTGAAACTGTGATAAGATAAAGATGGCTATGTGGATACGTATTCTCTGTTAGAAAAAATAATTAAAAAAGGAGCATTCCCCAAACGAGAACGCTCAATAAAAGTCTTGTATTAACTAATGAATGGGGAGATGGCCATGTCTACCAATAGGCAATGGTGATGAACGAGCTATTAATTCATGACCATCTTAGTGAACTAGTAAAAAAGGTTGTAGAATACTTACACACTTTTCTTGAAAAGTCCAAGCCGGCTAGTCTCTAACCCTTCTCAGTTTAGATTTTCTCCTCTACTGCTCGTTTTTCTTTTTAATTGTTTCACTAATTTTATCGTTACCTTCATCTACAAATTCTGACCACGATTCATTGCCACTATCGACACTTTTGGACCATAACCTGTTGCCTTCATCCACACCATAATTCCAAATCTGATTTGCATAATCAATAATCGGTGAAAAAGTCTGACGGGTTGCATGATCATAATCATCATAAAGGCTCTGAAGATATTCCTGAGCCTTTTTGAGTCGTTCTTTTTCCAGTTCTGCTTTCTCTTTTACGCTCTCTTTCGTTTCTGTAGCTAATTGTTTCTTTTCCTCTTTTAGAGTGAAAGCTTGCTCTTTTCCTTGCTCTTTCCATTCATACCAAGCGCTCTTAATTTCTTCATATTGCTCCCTCATATAGTCTTTCAATTGTGTTTCTGAATTAACATAGACAAACTCACCATTTCCTGCAGTAGCCACTTCTTTCAGTAATTGCTGCCCCTCATTGTCCACATCAAAACCAATAATATTAACAACGGTCTCAATATCATTCTTGATAAGGTTGTTAGCAGCTTGTACCGGATCACCATCACAAGTTTCTATTCCATCACTGACAACATAAACTACTGTTTCCCCAACATTCACAGGAATATCTTCGATACTAGATTCCAAAGCAAGCGCTATAGGAGTCCAACCAGAAGGGTCTATTTTATTAAGTGATTCCTCAAAATCTGTGCCATTATAATTTCCATTATAGATACTTTCTGTACTGGTGCAGGATAGCTCCTTATCCGCACTATTGCTTGAGCCTTCATGGCCGTATACTCTTAATGAAATAGTGGCTTCAGATGGAATCTCTTCTGCAAAATTAACAACTGCTTGCTTCGCTGCTTCCCATTTGCTTATTCCTTGTACTTCTGCATGCATGCTTCCGCTCGCATCAATTAGTATGGCAAAGTGGGGAAACTTTAATGCCGGTTGTTCAACATCTTCATCTGGTCGCTCTATATCGACTGATACGTCTGAGTTAAAATTAGCAAATGTTTCGATTTCTTGATGATAATCTTCAGCCAATAAATAAATCAATTCATGGACATACTCATCAGCCGTTAGATCTCCAGGTAATTTATCAATGGCAGTTTGTACTGCCTGCTCATCATAATTATCTCCACTATACGGACCTGGCTTGCGTAAAAGCTCCTGTTCGAGCTCTGATAACGATCTTGCTGTTTCTCCAATATCATAATATTCAAATTTACTTGGTTCAAATGAGGTGTCTTCTTCTACTTCCGTCTCACTAGTATCCGTCTCTAATTCTGAAGTATCAACTGGGTCCATTTGCTTCTTTGAACTGCATGCAGCTATTACGCTAAATGAAAAGAATAATATTAATATCAATAATTTCTTCATCCTATCACCATCCTCTCAAAACTGATTCGCCTTCCAAAAATACCCAAATAATTTCATGATTACTAAATGGTGCACTGAATTTTTATACGGTTTAAAATAGTAAGAAGTTTCATTTAAAAACTAACTTAGTAAAACTAACTCAACTAGTTTTTTGAAAGGTTATCTAAAGTGTGTAATATGGTACAATAATAACGGATGTATATTACCCGGGAAATAATGATTTTAAGGAGAAGTAACTATGCCTGCAATAGAATTTCGAGATGTATATTTTCGATATAATGAAGATGCCCCATGGGTTTTAAAAAAATTCAATCTAAAGATTGAGGAAAATGAGACGGTTGCCATTATAGGACATAATGGATCAGGAAAATCGACGATAGCAAAACTAACGAATGGCTTACTCCTACCACAAGCTGGGGAAATATTAATTAACGGCAGGAAATTAACGAATTCAAATGTGTGGGAAATAAGACGAAATATTGGTTTGGTGTTTCAGAACCCTGAGAATCAATTTGTTGGAACTACGGTAAGAGATGATGTAGCCTTTGGTTTAGAAAACCGTGGCATACCTCGTGAAGAAATGATTGAACGAATCCACACAACGCTTAAACAGGTCGAAATGGAAAACTATCAAAACCATGAACCGCATAATCTTTCAGGTGGACAAAAGCAGCGGGTTGCCATTGCTAGTGTCATGGCAACATATCCAGAGATTCTTTTACTAGATGAAGCTACTTCGATGTTAGATCCAAAGGGTAGAAAGGAAATTCTCTCAACGATAAGTCAATTGAAAGATGAATTGGATCTTACCATGGTAATGATTACACATGATCTACAAGAAATTATATTAGCGGATCGTATTATTGTCATGAATCAAGGACAAATTTATAAGGATACAACCGTTGATCAATTATTTACTGACTATCAAGCGATCCAATCCATTGGTTTATCATTACCATTAACTGTTCAGCTTGCGATAGAATTAGAGCAATATGGTCATCATTTTACAACATATCCAATAGATAGTGAGGAGTTTTTGGAAGCATTATGGACATCCAATTTGAAAGAGTAAGCTATACGTACCAAATCAATACACCTTTTTCCTTTCATGCGCTTAAGGATATTAACTTGAAAATAAGAACAGGTGAGTTTGTCGCGTTTGTTGGCCATACAGGTTCAGGTAAATCGACATTACTTCAGCATATAAATGGATTGCTCATCCCTACTGAGGGGAAAGTAAAGGTAGGCGACTTTCATTTATCAAGAGAAAATAAGAGGCAAGATTTAAAGAAATTGCGGGAAAAAGTAGGTATTGTTTTCCAATATCCAGAACATCAATTATTTGAAGAAACAGTAGAGCGTGATATAAGCTTTGGCTTAAAGAACTTTAAGATCCCACCTGAAGAAATTCAATCAAGAATAACCGAGTCTTTGGAGAAGGTTCACCTTTCAACTGATATTCTAAAACAGTCGCCTTTTGAATTAAGTGGAGGACAAATGCGAAGGGTAGCGATTGCCGGAGTGCTAGCAATGCAGACGGACGTATTAATATTAGATGAGCCGACTGCAGGCCTTGACCCTAAAGGACAAAAAGATGTAATGAATATGTTTTATGATTTGCATAAAGCAAAGGAAATGACTACGATTTTGGTCACCCATCAGATGGATCAAGCATTACAGTATGCAGATCATATTTTTGTGCTTGCAGCAGGCCGAGTGCTTACGGAAGGAACGCCTGAACATATCTTTTCACAAGCAGAATTGCTGGAAGAGGCAAATCTTGAAATACCGGATTTCCTCTCATTAATTAACCGAATGAATCAAAAGTTCGGTGCGAACATTACGTATCGTCGTCAGAGTCCGGCAGAATTAGCTAAAGAGATAGCGGATATATTAAGGGAGAACAAGCAATTATGAAGTCATTCATGATTATAGGACAATTTGTACCAGGTAATTCAGTGATTCATCGCTTAGACCCTAGAACGAAATTAATGGTTATTTTTACGTTTGTTATTATTGTTTTTTTTGCTAACAACAGTTTCAGCTACGGCTGGTTAACATCATTTGCACTTATATTAGTTTTATTAACTAAATTACCGATCAGCTATATCCTAAAAGGAATTACACCTGTCTGGTTTTTAATATTGTTCACCTTTATCCTTCATCTCTTTATTACGAAGGATGGAGCTGTTTTAGTCGAAATAGGAGGCTTTACCATTCACCAAGGCGGAATGATCCAAGGTTTGATCATCTCCTTGAGGTTTTTCTTACTGGTGCTAGTAACATCTCTTTTAACATTAACAACATCACCAATGGAAATCACGGATGCGATCGAAGAACTGTTAGCACCATTAAAGAAAATAAAAGTACCAGTTCATGAACTAGCACTGATGATGTCGATCTCACTCCGGTTTATTCCGACGCTACTAGATGAAACAGAGAAAATTTCGAAGGCACAAGCATCAAGAGGGGTGGACTTTCGGACAGGTTCGCTGAAAGATCGTATATATGCTGTTGTTCCACTCTTAGTGCCATTGTTTATCAGTGCTTTTAAGCGAGCAGAAGAGTTAGCAATGGCAATGGAAGCAAGAGGATATCATGGAAGTGAAGGAAGAACAAAACTAAGACAATTACAGTTTGAAAAGATAGATTATACTGGCATGATAATCTATCTATTCATCATACTAATTTTTTTAGGCTTACGAAATTATTAAGGGGCAAGTAAAATGAGATTAAAAGCAATTATTCGATATGATGGGACGGCATTTTTAGGCTATCAGATACAGCCTAATGGGCGAACTGTACAAGGGGAAATTGAAAAAGTGTTAACAAAAATGCATAAAGGAAAATCTGTGCGAGTAACGGCCTCAGGCAGAACCGACCAAGGAGTTCATGCCATGGGACAGGTTATTCATTTTGACACAGATTTAAAAATTCCTAATGAAAGTTGGTTACGTGCTTTAAATACCATGCTTCCCGATGATGTAGAGGTTGTGTCGATTACGAATGTTTCAAGTGACTTTCATGCCCGCTATGACGTTCGTGAAAAGGAATATCGTTATTATATCCTCAATACGAGTGAAAAGGACTTGTTTCGTCGACATTATACTCATTTTGTCAAAGAGAAACTGAATGTCAACACCATGCATGATGCCAGTCAATTATTCCTTGGCAGCCATGATTTTAGCTCTTTTTGTGCAACAAATAGTAACGTTAAAGGAGATAAGGTACGGACCATCACAGATATTGCGGTCGAACAGACTGGGAAGGACATTATTATTCGTGTTAGAGGGACAGGCTTTCTCTATAACATGGTGAGGATCATCGTTGGTACGTTGATTGATATCGGATTAGGTAATAGAAAACCAGAAGAAATTCAAAAGATTATAGCAGCTGAAGATCGGTCAAAAGCTGGGAAAACAGCTCCTCCACAAGGTTTATACTTATGGGAAGTAAGTTACGACGAAAAAAGCGGATAAAAACAACGAATCCTTGCGTGCAATCTATTGACAATTAAGGCTATATATTATATTATGGTCTATGGCATTTTATTTTCTAAACCACGAATAGCCCCGGAAAGTTACTCGTGTTAGAATATAAATTCGGACATAGAAAAGCGTAAGCGCCCATTTCAGAAACGTATTAGTTTTTGGGCACTCAGAGCGAAACAAATGAAGAAAATTCTTATGAATGATTGATTTAGGAGGTAACCGATCATGCGCACAACTTTCATGGCAAATGAAAATAACATCGAACGCAAATGGTTTGTTGTCGACGCAGAAGGTCAAACGTTAGGTCGTTTAGCAAGTGAAGTTGCTACAATCCTTCGCGGTAAGCATAAACCAACATATACACCGCATGTTGATACTGGTGATCATGTGATCATTATCAATGCGGAAAAAATCGAACTTACAGGTAAAAAACTTAGCGATAAGTTATATCACCGTCACACTAATCACCCAGGTGGTTTAAAAACACGTACAGCTAGTGAAATGCGTGAAAAATATCCTGAACAAATGTTAGAACTAACTATTAAAGGGATGCTACCAAAAGGTAAATTAGGACGTAAAATGGGTAAAAAGCTACATGTTTATCGTGGAGCAGAACATAAGCATGAAGCACAACAACCAGAAGTTTACGAACTTCGCGGATAATTAAAAGGAGGTAACGAATAGTGGCACAAGTACAATACTACGGTACCGGACGCCGTAAAACTTCAACTGCACGTGTACGTTTAGTTCCAGGTACTGGGCGTATCGTTGTAAATAACCGTGATGCGGAAGATTACTTCCCATATGAAACACTACGTACAATTATTAAGCAACCATTAGCAGCTACTGAGACGGAAGGTAGCTATGATGTATTAGTAAACGTTGATGGTGGAGGATACACTGGTCAAGCTGGTGCAATCCGTCATGGCGTTGCTCGTGCATTGCTAGAAGCTGATCCAGAATACCGCACAACACTTAAACGTGCTGGATTCTTAACTCGTGATGCAAGAGCTAAAGAACGTAAGAAATACGGTCTTAAAAAAGCTCGTCGTGCACCACAGTTCTCAAAACGTTAAACGAAACATTGTTATATCAACGTTTACAAGCGTTTTTTGGTTCAAGTTGGTTCAAATCAGCTTAAACCTCACAATGAATTTAAGAGATTTAAAGCATCAGCATCTTGCTGGTGCTTTTTTTCTGGCATTAATTCTAAGTAGTAATTTTGGGTTGTTTGGATGTTGATGTGCCCTAATCGTTTAGATACATAAACTAGGTCAATCTCTTTAGCAAACAAAAAAGATGCATGTGTGTCACGTAAGCCATGAAAAGTGGTTTTAGGAATGTTTAGTTTTTCCAAAAGAACTTGTAACTGCTCTGACTGTTTAAATCCATTCCAATCGAAAACATATCCATTTTCTTTGACAGGAATTTTTTTAATTAGGTCATAAACTTCTTTGTTGATGGTTACATCACGTTTTGCATTCTCTGTTTTTAAAGATGTATCATCGGAAGTGGGACTAATTGATTCCCTAACCTTAATACCATACTCATAACCATCCTCCGTTTCTTTTTTGTAAATATATTCTGGTCTTATACCTAACAATTCACCTCTTCTCATTCCTGTTTCTAGTGCAAGTAATACTAATAAATGAAACTCATCTTCTGGATTATTGACTAAATACTTTCGTAACTTCCTAAATTCGGTAATCGATAAAGTTCTATTTCTTTTGGGTAAGGTTTTTCCACGTGTTTTTACTAAATTGGTAAAGTCATTTGCGATATAGCCCCTTGCATAGGCATCACGTAAAGCTGCTTTAATTTTCAATAATACTTCATGAACGGTTTTTCTTGAACGTGTTTCTGCATATTCATCAATTTTCTTTTGTACAACAATGTCATTAAGATCTTTCAATTGAATATCTTTAAATAAGTCTTTAACAACTGCTGAAGTGCGAACATAGTTTTGAAAAGTAGTTTCTCTGACATCATTCTTTTTTACAAGATATATCCAGTTCTCGAAGAATTCTGCAAAAGTAGTTGTCCTATAAGCTAGTTCTTTCCCTTGCCCTTTTAATAGCTCCATTTCTAACGCCCAAAGCTCAGCTTTTCTTTTTGTAGGAAATGTTTTTGTAAGCTTTTGGTTCTTTCCATTTTGGTATAAAGAAACTTGTGCCCTATATGAATTTCCTCTTTTTATAATACTAGCCATACAATCACTCTCTTTTAGATATAATTTATATAGAGTAGTAGCCTCAACTTAATAGTTAAGGCTACTAGCAAGATGTTTTTTAAATCGAATGTTCTTCGATAAACTTAATTAAAGAAGCAACCGTGTAGCGTTCATGTCTACCAATCATAAATCGTTCCAGCTGATCATGATACCGAATATATTTATCAAAACTCTTAGGGTCAATCCCTAAAAATTTAGAAGCTTGTTCCCGAGTTAAAAGATATGGTAGTTGCTTCTCCACTTGTTGTGTCATGATTATCACTCCTCCGCTTTCAATTTGGTATATCTAATTACATATTCTTCGTACTCACCATCCACTTTTTTATATCCAGTATATTCTTTTTGAAATAATACATCATCAGCATTAAACTCTTTAAATTTATCATTAAACTCATATGAAACATGAGGTTTTTTTAAGTTTTTAGATTTAAAAATTCTTTTTTTATTTATATATTTTAATAATGTCTTTGTATCATCGAGGTTTTTCTCGAAGTACTTTGAAATATATCTTCCAACGTTTTCTTTTTTATCTACATTTATTTTTTTAACATTAATTGACCCTAATGGCCATAATTCTTTTAATTTCTTATGTGCAATAAAAGGTAATGAAAAAAATATAATATGATAATGTATTGCACCACGTTTTTGTAATTCCCAGACTGCAATATATTTTAATTTTGCTTTTTTAGTTTTAAACAATCTATAATTTAATCTTTTAATAAACTTTTTAAATTCTGCATTTGCATATTCTATATCCGTTATATTTTCTTTAAAGGTAATCGTGATAAAGCTTGTCCTATTATCAAAATTTACATCAATTAATCTACTTAGTTCCCATCTTTGATTTTTATGATACTTTTTCATTCTTTTAATTCTTTCACTTTTCTGTTCAAGCGAAGCATCTTCAAAACTTGTATAAGTTCTTTCTTGTTCAACATCTACTTCATACCCGTGAGCAATAACCGTTTCGTACTCATAAATCTCCTTGAAGCTTGTTTCAACTATTTTAGTGTTATAGTAATTGATGCATGAACTCACCTCCTTTAAGTGAGTTTTCACCCCAAATTTGTATATATAACAAGTTAACAGCATTCGCTATCGCTCATGCTTTCAAGTATCAAAACAAACGTTCCACTTGCACGCTTCCAGCTTCTGCGACTCACGTCGCAGGCATTGTTTTGATACTTGAAATATAATCTAGCTAATCTTTAATTGTATTTTGATACAGCTTTGAATAAATCTATTTCATTGTTTTTAAACCATGGGGACTTGAAAGTTCTCGGCATTGACCAGCCTTCACCATCTATAAAGATGAAACCTTGTCCTTGGGATTGTTCACCGGCAGGCAACTCATCAAAATCATCACCTAAAGTCATTTTTAGACCTTCGCGATACATTTTTCCTAAGCTTACTCTTAAGGAAACTTGATCACGAATGCTTGTTGGAATTGTGTCAGCATCAGGTTTTTGAGTTGCTAATATAACAAAGACACCATATTGTCGGCCTTTCATAATGACTTGAGCTAATAACCTATCAATCTCTTTTGCTACTTTTAAATCATCATTTTTAACAACACTTATTTCATCGAATACACCAACAATAGGGGCTAAGTTATAATCACGATAATCTTTTCCAAAATCATTTAATCCACCCTGAGTCATTATTTCATTTCTTTTATCCATCTCTTCATACATGAGTCTTAGAATTTTAGCAATTCCATTTGCCGAACTTTCAACATATTTCTCACCAATTATATGCTTTAAAGAATATAAATCCTTTTGCTTTGGATCACCGATAAAAACTGTAGAATTTTGAGAAAGAAAAGATAGGATTAGATAGTAAATAAAATATGTTTTTCCTCCTCCAGTTTTCCCAGCGACAATAGCATGAGGATACTTACTGTAATTCCAAGATTTTTCACTATCTAAAGAGATAATTCCTTTTCTATTATTTTTAAACAACTCATGTTGAACATATATTCTACTAGGTTTTTTCTTTTCAAAAATATATGTGAAGCGATCTGCTTTATTATTTTGACTGTCGATTAATGATAAACTTAAAGTCGTTTCAATTACTTTTCCTAGTTTTTCTAATTTAGATAGATAATCGACACCTTTCGGATATGCTTCTACATATAAGTGTTTTTCTTTTGTATAAAATTTCATTTCTATTGAATCGTTTAAAAATACCCTTTTAATAAATAGTTTGTTATCTCTTATTACCTTTTTAAGTTTAGCTTTGATTCGCTGTGACTCACTAAGCGAAAATTCACTGGTGAAATACTCAAAGAAAACTGATATTAAGAAGATGATAACTATGGACCATTTAAATTTTCCAAAATATTCAACGTCAATATACATTGACAATGTTATTAATAATGCAAGAAGTATTAATAAAACTGCATAATAGTATAACTTGAATTTTAAGTTAACCCCGTAAAATTTCACCTTTATTTTTCTGTTTTTAAACATAGTTATCATCCTATCTTAATAATAAATTGATAAAATTAAACAATCGTGATTGATTTTGCTCTAAATGAAATACCCACGCGGTTGTTGAACGAATAAACAAAGGCCTGTAGACCTTCTAATTTAACCTCAATACTTTTTTCCTTTTCGATAACATCTTTAGAAATAGAAGGTTCGTCTTGTTCAATTTTGACCTCAATTTTTTCAAATAAAAATTCAGGTAGAACAATGCTATATTTATAACCCTCAATTTCTCCAGTATTCTTACCGTCAACAAATTTTGTGTAAGGCTCTGGTGGTTCGACAAGCATAAATTTTTTACCTATCTTGCTTAAATCTAAAAGGTCATTGACACGAATAGCCATAACTATCACCTCCTAATTATATTTTACACTTTACGTTAATGGTAAACGTAATTCTGAATATATAGTAACATAACTACAGTATTATGTAAAGAATATATTTGTTTATTGAAAAAATTATATAAAAGTCGTATATTCAAAGTACATTAATTAAAAATAGATAATGTAATTCTTCTTCAAAAGGAGAGATCGTATGTTTGAATATAATAAAAAGTCAATTGGTTCACGAATTCGTAAAATAAGAAAAAGTCAAAACATGACTTTAAAGGAATTCAGTGAAATATTAGATGTACCAATAAGTAGTATTAGTAGCTGGGAAAGAGGGGTAAATATTCCAAGTACGCAAAATTTAGAGTTGATATCTAACAAGACTGGGGTAGATAGCAATTGGATTTTATATGGGGATATTGCTGACTATATACAAGACGTATTTGATTATTATCAATTAAATGATATTGTAAATGAGTCTACATTTTTTGAATTAGAGCGAGCTTTAATAGATATGGAATTTACACCTGGTAATTTAAATGAATTTATAAAGATCGCAGAATTAATTATCCCAAAGTTTAAGAAACTTATTGAATATGAAGAGAATGATCAAACTTTATCTATACATATGTTAAATAACGAATTTCCTATATTACAAAGTAAGGAATTTCAAATGATTTTTTTACCTATGCTTCAATCATTGTTAACTGATGAAGATGAGAAAGAAAATAGAGATATTATCTTATTTTTGTTTGATTTATTATCAAGAATGAATAAAAGTACAAAGGCTAAAACAAAAACAGTTTTCAGAGATATTAACTGGTTACTAAGCAATAATATATTTAGATTAGAAAGAAAGTATCAAAGTAATGAACCATCATTTGGAGGAATTAGTTCAGCTGATGTTTATAATAAGCAGACTGAACGAAGTTATGAGAATGTAAAGAAGGATAGTGATGAAATAATAAAAGAAATTAGCAATCAATTACAAGAAATAGTTGAAATTAATTATAAAGAGTTTCAAAAGAGAGAACATAAATCTATTTTTTAAATTAGAAAGGAATTTTTTATAGATAATATTATAAAAAATTAAAATTTGTCGAAAAGCATGGTAAAAATTCCATTTAAAGGAATAGGCATTCTTTTTCAAATTTAAAATGAATGTAACAATATACTAAAGTGTTGATAGGGAGTGGACTGTGATGAGAACAAAAATAAACGAAGCATTAGAAAACGTATTAAAACAATTTGGTGAGAAGTACTTTATTGATGGTGTCGTTAATAAAAGTAAAGTAATTCAAGATTTGGATACATATGACGAAGAGCTTTTAACAGCATTTCTATCGAATAAAATATTAAAGGATAACTTTACGATGGATATCGCTGGAAATACTATCTTACAAACGAATCAATTAATTGATCTATTGGAAGCGGATGAGTATTGGCAAGACTCTTATACTAAATATTCGAAGAAAATAGGTTTAACTGCAGGTGGTAAATTTATTGATGAAAATGAAGATGTAGTATTAGATTTCCCATATAAAGATACAATTCTAAAAGCAAGTATGAGTAAAGAAGATACGGACAAGAACGACTTACGCCCAGATGAACCTTTTTTAAATGAAGTGATTGCAAAAGAAGAAATTGACGTATTATTAGACGAAAAAATTTTCAATAATATTGTTAAGTATTATAGCGATGGAAATTATGAGACTGTTAATGAATATATGGAGGAAAACTTATTAATAAAAGGTAATAATCTAATAGCTCTCCATTCTATTAAAGCTAAGTTTTTAAACTCGTTTGATGTTATTTATATTGATCCACCATATAATGTAACTTCTTCGAACAATACATTTATTTATAATAACAACTTTAATCATTCAAGTTGGTTAACATTTATGAAAAATCGATTAGATGTAGCCAAGGATTTATTAAAGAAGGAAGAAGGAGTCTTAATTGTTGCAATAGATGATAATGAAGTGAATTATTTAGGTGTATTGCTTGATGAGATATTTAAGGATGGATACGAAAAGCATATGATTACTGTTGTACATAATCCTCGTGGAGTCCAAGGAACTAACTTTTCATATTCTCATGAATATTTATACTTTGTATTTCCACAAGGGAAGAAATTAATCGAAGATAGTGAGTTATCTGAAGATGAAATTAGTTATACAAACCTTCGTAATTGGGGTGGTGAATCTCTACGAAGTGACGGTAGAAATACGTTTTATCCAATCAAAGTAGATGTAAAAACAAATGAAATAATCGGATTTGGTGCTATATTAGAGGATGATATTCATCCTAATCAGACTGAAATTAAAAACGGGATTGCCTACGTATATCCAATCGATAATAAAGGGATTGAACGTAAGTGGAGATATGCGCGTCAAACGATAGAGAGTGTAAAGGATATGTTAAAAGCAGTAAAGAAAAATAACAACACTTATGAAATAATGATAGGGAAAAATTTCGGGCAGTATAAAACTGTATGGCAGTCACCTAAATATGATGCAAGTGTCCATGGAAAGCAATTACTAGGTAGACTTGTTCCAAATAATGATTTTTCCTTTCCGAAATCAGTTTATGCAGTTTATGATGCACTTAAGGCTGTAATAAAGAATAGGAAAAATGCGAAGGTGTTAGATTTTTTCTCAGGATCAGGAACTACTGCTCATGCTGTCCAAATATTAAACAAGGAGGATAATGGAAATAGAAAATACGTAATGATAGAGCAGATGCCTTATATTAGGACAATCCAAATAGATAGATTACTCAGTGAAGACGAAAGTAAATTAAATGATGACTTTATATATATGGAATTAATGGAAAAAAACAAAGGGTTTATTGATGCCATTCGAAAGTGTGACACACAAAATGATATCGACCAATTATTTAACTTTATGTTAGAAGAGGCGGAAATTGATTTTCGTGTTGATTTAGAAAAAATCAAAGATACATTACACCAGTTATCTCTCGACGATCAAAAGCGGACCTTATTTAAGATTATTGAAAAGAATCAGCTCTACTATAACTATTCAGAAATTGATGATGAAAACGTGAGGGATTTGATTTCAGATAGTGATTATAAGTTTAATAAGAGCTTTTACGAAGGTGGTGAATAATTGTGACGAAGAAAAAACGATTGTCATTACCTTTATATGATGAATTAGTATCTTTAAATCAAAGTCTTTTTAATGAGGAAGGGGCATGGGAAACTCCTGAGTACATTGTAAACAATATGGTGCACAGATTCAGGTATTACCAAGATGCAGCGTTAAGATTTTTTCATTACTCGCAAGTCGCAGAGGAATTCAAGCACCGTAATATCAACCATGTCTTATTTAACATGGCAACAGGTAGTGGGAAAACGGACTTAATGGCCGGACTTATTCTATATTTATATCAAGAACATGGCTACCAAAACTTTTTATTTTTAGTAAATACGAAAGGTGTTTTAAATAAAACAATCGATAACTTAATTAATGTGTCTTCTGATAAGTATTTATACGTACCAGATATTGAAATCGAAGGGAAAAGAATTGATATTCGACAGGTGGATGTATTTCCTAAGAATCCTAATGAACATACCATCTATTTAAAATTAGCTACTGTGCAACGAGTAGCGAATGATATTTACATTCAAAGAGAAAATTCTATGGGAGAAAAAGAGTATGCGGAAAATAAACTCGTCATCTTAGGGGATGAAGCCCACCATTATTCTGCATCCACAAAAAGAGAAAAAGAAGATGAACAATCTTGGGAACATGCGATTAACACGATATTAAATGCCCGAGAAGATAATAAACTATTAGAGTTTACCGCAACCATCGATTTGGAAAACAAAAACATATATGAAAAGTATAAAGACAAAGTCATTTATCGATACGCTCTTGATCGGTATATTCAAGATCGATATTCTAAAAACGTGAAACGGATTCAATCGAGTAACGCAGACATAGATAATATGTTAAATGTTGTTTTGTTGAGTGAATATCGAAGAAGGTATGCCTTAGAAACATATGGAACTTATATCAAGCCGGTCATTATGTTTAAATCCCAAAGAATTCAAGCATCGAATGAAGCCCATGGAAAATTCAATGATCTCATTGAAAACTTGACAGCCTCTTCTTTATTAGACTTTATTCAGCGTCAATCATATTTACGTACGGAAGAAGAAAGTGAAACGTTAAGCATGGCGCATCAATATTACTTAGACAATAAAGACGATTTACACGATATCGTTCGGGATATTAAACGAGAGATGAATCCGAATCGTATTATCAATGCGAATGATACGAGTCAGTCGGGAATCTTAGAAAAAGGACATTATGAAGCATTGAATAGTTTGGAAAGTCCGACCAACTTATATCGAGTTATATTTGCAGTTGCTCGTTTAACGGAAGGATGGGATGTTTTAAACTTATATGATATTGTTCGATTAAGTGATGACCCGAAAGTTAGAGGAACTAAAGCAACAACGATGTCGGAAGCACAATTAATCGGACGGGGTGCTAGGTATAACCCATTCTTATTGCATGGCGAACGTTCCTTTAGGCGGAGATTTCATGATGATAGTAAAGACAGTTTAATTTTAGAAACCCTTCATTATCATACGATTAATGAACCGCAGTACTTGAAGAACCTCGTTAATGCCTTAGATGAAATGAATTTACCAACTGGGGAAGACAAGAAAAATCCGTTAATTGATATAAAAGTAAAACCATCTTTTCAGCGGACAGATGTATGGAAACATGGCAAGATTTATTATAATGAAACGGTTGAAGTGGATGACGAATACTATGATTCATTAGAAAAGTATGGGATTGATACAGAAGAAAATATTGTCATTCCTTATTTGTCTACTTTAAGAGAAGTCAGTTATCGCGATACAGATGTACAAATGGATTATACAAAAACATCAAACGTAGCCATTACCTTTGATAAAAGATATTTAAATAAAGTGATGGATCGCAATAAATTTTTCCACTTTAATAACCTAAAAGAATATGTGCCTTTAGTAAAGTCTCGTGAGGATTTTTTAGGAGAAAAGTGGTTAAATATATTTAATCGGACGGTATATGCGACGTTGCCAACAGTAATGGATGAAAGTGAGTTAACCCCGATTGAAAAGATAAATATTTTAGAAATTTATTTTAAAGATGTGGAGAAGAAGATTAAATCAGGATATAGCAAACGACGAGGAACAGGTAAATTTATAGGTTATCCGATTAGAGATTACATTACAAACTATCGTAAACGTGTACCGAATTATGATACGGGTAAAAAGTTTATGGGGAGCGTTCCACAGCATATCGACCCACATGAAGTGAAAGAAGATTTCTATGTGTATGATGCAGCAATCGTAAATTTAACTGAAAGACAGTTAATTGAACGGATTGCTGAACGAATTCCTGAACTTAAGGAAAAATATGAGAACGTCTACTTAATTCGAATGGATGAAAACATGCATAGAGAATCTGCCAAGAGTGATGACTTAAAACTTCACCAATTTGGTTCAGGTCATCGAGAAGTAAATTTGTCAGGCTTCCAACCAGACTTTATTTTATATTTACAGAATGAAAACTATATTATCCAAATTTTCATCGAACCAAAAGGACATAATATCGAAGAAGAACAATGGAAAGAAGATTTACTCATGTATATTAATAATCATGAAGCTGAAATCATTATTGATGAAGAAATCAATGATGTAAAAATAAAAGGTGTGAAGTTTTACACGATTAATGATAGCCGAGGAACAATCAAGCAGATTGGAAAAATCGCCCTTAGCAAAGAGTTTAAGGGATTAAGCTTAATTGAATAACAAATACTTTACAACTGAGACAAAATAACATCAAGTTTATTTTGTCTCTTTTATTTTGAATCTCGGTATTCAATATAAAGAACTTAAGTTCAAAAATGAAAAGAATAAAATTATCTAATAGATCTTGTTATAAAATATACATGTAAGATTTTTTTGGAGGGGAAATATGAGTATTTTAAATAACCTATCTATTGAAGATGAATTAAAAGAGTTCTTTTCTTATACAAATGGTAACATTCTAAATAGACGAGAGAGCGGAACAGTAGAATTTAAAGAGATCTTTAATTGGGAAAATAATAAAGCCAGATCAAAATATATTAAAACGATGGGAGCATTTGCTAATACAGAAGGAGGGTTAATGATATTTGGGATTGGTGATTCTCCTAGAAAGATAGTAGGAATAAGTAATTTTGATTCTGTAGATGATGCAGAAATAAGTGAGGAGTTAAACAATAACTTTAATCAAGAAATTAAGTTTAGGAAATACACATATACTTTAAAGAATAAAGCTTTGGGGATTATACATGTACTGAAGTCAGCTTATAGACCAATAATATGTACTAGAGACAGTTCAGCAATGAAAAAAGGTGAGATTTATTATAGATACAACTCAAGAACAGACAGAATATCCGCTGGTGATTTGAGTAGAATAATTGATGAGCAAGTTGAAAAAGAAAAAGAGAAATGGGTCTCTCTTTTAAATAATATTGCAAAAATTGGAATTGATAAAGTAGGATTTATGAATTTAGAAGATGGAGACATTAATTTTGCAGGGAATAGAGTGATAATTGACGAGAGCTTATTGTCTGAATTAAAAATTATTGATGAATACTCTATTGTAAAAGATGGTGCTCCGGCACTTGAATTAAAGGGTACAATTGACACTAGTGCTCGAATTATTAAGGCACCATTGTTTGTACAAATCGAAGATGTTTACAAAGCCTTTTTAAATTTGGCGAGTGTTTATGACCCATTACAATATATAAAAGTTATATCATCACAACAATCAAGGTATATTCCTATTTGGTTTTTATTAAGAAGGTTGGGTGAAACTAAAAGGACAATAGAAGACAAGCTCAAAAGCATTAAATCAACAAAATTTGGTTATGAGACCTTATTAGAAAGATTGCAAAAGGATAAGATTGGAGGTCGACACTTAAATGAATATACAATGGACGACTCAGCACTTCGAGGTCCATTAAGAAAGGATGTTTACCAAAGATTTATAAGAGATGATGATATTAACTTTTCTGATGTAGAAGAATCTAGAACTCTTTTAGAAGCCCTTACTAATTTAAATACAAATGAGGTAGGATTTGAACAAGTTCAACAAACATTAGGAAGAATCTTTACAGAATGTTATCCTTTTGAAAAAGAACAATATAATTATTTGTTTAGGCGAGTTCTAACATTAGTAGATTATCTTTATTTTTCAGATATATGAGAAAAACGAAAATAAATACTTAAATGATGAAGCCCTAATTATTGTATTCAACCAGCATCCATCTTTTGGTTCAAATTGGTTCAAGTAACACGAGTTTTTATCCATTTTTATAATTTCAAGTCCATTTTAAAAGCTTGCAAATGTTGATATAAAGGGATTTCCATGTTTCAGAAATCCCCTGAGTTAATCAATATATTTCTCAAAACGTTAATATTTCAATATTTAAAGCACCTACCCCAGTTTGGGGAAGGTGCTTTTTTATGCTTAAAAACTGCTTGTGACTAGCTATATTTATTTTTCATTTACTAGTTGAGGAATATGTTTTGTTCCGATAGCAATATAAGCGCTATAACACTTAGTGGTAAATAGTGATAACTGTTCTACTAGCATGAAAGAAAGAGGCTATATTTAAAAGAGAGAACTGACTACCTTTTTCTTCCAGATGAATTTATATATTCGTAAATGTAGGCTTTGGTAGTATGGTTATTCGAGTTAATGTATCATACAGAATATGAAATCATTACGTATTGAAGTATTTTTATTCAATGAAATTCTCGAAGCATAGTTAAAGAAGTACTAAAACAAATCATACAAGTAGTTTGATAATACTATTATAATTAAACAAGTATTCTGAACTCGTTGAATGCGCAACAATACTTTGGTTTTGGTCAAATATATAACATTCAAGTAAACTTAATAAATACTAATAGGTGGCTAAACGTTTTTGTTGTCTTTCTTTATTTTGAAAATGAACGATATATGCCAGTTAATCGTATTACATATAAATCATTAGTGTATGGAGTAGATCACATGGATGAAAAGGATTTAATTCGAAAGGCGAAAAAAGGAGATACATTGGCTCTTTCGAAACTGCTACAACAGAATTATTCGTTCCTCGTAAAGTATTTAATGAAAGTTACCCTTCATCCACAAATAGCAGAGGACTTAACACAAGAGACGATGATGAAGTGTATTGAAAAAATTCAACTGTATAATGGTGAATCCAAGTTTTCCTCATGGCTCATCACAATCGCAACGAACCTTTTTATCGATCAACAGCGTAGAAAGAAGCGGGAGAAAAACTGGCTAGAGCAGGAACAAGCGCTCCGAAAAATGAAATGGAATGCAGCCAATAGGAACGGAGAATGGAATGATGTACTTGATGTGCTTGCTAGAATTAATGAAGAAATACGTACGCCAATCGTGTTAAAGCATTATTACGGATATTCATATAAGGAAATTGGAAAAATGATGGGTATTGCAGAAGGAACAGTAAAATCTCGAGTTTCAAATGGTCTAAAAAGTGTACGAAAGGAGTTGGCTGGACTTGAAGAAGTATGATTCTAAAAATAGTAATTCTATGTTGGAAGATGAATTAACGGTTAAGCAATTAATAGATGGTTTAGAAAAACTGGATGAATGGAATCCAGTATCTACTCCAAACTTGCAATGGTTTCAGGCAAATGTTGAATTAGAGAAAAAAAGAATACGAAAAAAACAATGGAAAGATCTCCTCTCGTTTATATCTGTTGCAGTATTTGTGCTTTCGGTTATGATTGCTGTCGTTTATCGTCAGCCAGTTCTTTTTCTTTATTTTCAGCTTGTGGGGATTATCTTATTACCCTTAGCTCTTATTAAAACTAGAAAGAAGGTCAGTAATGAATGAACTCAAACGAACTAAGTAGCATGCCGCTTTGGTTATGGATCGTGATTGCATTCATTCTGATTTGCCAGAGCTCATGGATGTTTTGGGATGCACGTAAGAGGGGACACAATGCTTGGCTATGGGGCTTTTTAGGCCTTATTCAATTTCCAACGTATCTTATTATCTATCTTATTTTTGCAAGGAAAATATTTAAAAAAAAGGTCTCAGGATCAAATTCCTGAGATTTTTTAATTTATTGTTTCGTGAGTGAACGATTAGAGGAACGTAATCGTATTAAGGGTAAATAATTTGGAGGAGAAAAAATGAATGAACTGTTAAATGGAATCCCATGGGGAGCGATTGCGCCAATTATTGTCTTACATTTAATTCTTATGATTACTGCATTAGTTTCTTGTATTAGAGAAGAAAAAACGAACGGACCAAAATGGTTGTGGATCCTTATTATTCTCTTTATCAACTTAATAGGACCAGTGCTTTATTTCGTTGTTGGAAGGAGAAATGATTAATGGAGTTATTAAAGGCAAGTGATTTAGTAAAAAGATTTGGAAATACGAATGCTGTTAAAGGAATCAATTTTCATATTGAAGAAGGCAGGTGCGTTTCATTACTTGGACCAAATGGAGCAGGGAAAACAACGACATTAAAAATGCTATCGGGATTGTTGGAATCGACTTCAGGTAATATTGATTTTAAAGGAGAAAAAGCAAAGGATTTAAGGCAGTTTATTGGGTATTTACCTCAATATCCTACTTTCCATAATTGGATGAGTGGAAAGGAGTTTCTTGTTTTCGCAGGACAATTAGCAAAGCTAAATCGTAAAGAAGCAGAAAAAAGAAGTGATGAATTACTTGAACGAATGGGCCTAACAAATGCGAAGAAAAGAAAAATAGGGAATTATTCTGGAGGAATGAAGCAGCGCCTTGGATTGGCACAAGCACTAATTCATCGTCCGAAATTACTTATTTTAGATGAGCCTGTTTCAGCACTTGATCCACTTGGGAGACGGGAAGTGTTGGACATGATGAGAGAGATTAAAGAGGAAACAACCATTCTCTTCTCAACTCATGTCCTTCACGATGCAGAAGAAATAAGTGATGACATTCTTATCATGCATGCCGGGGAAATTGTGATATCAGGTAGCCTGGGAAGTGTAATGGAAGAGTATCGACAACCTATTTTACAAATTGAATTTGAATCACAGGTTACCGATTGGCTAAAGAGCATAGCGAGTTATAGCTTTGTATCTGAAGTAAACATTCAAGGTAATAAAACCAGTATCGTATTAAAAGATATGGTAAATGGGAAGCAAACATTATTAAAAGATATCGTGGATAGAAAACTTCCGATTCGTAAGTTCGAGATTTCTCAAACAACATTAGAAGATTTATTCATGAAGGTGGTGAAGGCATGACACAATGGACTGTTCTTTATCGAAAAGAAATGATGGAAATGGTGCGAAATTATAAAATTTTATGGATTCCAATTGTCTTTATTTTGCTAGGTGTGATGCAGCCGGTTAGTTTGTATTATATGCCGGAAATATTAGACACTTTTGGTGGCCTTCCAGAAGGTACAATCCTTGAAATGCCTACTCCCACTGGGGAAGAAGTATTAATGCAAGTTATATCTAATTATGGGATGCTTGGTGTACTTATTCTTGTTTTGAGTGCAATGGGTGTCGTTTCTGCAGAAAGACAGAGTGGAGTAGCCGGTATGGTCATGATTAAACCAGTGCCTTATTCCTCGTATATATTATCGAAATGGACTGGGCTAGTTACCATTACGCTCATTTCATTGTTTCTCGGATATGTAGCTTCTTGGTATTATACGAGTTTACTCATTGAACCAGTTGCTTTTGAGCGTATTTTTCAAAGTGTAGTGATCTATAGCATATGGTTAGTTTTTGTTGTTACATGGACGCTTTTTTTTAGTACGATAATGAAAGGAAATGGCAGTGTCGCTTTTGTTACAATTTTTTTGGTCTTTGCCATTTCGACGGTTACATCCCTTCTAGGAAAGTATATGAAATGGAGTCCGGCTACGATGACTGAGCATACAGGACAGGTCTTGTTGTCAGGAGAACTAGATTCTAGTTTCTTGCTAGCTTTTATTACAACAATTGCTATAATCATCGTCGTTCTCATCTCATCCATCCAAATCTTTAAGCAAAAAGAGTTATTGGAATAAAAAAGGTATCCTACCGTGTGGTATTCTTTTTGTAAGGTTTGTGCAACATTGTACACTATTTCATACAAAGCAATAGATTATATTAGCAAAATGTATTCAACTAAAACCTATCATGTTGGTTCAAGTAATGTCATTTTTAGTCCTTTTTCATACACTTAGGAATATCTGTATATTTCTCAAAACGCTAAAAACCTTACATATCAAGGTTTTACCCTCTTTGATCTTATTGAGCAGAGAGGGCTTTTTTATGTTAAATTTAGAATTGAATACTCCAAGCTATGTACTTTTGGAACATCTCGGCTACTTACCTCCCACACCAACCAAGAAGTAATTATATTAGATTAACATTTTTCTCTACTAAAACGGAACTCATTAATTTTCGTCATAAGACTCTTCCCTTCTACATAAAATTCACATAATTTTAACATTCTTCCTACATTCAATTAACATACAGTCATTAAAGTGAAACTAGTGTGGTTAAGTGATTTAAAAATCTGCAAAAAAAGGAGAAATGAAAAAAGGTATGAAATTCATGAAAAAAATATCGATAATACTACTACTTGCAGTGTTAACTATCACATCTTTTGAGCTTCCTGTTCAGGCTGCTAGTCAATATTCTGAAAAGGAACATTCAAAACCTGCAAAGCCACAAGGGACTAGTGAAGAAATAAATACAGATGCTCCTGAAGTCGAGCGACCTTTACCAGCAGTGGATAATGGCGGAAATGCTAACGATTCTATCTTAAAGAATATAGCTAGGACTAATCCTTTTATACATATTTTAGATGGTTTTGATCAAATATGGTCTATGAATCAACCAGATTGGAGAGATGGAACAGCGTTAACTATACCAGGTGCAAATGGTGAGATTGCAAATTATGGTGATGGACCTACCGTTTATTTTGATGGATATAAAAATGATAAGACAAAGATAGTAGCAGACAAGAAGACATATGCTAACGAAGAAATCAGAGATCCAGAGACTTGGAAAGCTAATATAAGATATGTAGAAGAGGTTACTAAAAATAGAACGGATGAAGAAGCGTTAGCGGCCTATTATGATGATCAGCGAGATAAGATATATAGTATGATGGACGCTTATGGGCCTTTAGCGAATGCCTACGTAGAGATCGTTAACCCGATCACAAGTGTTGTCAGATCAGCAGAGGAGATGAATAAAGTATTGGAAGAAGCGACTGTTGAAGACGAAGCACAAGGGATGGGGCAATGGGAGGGATCTGCACTAGCAGATGCGATGGATTTAGTTCATTTAATTAGGTTTAGGAATCCCTCTTCGTCTAATCCTGCTAAATACTTTTTTTCTTCTCCAAGACCTTACAGAATGAATGCAAATGGAGAAGTGAAAGAAGTTGTGGATGAGAACGGATTACCTGTTTGGGACACAATCGGCAGTGGTGAAAGTACAGTAGAGGAATTACCTTCAGGTGGTAAAAAAGAAACGGGAGAAAGACATTACCAGCAATATGAAACGAATGTAAAAGTAATTCCTGCATTAGAATATGTAAAAAGAAAAGCGGAAGACGGGAGAGGTAAAGACGGAGCTTTTCCAAGCGGGCATACAAGTGCAGCATATTTATCAACATTCGGATTTGCATACGCAACACCAGAAAGATATGCTGAATTTTTAACAAGAGCAGCTCAAATGGGAGAAAATAGAATAGTGACCGGTATGCACTCTCCACTTGATGTTATAGGAGCAAGAATACAAGCTACAGCAATGACTGCCTATGCATACAATCTTACAGAAAACCAAGAGGTATTGGATAAGGCTTATCATAATGCTGGAGAAGTATTTGGTGAATTAGCTGCATCAAAAGAAATGAGCTTGTACGAATATGCACATACGGTAACAGAGGAGTATACGTTTGAAAGTGCGTACGATGAAGAAAAGTGGGAAGATCATGAAGCCAATAAAGCATTTTATCGGGAAAAACTTACATACGGATTACCTCAAACAGGCACAAAAGGTTTAGACCCTGTAGTACCTAAAGGGGCTGAAGTTTTATTGGAAACTCGTCAGCCTTATTTGACCGATAAACAACGTAGAGAAGTATTGTATACCACAGAAATTGAATCAGGCTACCCTGTAATAGATGAATCAAATGGTTGGGGAAGACTTGATTTGGTAACAGCATCTGATGGATATGGTGCGTTTTTAAGCAATGTAACAGTGAATATGGATGCTTCAAAAGGAAGATTTAATGCCCATGACTGGTGGAGAAATGATATAACTGGCAGTGGTATGCTTACCAAGCAAGGGACAGGAACACTTACATTGACAGGAAATAATAGTTATACAGGAGGCACATTGCTACAAGGAGGGACGTTAGAAGCTACTTCTAAGACTGCTTTTGGTGAAGGTGATCTTTATGTAGAAGATGGTACAGTTTTAATTAATGTAGATGATGAACCTTTGCATGTAAATGGTAACTTAACAATAGAAGCTGGAAACCTAGATATTGCAGTGGATAATGATAAAACTCAACTAAATGTAGCTGGGCTGTTATACCTTGATGGTGGGGATCTGAATTTAGATCTTTCTCATTATGAAATAGACAAGGGTGCAAATATTACTTTAATGACCGCCGACAAGGTGAAAGGTAAATTCGATCATGTAACTGCAGATGATTACGAGGTAACTGTCACTTATAATAATAATAGTGTTGTTGCACATATCAAAGCAATCGATCCTTCAGATCCAGTTTCACCAGATCCTGAAGATCCTGAGAATCCTGTTAAACCGGAAGATCCTAAAGATCCCAAAGACCCAAAAGACCCTGTCGCTCCAGAAGATCCTGAGGACTCAAAAGACCAGGAGAAACAAACCAGTGTTACCTTAACACCTGACGTTACCAATGGCGAAGCAACGATCGAAACAGACTCGCTCTATCAGCTAGCTGATCAAGGTGAATTATTTATAGATTTACATGATCATAATGATTCTGTTAACTTAGCATTTACTTCTGACCAAATAAAATGGCTGAAGGAGCACCGTATAACGATCATCATTCAGTTAAAAAATGTTAGCTTGCAACTAGCTGCCTCCAATTTCACTAATGGATCCAAGGCTGCAACAATCCAGTTAGAGCGTTTAGCTGACATTGATCAAGCATTGAGTGTGGTCTATGACTTTGAAATCAAACAAGGCGAAAAACGATTAAATACCTTTGACGAAAAAGTGACACTGACTTTTTCTGTTGATAGCGACAAAGTAAATAATAAAGATCAAGTGCAACTGTTCTATTGGAATCCAGAAACCGAAGAATGGGAAGCAATCGGCGGAGAATGGCAAGATGGAAAAGTGACAGCACAAACTGATCACTTCAGCACCTATACCGTTTTTGAACAAGAAGCAATGGAACAACAGCCTGTTACGGATGACGGACAAAAACTACCGGAAACTGCCACTACGATTTATCAGTACTTATTAGCAGGGTTTTTACTCTTCTTAAGTGGTGTGTTCTTCCTCTTCATGAGAAGAAGAAAAGCTTAATCGTTTATGTTGAGAAATATATGAAAATATCAGAATGTATAAGTCATGGTCAGAAATAAAATAACTTCGTATTGTATGCAACTAACATCTCTCATTTTGGTTCAAGTTGGTTCAAATCAACTTGAACCTTATAAAGCACTTAACAGATTTAAAGCATCGGCATCTTGCTGGTGCTTTTTTCTGGTTTTAATTCCAGATAATAATTCTGTATGGTTTGAATATTAATGTGACCTAATCGCTTTGATACATAAGCAATATCTATATCTTGAGCAAATAAAAATGATGTGTGCGTAGCTTTCAAATCGTAAACGTCGTTTTTTTAATGTCAAGTTTCTCTAATTTTTGAACCAACTGTTCAGATTGCTTAAATCCCCCAAAACTAAATATATATCAAAATATTTATTTCTTTAACATGTTAGCAGCCATGTTTAGAACCGTTTTTCGAGGAAGCAGCCGAGAAAATAGGGAGATAATGTAGTTTGTTTTACCGGCAACTTGATAACTATTTCCTTTTTCTATTCCTCTAAAAGCGGCTTTCACTACTTCAATTGGTTCCATTCTATTTCCACTTAAATGGTCTGAGCCCGATGAGGTATGAAATGAGCTTTTTGTTTCACCAGGACAAAGGGCTAAAATTCTTATACCCTTCCCCCTGTTTTCCGCCCATAATGCTTGTGTAAAAGATAATACATAGGATTTAGTAGCTCCATAAACCGCCATGTAAGGAGTCGGTTGAAATGCTGTCATAGAAGCTACATTAATAATAATACCATTCTCCATTTTGATCATAGGGTCAAGAAATAAATGTGTCAGTTCTGTTAATGAAGTAATATTTAGCTGGATTTCATTTAGTATCCGTGATGGATTGATTTGATTAAAAGATTCCAATGTGCCAGCACCTGCATTATTCACAAGTATATCGATATTAATACCACTTTGTTTTAACTCGCTCCATATTAATTTCGAAGCAGTGCTATCGGTCAAATCCATGGGTAAACTTATAGCTTTTATTCGATACTCGGACTCCAATTTACTAGATAAACTATCTAGTTTATCTTTTGAACGAGCAACTAAAACGAGGTTACATCCTTTTTTGGCAAGCTCTTGTGCAAATACCTCCCCTATTCCTGATGATGCTCCAGTTATTAAAGCGGTCTTTTTTTCATAACGATTCATTTACTATTTCCCCCTTATAATCAAATGTTTAAACTTTTAAACATTAAGTGAAGAAATAATACTTCCTCAACTATTTAACTGAACGTGGAAAAGTATTATTTCGTTTCTCTTTAGAAGCTGTCATGTTTCTTATCGGGATGATTGTCAATTTCTTCAACTATGGATATGATTTTTTTTAGCTGCTTCACAATAGAGTCATCAGCTGTTAACCAGTAAAATACTTCCGTGGCTTCTTTTCTCGAATCAAGAAGGCCAGCCATTTTCATTATTTTAAGATGATGAGAAATTGTTGGTCTGGACATAGGCGACTGTTCAACAATTTGTGTCACGTTAAGACGCTTAGACACCATAAACATCAGTAGAATATCTTGCCTAACTGGATCGGCTAAGGCCTTAAAAATCTCCGTACAATCTTGGAGTGCATTATATAAAGCTTCTTTTTTCTTTAGAAGTAAATCTTTTTCAATATAATCAGGCATCCTAATCCTCCAAATATCATTTAATTATCAAACGTTTAAACTTTTCGACATTATAAAATGATTATAAAACAATCTTTATTCAAGGTCAATCTCTTTTCATACTCAGAAATGGCAATGGTCATGAATCCGTTACTCGTCCATGGCCAGCTGAAAAATGGTACAAAAAATGTTGTTAACGAATCTGAAATAATCAATCCTTTAATTGATAATTATTTTCAATTACTGTATATTGATAGTAATGATGTATATAATTAAGGAAGGAGAATTTATAATGCAAATATACTGGACGAAAATAAATAAAATTATTGATGAAACACCTGAGGTTAAAACGTATCTGCTCGACTGTCCGGAAAACTTTACATGGGAAGAGGGTTCCCATACCCACTTCGCACTGCAAGGTTTTAATGCTGGAGATAAACCGAACCGTAGCCTAATTCGCCATATGTCAATTTCCACTTTACCGCACGAAAATTCAATTGGTATCACCACACGCATCAGAGAGCAGTGCTCTGAGTTTAAAACGATTTTAAGAAATCTTGAAATCGGTAATAAAGTTGCAATATTTAAAACGCATTCGAATGTACCACTTAAAAGAGAGGACAAAAATGTTTACCTGCTGTCATCAGGTGTTGGCCTTGCAACTTTCAGACCGCTTGTACTTGGTTATTTTGAACGTGCTGACAACGTCAATCAAGTTCATTCCCTGAACATCGATTCATCAAAAGATTTCTTATTCACTAATATTTTTGAATCCGTACCTGACAAGAAGTTCACATCAAAGTTCGTCGATAACCGTAAAGACTACTATGAAGAAGTGAAAAATTTTGCTGCAGACAAGGATGGGATCTTCTATGTTGTAGGCAGCGATGAATTCCTTATGCAGAACATTGAAGTACTCCGTGAGCAGGACATCAAGCCAGAACAGATTATGCTCGACAAGCATGAACAACAACTGTCTGAGTTTTTATCATTGGATTTGTCCATTTAAGCGAGACAAACTATTTTTTTGGATAAATACTAAAATAACTGTTCCATTAATGAACGCTTTTCTTAAATAAGAAGCGTTTTTTTTCTAATCAACCAGATATGCTATACCTAAATCTTGAGTAAATAGAAATAATGCGGATGTCTTAAACCGTAAAAAGTAGTTTTTTCTTTATGTTTAGCTTCATCAATAATTTTGCTAATACTTCTGCGTGTTTACTTCCTCCAAAGCTATAAATATATCCATTATCTTTTATAGAAAATTTTTAATAAGGTTATATGATTGTTTAACTTCAAAGGAAATTATGTAAAATGCAATATGATAGAATAGAAGCAGAAAGTTACGAAATGGAAGTAATAAAGGTCCAATACTTTAACCTCCATATTCAAACGAAATAGATTAAAAAAGTCTTCTTGAAAACGACCTATTCAAATATGTGACTAATATGATTGAAATTAATTAATGGGTATTTGGATAATTGAGTTGAAAATCTATATCGTTAAATTATTGTTTTAAATTTCCTGAATGGTCCGAGCAAAGCACTGGAAGACAGTATTAATAGATAATGCTCTGTTAGGATTTAAATAAGGAGTGAGTGACATGACGTGGGTTGAATCATTACAGGCAGCAATAGACTACATGGAAGAACATTTACTTGATGACCTTTCGATTGAAAGTATTGCCAAACAGGCTAATTTTTCAGTTTTTCACTTTCAGCGTACATTTGCGATATTGACTGATATATCTGTTGGTGAATATCTTCGACGTCGTCGCCTTACATTAGCTGCCTACGAGTTAACAAGATCAAAGACAAGGATTATTGATCTTGCCCACAAATATGGTTACGACACTCCCGAAGCTTTCTCAAAGGCTTTTCGGCGGCAACATGGTGTAACACCAAGTGAAGCACGAAAGTACACGGGAAAGCTAAAGTCTTATAACCGCCTGGTAGTACAGGTAAGTCTGAAGGGAGCAGAACCAATGCAAGTCAAATTTGTTGAATGTGAGGAATTTCAGGTTGTAGGGATTAAACGGGAGTTTTCATTGGTTAATGAGGAGAACCTAGTGGGGATCCCACAAATGTGGGATAAGATAAACAGAGAGGGTACTGATGAGCGGTTGTTTAAATGGAACAATGGTCCGGTTGAAGGGGTAGTAGGTGTATGTGTTGAAAAAAATTCTCAAACGATTGATTATTGGATAGGTACAGCACACGAGGGAAGTGCGCCTGATGGATTATCAACTTTGAAAATACCCACATCCAAATGGGCTGTTTTTGAGGTTCATGGCCCTATGCCGGATGCTATGCAAAAAGCGTGGAAACAAATTTTTTCAGAATGGTTTCCTTCCAGTGGTTACAAGCACGCAGGTACACCAGAGTTAGAGGTATACTCCGATAAAAATCCATTCAGTCCTGATTTATATTCAGAAATATGGATTCCTGTAAAGTAGGAACTTATACCAGGAGTGGATTACAACGTGAAACTACTGCTCAAGAAATAATCTTAATCCATATTCGTATACTTAAATATTAATCCTGTCTAAATCAACGCCCGCCATTTTTAAAAAATAGCCAAACTTTTAAGTTTGGCTATTTGTGGTTACTTCACTTTCCCCTATAAGATTAGTAAAACTGATAGGTGTGCAAATATCATTTTAGAAAAAACAATGGGCCTTCATATTGTTTCTCTGTAATAAGACAATCTACATTACGGGTCTAATTACCATTTCATTCACATCGACATTAGTGGGTTGCTCAATTGCATAGGCGATTGCACGGGCAATGGCCGACGCCGGCAGAGCGATACGCCGATATTCTTTCATGAGTTCTCTCGCCTCATTGTCAGTAATGCTATCAGCTAGTTCTGATTCTGTTACTCCTGGCGATACGAGGGTTACTCGAATGTCTTGCCCCGTGATCTCTTGCCGTAATCCATCGGTAATTGCCCGAACTGCAAATTTGGTAGCACAGTACACAGCACCTGTCGGGACCACCTCGTAAGCACCGGTAGATGCTATGTTAATGAAATGTCCAAATCCTTGTTTCTTCATGACAGGTAAACCGGCTGCAATACCATGGAGAACGCCACGAATATTGACATCAATCATTCGGTTCCATTCCTCGATTTTTAAGGCTTCCAACGGAGATAGTGGCATCACGCCAGCATTGTTTACAATTGCATCTATTCGTCCAAAGCGACTTTGGGCTACTTCGATGATTTCCTGCATTTGTCTAAGGTCTGTTACATCAAGCTGTTGAACGATCACAGAATTACCTTCTGCACGAATATCGGAAGCTAAAGCCTCTAGTCTTTCCAAACGTCTTGCTCCGATCACAATATTAGTACCTTTGCTAGCGAGCAGCCGTGCAGTTGTTTCGCCAATTCCACTACTTGCCCCTGTAATAACAACAACTTTTTCATTAAGTGCTGACATCATTCATTTCTCCCTTCACTGAGTTCTTCCCGATATAGGACCATACCTGCATGGTACAGCACGCCGTTAACAACGTCACCGTCGGCATTAAAGCCTGTATCATCCACATATTCGATATGATCCCCTTTGACGGTGTAATTACCTTGATAAGCGCTTTCGCGGTCCTCGCGACCTTCGTCGTATCTTCCATTTGGCAGTAACTTGTGCCGAATTAATCCATCTGAGGTCACCCACATGCCGACATAGGGATGCGAATTTACATGGACTTTTGTCATTTCACTATCTCCTTTCACGTTTAAGTCGAAGTTGGACTAGGATCTTTGCCAGATTGAATCATTAATAGACTGAAAAACAGACACAGTAACAGAATGCTGATCAATTCCTAAACCTCCAATTGAAAAATTTGAACACAAATTTATTATAAATCGATATAAATATAGGGCGGTAGCTGGAAAATACACAATCATTGCCTAATCCTCCAAAAGATAATAGTATAAATAGCAAGAAACCATGAACTGGAAAAGGTGGAGGAGTAATCCATGAAACGAAACAAGGAATTAGCTGAGTTAATGGAGAGATTTGTTATAAACGATGGTATGCATGAAACGGCTATTCCAGGTTTGCGCTTTGTACGTGCATCCCATGTTTCTGAACCGATTCATTCTGTTTACGAGCCATCTTTGTGTGTGGTGGCACAGGGATCGAAGGTAGTCATGCTTGGGGAAGAGAGCTATAAATATGATTCGGCTAGTTATTTGACCGCTTCCGTTCATTTGCCAATAACGGGTCAGGTCATAAAGGCTTCACCAGAAAAACCTTATTTATGTGTAAATCTACAGCTTGATATGAATCAGATGTTCGAAATCATTCAATCCTTGAATCAAGCAATTCCGAAACGTTCATCTAGACGAGGACTGGTAATCAGCCCAAAAAGTGAATCGCTCCTCGACGCCGTTATACGGCTTATCAAGTTGCTAGAGACTCCACAGGATATTCCAGTACTTGCGGCCAGTGTCAATCGTGAGATCATTTATCGGGTTCTTCAGAATGACCAGAATGGTACCCTGAAGCATTTCGCGCTTGTTGGCAGTCAATATCAGCGGATCGCAAAGGCGATTGAGCTACTGAACTATGAATTTGCAAAGCCTTTGAAAGTGGAGGAATTGGCCAAGGAAGCTAGAATGAGTTCTTCTTCCTTATACCATTATTTCAAGGAAGTTACAGGCATGAGCCCGATCCAGTACCAGAAACAAATCCGGCTCCAAGAGGCGCGCCGACTACTTTTAACAGAAAATTTAGAAGCTGCCGAAGCAGCGTTCCAGGTAGGTTATGAAAGTCCCTCTCATTTTAGTCGCGAATACCGTCGAAAGTTCGGTTTGTCCCCCAAGAAAGACTTGAAAAGACTTCGAGAAATTTTTTAACCAACTAATGCTGAAATATTCGTCTCGTTAGTTGGATAACTAGAGCCATCCTACTGTTACGCCTTAGACTATTCTTGATTCGCTATAGTATTAATAGTAAAAGAACTGTAATGTTTACCAAAAACTCACATGTGGTATATTTCACTACAAAGAGAATACTAAGTCTATAACATAAGGAGGAGTGCTTGTAATGGCTAAAATTGCTACAGTAATGACAGACATGTTTGAAGATGTCGAATATACGTCACCAGCGAAAGAATTCGAAGGTGCGGGACATCAAGTCGTAACAATCGAAAAGGAAGCAGGCAATAAGGTAAAAGGGAAACAAGGAGATGCGACTGTAACCATCGATCAAGGAATTGAAGATGTGTCGCCAGAGGATTTTGATGCTTTGTTCATTCCGGGAGGATTTTCACCAGACATTCTAAGGGCGGATGACCGCTTTGTAAAATTTGCTAAGCATTTTATGGATGAAAAGAAACCGGTATTTGCTATCTGTCATGGCCCGCAGCTATTAATTACTGCCAAAACACTGGAAGGTCGCGATGCTACAGGTTACAAATCGATTCAGGTTGACTTAGAATATGCCGGTGCTAATGTGCATGATGAAGAAGTGGTAGTTTGCGGTAAGCAATTAGTTACTAGTAGACAACCGGACGATATTCCGGCGTTTATTCAAGAATCACTTCAATTATTGTCATAAACGATACAACCCCCGTAGGTGATTTAGCTTACGGGGGATGTTTCATATTTTTGCTTTATTTAGCTCCGGCTACATTACCTGAATATCTCTATTTCTTTAGGAAGTCGTTTTGAAGCATTAGGTACTTCACGTGGAGTATAATCAATAATATCGGAAGAGTATACTTCAATGATCATTTTACCACCTATTGCCTTAGACCGGATAAGTAATGGTTGATTAAAATTATTTTTGAACGTGAAATCTGGCCCATACCAGCTAACCGTTGCGTCACGTCCTGGGGGTACATAAGGAACCTTTTTACTATGAGAATAGCGCTCCAGAATTTGTGCACTAGCACGGTCAATTGCATTAAATAGGGTTGAAGACACCTGACAAATTCCCCCACCTATACCTTCTGTTAATTCACCTTGAACAATTTCAGGTGCAGGCAAATAGCCTTTTTCTTTTGTTCTTTTTCCAACAACCTTGTTAAAAGAAAAGGTCTTTTCAGGAAATACAACATAGCTATCAATTGCTTCTGCTGCAAGAGAGATATTATGTGATCTTTCCTTATTATTGGCATTAAAGTACGTAATATAGTGACCTATGCGTTGTGTACGAATATTTGCCAGTAACTCACTGTCCACATTGGGATGAATAGTAAGGATAGGAACTTCTATATTGGCAGGCTCTCCTTGAAAAAAATAGCTATAAAATAATTCATGAAATTTCTGGCGATGTAATTTATGGCCAACTTCTCCAGGAACTATCGTGCCATTTTGGTCGATCACGGCATTTATTGGTGCTTGGTAAATTTTTTTCTCCAGCTCCTTTACCAATTCGATATACTTGTCTTGGTCAATCACTGGTTCATCAAAAAATGGTACCATAAAATCTGCGCGACTGACACTTGTAATAGGTTCTCCATTATATGTCACCACTAGGTCACTAGGAATATTAGGTTCGCTAAAAAATAAAAATAGGATCGTTATATAGGTAATTTTCATATGCTAGTCTGCCTCCTAGCATTAGTATGTTTCGGAGGCGTGAATTCATGTAATAAATTGTTGATATAAGTATCTATATACGTGAGACTCTATCCATGCTGCTTTTTTAACTTCTCCTGCTTATGCAACGTATGTTTAACCCCCCACTCGTGCATGGCTTCCAAAATAGGCTGAAGGCTTTTACCATATTCTGATATCGAATATTCTACCTTCGGAGGTACTTCTGGATAGACCACTCTATTGACAATATCCTCCGCTTCTAGTTCACGTAACTGCTTCGTTAACATTTTTTGTGTAATGCCGGGCATACTTTTCTTAAGTTCATTAAAGCGTTGTGTTCCATGATTCAGTAATTGTAACAAAATGATAGGTTTCCATTTACCGACCAGAATACTTAAAGCATCTTCTACTCGACAGGCATTCGGTTCATATTTCATCATTGTTCCTCCTTTGTGCTCTTTCATTATTCTGAAAGGGAAAATAAAGGCAGGTAGTTATGTTGCTCCGGCTATAGTATCTTTTTAGATACTATATTACTTTTAAGTGCGTACTTACATTTTTCGCTTCTATGATTCATAATAACATGTGATAGCAAACTTTGATAACAGAAAGGTTGTTTGGAATGGAAAAATTTCGCATCGATCCAAAGAAAGGATTAGAGTTTGGATTATATACATTAGGTGACCATTTGCCGAATCCAGAAACGGGTGAAAGGATTTCGGCTAGTCAACGCTTAGATGAAATTATTGAATTAGCGAAACTAGCAGAAGATGCTGGTTTAGATATTTTTAGTGTTGGGGAGAGCCATCAGGATTATTTTACAACCCAAGCACATTCTGTAGTCCTTGCGGCAATTGCACAAGCAACCGAAAAAATAAAAATTATCAGTTCTTCCACTATTATTAGTACACTTGATCCGGTGAGAGTGTTTGAAGATTTTGCCACAATAGATTTAATTTCAAAAGGCCGTACGGAAATTGTTGCAGGTAGGGCTTCGCGTGTCGGAAATTTTGAGCTTTTAGGCTATGATTTACACGACTATGAAGAACTATATGAAGAAAAATTTGACCTTTTATTACAGATTAATCAAAACGAATATGTAGATTGGGAAGGCCGGTTTCGAGCTCCACTCAAAAATGCCCATGTTCTACCACGACCTTTCAATGGTCCTTTACCAATTTGGCGAGCGGTTGGGGGACATCCTTCCAGTGCTGTTAAGGCAGGTTATGCTGGTGTACCGATTTTCGTTGCCATGTTAGGAGGACCAGCATCCGTGTTTAAACGGACAATTGATTCGTATCGTGGAGCACTTGAGCAGGGAGGTAATGATCCTAAGGATTTCCCGATTGCAACAGCTGGTTTCTTTTATTTAGCAGAAACTACCCAGCAGGCGCAGCGGGAAACGTACCCATTTATCAATGAAGGGATGAAAAAGACCAATGGGAGAGGTTTTTCAAAACAAGTCTTCGCTCAAGGAGCTCATCCGCACGATATCATGAACATCGGCAGTCCGCAAGAAGTAATTGAAAAAATATTATATCAGCATGAAACATTTGGTCATCAACGGTATATTGCCCAAATGGATTTTGGTGGCGTCCCATTTGATAAGTTACGTAAAAATATTGAATTAATTGGCAAAGAGGTCTTACCAGCAATTCGTAAATACACAGCTAAATAAGGAGGTCCAGTCAATGAAGGTGGTCGCAATAGCAGGTTCCATTGTCGGTTCCAAAACAAAAACAGCAATCCAATATGCAGTAGATATGCTTTTAGATAAATATCCAGAAGCAGAGGTGACATTGCTTGACTTAGCAGAGCTAGATATTCAGTTCAGTGACGGAAGAAATTATCTCGACTATCAAGGAGATACGAAAACAGTGACCGAAACAATTATGGAAGCTGACACTTTAATTATCGGCACTCCAATATTTCAAGCATCTATTCCAGGTACGTTAAAAAATATCTTTGATTTATTGCCTGTGGGTGCTTTAGAAGGTAAAGTGGTAAGCATGATTGTAACAGCTGGTTCACAACGACATTATTTAATTCCTGAACAGCAATTGAAACCCATTCTCGGATATATGAAAGCACAGGTAGTGCAAAGTTACGTTTATATTGAAGATGTCGATTTTTATCGGAAGGAAATTATCAATGATGATGTCAAATTTCGAATAGAACGACTTCTAGAGGATACCGTTACATTAACGAAAACCTATCAAAAAATTCGAGAAGAGAAAGATGCTGAATACGATTTTTAAAGAAGAAAAGTGCTTGGTTTTAAAGAAACCAAGCGCTTGCTCATGTCAAGTTTCCTAACTTTTTGTATCGAAATTATTTCAATTCTTTATATAATTAGGTATAATATATTCTACAAACGGATACATACACCGTCGTGCAGAATCATAAATAGTATTAAGGGGGTTTTAACTTTGAAAAAGTTTAGTTTGTTTTTTATCTTATTTTTATTACTAGGTGTCGTATTAGCAGCATGTGGTGATGCATCAGATGACGCCATTGATGATGAAGGAACAACTGAAGAAGCAGCACCTGAAGAAGGCGATGCGGAAGAAAGTGAAGAAGGTGGAGAAGCTTCAGAAGATTGGGTGGAAAATATTACTGTATTAACTGGTGGAGAAGCTGGTGTTTACTTTCCGCTAGGTGTTGCAATGGCGGAAATTATGGATCAGAACGTTGATGGCGTTAGTGCAACAGGTATTTCCAGTGGTGCATCAGTTGTTAATGCTAATGAGTTAAGTGATGGCCAAGCTGAATTTGCGCTTATTCAAAATGATGTTGCTTATTATGCTCAAGAAGGTACGAATATGTTTGAAGAAGTCGTTGACGGCTTTAGTGGTGCATTTACTATCTATCCGGAAACAATTCAAATTGTCACATTAGCTGATAGTGGTATTGAAACAGTAGAAGATTTAGAAGGTAAACGTGTAGCAGTCGGTGACGTTGGTTCCGGTACTGAAGCGAATGCGGAACAAATCTTAGCTGCACATGATATGACATTTGATGACATCAGTCCTGAATGGATGGACTTTGGTGATGCATCAACAAACGTACAAGATGGTAACATTGACGCTGCATTTGTAACTGCAGGTACGCCAACGGGAAGTATTCAGGAATTAGCTGCAAGTGCAGATATTAAAATTGTAAGTATCAATGAAGATAAAATTGCCCAATTAGAAGAAGAATATCCATACTATGTAAGAGAAGATTTAGATGAAAATACGTATGAAAACTTTGACGCAACAGCAACAACAGTAGCAGTTCAAGCAATGTTGATTGTAAGAGATGATTTGCCTGAAGATCAAGTTTATGAATTAGTGAAGTCTATTTTCGACAATTTAGATGCCATGCAAAATGCCCATGAGCGAGGGAACGATCTAACAATTGATACGGCACAAGATGGTATGTCAATTGATTTACACCCAGGGGCACAGCGCTATTTCGATGAACAATAAAAGAGCAACTGTTACAAACAAAAAAAGGGCATTGCTACTGAGCAATGCCTTTTTTCCGAAATTTATGATCGTAATAGTTGTAGTGATTACTCTTTTGTTAAGCTTACTTTTATGGCATCGACCTCAATATCTCCTAGTTATTACAGACATGAATACCGGAGAAGCTTTGTGGACAAGTGAGATAGACCAAGGTGAAACATTCTCCCACGAATATATTCATTCAGTAGAAAAATCTCCTGTAAAAGAAGTATTTCAATTCTCCACTTCGGGTGAATTGGTGACGATGGAAAGTTGGACAAAGTCATTTGGAGCGGGAATGCCCTATCAGAGGGAAGGTGATGTTGAGTTGAAAGACGGTTTTTATGTAATGAGAAATATAAACCGTCCTATTCATGGAGGAGTATTAAGAATGAAACCTTCCAACCTGTATCCACACACATTTTCCTTTCGTGATCAAACCATTTACCTGTCTAAAGAACCCTTTGTTAAAAAAATTATCGAAATCGATGTAATCGACTTATCCTGGTGGGAGGGATTTGTACGGACTTTCACAATTAAGTAAATTTATGTAGAAAGAGGGATGTAAGATGGATGACAGCCAGAAGAAAATGCTCCAAGAGTTAGAGGGGAGTGACCGTGAACTACGTAGTTTTTGGGCTATAATAGTATTAGCCATTAGTGTTTTTTTATCTGCTTTTCATTTATATGTTGCTGGGTTTGGATTACCCGGTATAGGATCCAAAACATTTTTAATATTGCATTTAACAATTGGATTAATCCTAGTTTTTTGTATTTTTCCAATTAAAAAAGGTCTCAGCCAAACATCTATACCTTGGTATGACGTTGGATTAGCAATTATCTCTTTGGGGGTTGGAACCTATATTATTCAGAAGCAAACGGCAACCTCTATTATGTCAGGACGACCTACAGACTTGGACCTATTTGTTGGTCTGCTTTTAATTATTTTAGTGCTGGAAGCAACAAGGCGTGTAGTAGGGAAACCACTCGTTATCATTGCCCTTGTTTTTATCGCTTATTTCTTTTTGGGGGAGTACATGCCAGGTCAATTTCACCATACACGAGGTGATTTTGAGCGATTCGTTTATGAAATTACTTATCGTAACAATGGTATTTTTGGAACCCCAATCTATGCATCAGCCCAGTTTGTCTTTATATTTATTCTTTTTGGAGCCATACTTGAATCGACAGGTGCTGGAAAGATGTTTATCAATCTGGCGTTACGACTGTTTGGCCGATATAAAGGTGGACCAGCTAAAGCTAGTGTTGTAGCAAGTGGTTTGATGGGGAGTATTTCGGGAAGTTCAACAGCAAACGCTGTAACTACTGGTACTTTCACGATACCTTTAATGAAACGAGTTGGTTTCAAACCGCACGTTGCTGGTGGTGTAGAAGTTGCTGCATCGTCGAGTGGACAATTTTTACCGCCTATTATGGGGGCGGCTGCCTTTATTATGGTTGAGTTCACAGGAATTCCTTATTATGAAATTATTCAAAGTGCCATTATTCCTGCGTTATTAGCCTATGTTGGAATTTTATTCATGGTTCATTTTGAAGCTTCCAAACACGGTATAACAGGGATGGATCGGAGTGAATTAGCGTCAGGTCGGAAGCTCTTAATGCAGCAAGGTTATTTATTAATACCGATAATCGCATTGCTGTATTATCTCGTATATGTTCGGGTTTCGGTTAATAACTCGGCATTCTTCTCGATTATTGTGCTATTAGTTCTAGCAGTTTTTGTGCAACGTTTCAAAGACAACCTTGGTCGTACAGCGCTTATTGCAGCAGGGGTAATCGTCGTCACATTATTGCTACAACTTTTAATGGACCCGATTAATCAAGGTTTACGAGCATTAAATGATATCTTTAACATCAATTTCTTTAGTGCGGAGACAATTAGGTGGAAGTCAGAGATATTAATTTTGCTATTAATTAGTTTAGGGATTGCCCTGATCTTTGCTTTATCGCAAAAGAAAATGAAAATAGATTCACCACCGGTTCATTTTGGTTGGAAGCAAACGTTAGCAGGTTTTGAAACTGCTGCACGAAATGCTTTATCAATTATTGTAGCATGTGCGACTGCTGGTATCCTTATTGGTGTGATCACAACGTCAGGTTTATCTACTAAATTTACAAGGATTGTCATTGGTTTTAGTGAAACATTAACTAATGCTATGCCAAGCTTTTTAGTAACAGATAATACACAATTATATTTTGCGTTAATTTTAACCGTATTTGCATGTTTACTATTAGGTTTAGGCCTACCAACAACGGCAACTTACGTTGTATTGGCAGCAATTGTGGCTCCGGTATTAACAGATATGGGTGTTCATGTTTTAATTGCACATTTATTTGTCCTTTACTATGGAGTATTAGCAGATGATACACCACCGATTAACTTACCAGCCTATGCTACAGCTGGGATAGCTAAAGCAGGACCTGTGCGGACTGGTGTTCAAGGGTTTAAATATGATTCTGCTGCTTTGTTATTGCCATTTGTATTTACTTTGAATCCGACTATTTTATTGCTTACGGATGTGAGCTGGTATGAGATGATTTGGGCAATCTTTACCGCAACAGTGGGGATGATTGCATTTGCATCATTCATTCAAAATTGGTTGATAAGAAAATATCATTGGATTGAAAGAATACTTGCGCTGGTGACTGCTTTATTATTTATCCAGCATAATTTGCTGACAGATATTATTGCGGTAGCGATACTGGCCATTATCCTTGTTTTACAACTGTTTTTTTCAAAAAATCGAAAAAACAAAGAGCAAATAGCATAATAAAGTAAAGGATGCTGAAATAAAAGAAATGTATAAGCACAAAAATCCAAACGATTTTCAAATAGACCTTGAAATCGTTTGGATTTTTTTCATATTTATAGGAACATACTATGCACTAACTTATGTTGCTTCGTACTAATTGTTGAGAGGCTATAGCTGCGTAACAATCGCTCCGGCTGTTCACTTTCCTTTCCACGGGTTTTTGCCCCTCGGAAAGCGAAATGATCAGCCAGAGCGGATGCTTTGCACTCGATATCATAAAACGTAAGTTCATGAAAAGTATCCCTATATTGTGCAATAATACGTAGTTGATGTGAAGAGATTAGGTTACGTCCCAATCTCTTTGTTTTTTATGAGATAAAGTATCGTTAAACCGTGATGTGCTTGCTATGCTTCTTCGTAATTCAGGCAAAAAATCGCTTTTATAGTGTTTTCTATGCAGTTGGGCTATTTCCTGCAGGGCTTTCAGGTGGTGCTGTTTGTTTGGTTTTATCGATATTCTTTTCATAATATCGGCATAACTTTTCCGCTTGTCCCATATAGTGATTACAGGAGAATAATAGGGGGAAAATCGGATGCCGAAGATATTTAAAGTTGTCCTGTGGTTAGTTGGTTTATTCTTATTGATTATACTTATGCAATACCCGATGCAGCGATCGTTGGACTCATGGCAAACATGGTCACTACCACTTGCTGGAAAAACTATTGTTCTTGATCCGGGTCATGGTGGTGTCGATGGTGGTGCTGAAGCATCGGATGATACACAGGAGAAGGATATTGCCTTGGATGTTTCGAATATGCTCAAGGATTATCTGCAACAGGCAGGAGCCATTGTCTATCTCACGAGAGAGGGTGACTATGATTTGGCTCAGGATGAAACCAAGGGCTTATCGCGACGAAAATCCGAAGATATTCACAACCGTGTAGCTTTTATTGAGGAGAAAGAAGCCGACCTTTTTCTTAGCATTCACTTAAATGCGCTACCTAGTAAACAATGGAGAGGCGCGCAAACCTTTTTTCATCCTGGGAAAGAACAGAATGAATTATTAGCGAAAGCCATTCAAGCAGAAATCCGCCGTAATTTAGAGAATACCAATCGAGAAGCGTTGGCCATGAGTCAAGTATACATTCTAAAATATACAGAAACAACTGGCGCTTTGGTAGAAATTGGATTTTTGTCGAATGAGGATGAAAAAGAATTATTAAAGTCCCCAGACTATCAGAGAAAAATGGCGGCAAGCATATATGAAGGTATTTTGCAGTATATGATAGAACAAACGGATAACAGTTGATGCATCTCACTAAGATAATGCTTAAATTATGTTATACTAGCAAATAGGATTAAATAGTTTATATCGAGGTGACCTATTTTGCTAACAGAACAAAATGTAATCGATCTTTTGTATAAAATGAAAGACCCTTTCCTCCATAAGACTTTTAAAGAAACTAATGGCATTGTGGAGGTCTCCATTAAGGAAGAAAAAAATCACGTCAGTGTTAAGTTAGCTATAGCTAAGACAAATACAGCAGAACAAATGCAGCTGCAACAAGAATTAGTTGGAGCGTTAAAACAATTGGGAGCAGCGACGGTTGGGCTACGGTTTAGCCAGTTACCAGAAGAAGTAATCGCTAAATTCCAGCCAACAAAGGAAGAAGATCCCTCTTTACTTAGCAAAGCTTCTCAAACAAACTTTCTTGCCATTGCCAGTGGTAAAGGTGGTGTCGGCAAGTCAACTGTTACAGTAAACACTGCAGTTGCTTTAGCTAGACTAGGAAAAAAAGTTGGTATTATTGACGCTGATATCTATGGATTTAGTGTTCCAGATATGATGGGAGTTGAAGAAAGGCCGAAACTGAAAGGCAATAAAATTGTGCCGGTAGAACGCTTTGGTGTCAAGATTATGTCGATGGGCTTTTTTGTAGAAGATAATTCCCCTGTTATTTGGCGTGGCCCAAGACTTGGTAAAATGCTAACAAGCTTCTTTAAAGAGGTAGAGTGGGGAGAGCTTGACTATTTATTGTTGGACTTGCCTCCAGGCACAGGAGATGTAGCTTTAGATGTACACAATATGATACCGTCATCGAAAGAATTAATTGTTACTACGCCACATCCCACTGCGGCATTTGTTGCAGCTCGTGCTGGTCAAATGGCGATTAACACCGACCATGAAATATTAGGCGTTATTGAAAATATGTCTTATTTTGAGAGTAAAGTAACTGGTGAAAAGGAATTTGTATTCGGTAAAGGTGGGGGAGATAAGCTAGCGGAAGTGCTCGATACGAAAGTAATTGGCCGACTTTCCCTACAACAGCCATATGAAGAAGAAGGAGTATTTGCTCCATCTGTATACCAGAAAGACCATCCTAATGGTAAAGAATATTTAGAGGTGGCAAAACAAATTATGAACCAATTTTAATGAGGAAATGTGTAAAGCAACGTATGAAATCGAATGAACCAAAAGGAAACCACGGCCGGTTTGGCTATAACAAAAACTAGCCTTTTTTCTAATAAGAAGGAAGTGGAGCCATTTTTTAGCTCCACTTTTTTTTAGTAGTCACAGTTCATAGCCTTTTTAGCTGCCTTGTTGCTGTCCTTGTCCCTGCCCTTGTCCTTCTTGCTCTTGCTGCTGTCCTTGTTCATCGCTAGAGCCACCGGATTGTTCGGATCCAGAACCTTGGCCTTGTCCAGAAGGTTGCATTTCTTTGGCAGCATTTAATAGTAAATCTGCAATTTTTGCTTGGAACATAGGTGAATTAAACGTTTCTTCAATTACTTTTTCTAAATGTGAACGAAATTGTTGGCTTGTCAAAACGGACATTGTTTGTTGTTCCATTTCTGGATTGCTGAGTATTTCGATTAATTTCTTCTGATATTCGGAGTCACTCATTAAATTTTTGGTGACATCTTCTTGTTTATCCTGTAATGACGTCGCGAAGGATTCTACAAACTTGGGGTCTTGAAACATCTTCTCCCAAAATTCTTTCCCTTTATCAGAGGAAAGCGTCTCTGTTATGGCATCTTTTACTACTTTTGAATCGACCACGTAAGTTTGTTGCATATCATCACTAGACAAGACTTCCGTAATCGCCTTTTTTCCTTCATCTGTTTTAAGAATATCTGCGACCATTTGTTTTGTTCCTTCATAGCCATCATTTTCGTTATTTCCTGTAGTGTTACCACCACCACCGCCGCAGCTTGAAAGCAGCAGTAGAGAAATAAATAGTATATATAGAAGTCGGTTCATATTTACCGCTACCTTTCTTATAAAAAAATAACCTGTATTTATAATATGGAGTCATTTATAATTTAATATGTATGGCAAGCGAAAAAAAGTGAAGTTCGTGGTAAAATACTTAACGAGATATAAATAGTAGGGGGATTTTATTTTGAAAAGTCGTAATGTTGTTCGATTGTTCTTTTCTACGTTACTTTTAGGAGGATTTTCCACCCTGATTGTAAGTTTTTTTGTTAAAGCAGGCGTTTATGCAGAGAATCTGAATCCTTTTGATTGGTTTGAAATATTAGGTTTATTAATATTTTTCATTGGTATGGGTTTTGTTTTTAGCTTGATTAGTCAAATGGGCTTTTTTGCATATTTAACAGTCAATCAATTTGCTTTAGGGGTATTTCGTGGTTACTGGCCAACCGTTCAAGTTGTTATCATTGCGTTTGCTCTCTTTGATCTGGTTTATTTCCGCTATAGAAGTGTGGAGGATGGCACGATTACACCATTCTTGTTAACTGCTATTGCATTATTTGTTTATAGTTGGATTATAGCGGGAATAAAAGCGAAAGAAACAAACAGAAAGGCGTTTATTCCTGCACTTTTCTTTATGGTTGTTATTACTTCGATTGAGTGGGTTCCAGGTTTACGCACGCAAAATGGAGATTATGCCTGGTTGATGATTGTACCGTTGATTTTATGTAATACATATCAGCTGTTAATTCTCCATCGGTTAACCGAAAAGAAATAGACCTTCCATGGGAATGGTCTATTCTTTTTCGGATTGAAGTTCTTCTTGATTAGTTTCTGCTTGGGTAATTAACTCCGAAATAGTCAAAAATTCTTTATCATTTTTTATCTTAGGAATAACATTTTCAAGTGCCTTCTCTGTTTGTTTTACGCTGTCAGAAGCATGGAGTAAAATAATGTCTCCATTGCCTACATTATTTAGAATATGATTGGTTATCTGCTCGGTTCCTGGATTTTGCCAATCATTTGGATTAATACTCCAATGAATCACTTTTAGGCCCTGACTTTCAGCTAAACCGATAATTTCTTCGTTCAAATGACCGTTAGGGGCTCTTAGCAAATAAATATCTTCGTAACCTAGTTTGGAGAAAATGTCCTTTGCTTTGTTCAAATCACTGCGTACTGCATCTATCTCTTGTTCTACATATGACTGGTATTGATAACCAAGCATCCCGATTTCATGGTTATCCTCTGCGATTTGTTCTAATATGTCCGGATGCCGTTCAGCCCATTCACCACTCACAAAAAAAGTCGCTTGAACATCTTCTTTTTTTAACCTTTCCAATATAGGGATAACTTGTTCACTGCCATGGCTGATGTTAAAGGTTAAAGCAATAGAAGCATGTTTTGTGTTTCCTGTATTTAACGCTCGTGGGTTGTCCTGATCCGAGAAAACAGTAGAGGTATAATTAAATTCTAAAAATAAAAACAGTGCAACAAATAAAGCAATTGGAATAATAAAGAATGCTTTTTTCTGTTTTTTAATATCTACAATATATAGACGTCTCACCGAAAATCATCCCTTCCATTTAGTGGGGCTTGTCTCTATCATATGATCAGTATTTCATTAATATGATGTCTAATTATGTTTATATTTGATAGAAAAAAGGAATATAGACATTAAATGACGGGGAGAGTAAATGGTAAATAAAGATAGCAGGGGTGGACAATATGTTAGGATTATTAATTAATGATAAGGAGCAACATGAACTGCAGTATGTCATTAAAAGAGAACTTGAAGAACTGCTTATGGATTTAGAAGATCATCGAATAGATAAAATAGTGAAACAGGCAATGCGTGAAAGGTATAAGGTTATGTTTCAGTTGTTTACACGTGTGGGAAGTGAAGAGGAGATTAAGAAGTATATACCGAAGAAAGTGAAAATTGAATAGCAGCAAATAAGATACTATCTCTCTTTATTTATATAAGAGAGATAGTATTTTTTTAATAAAAATATTTCATAAAACCTCTTGCTTGCTACATAAGTTTATGATATATTATCTCTTGTCGTCGTTAGAAAACGAAGAAATGAACGAGTAAAGAAAAAATCAAAAAAAGATATTGACTTCCTTTTTGATACGTGATATATTATATTTCGTCGCAAAAAACGACACAACATTGATCTTTGAAAACTGAACAAAACAACCAGTATGATTTTAAACATGAAACAAGCTAGCTTATAGAAGCGAGTGCAAGTCAACTTTAATTGAGAGTTTGATCTTGGCTCA
>NZ_JBQHXU010000012.1:0-98820 GCF_052063305.1 Gracilibacillus sp. HCP3S3_G5_2 | reverse complement strand
AGATCTGTTAGCTTCCCGCGCTCGACTTGCATGTATTAGGCACGCCGCCAGCGTTCGTCCTGAGCCAAGATCAAACTCTCAATAAAAGACTTGCACATGGATGTGCTGATGCCGATGTTGCGACAGGACGTCGCGTTCTTAATCGGTAACATCTGACCTTGCTCGCTTCTATAAGCTAGCTTGTTTCATGTTTAAAATCATACTGGTTGTTTTGTTCAGTTTTCAAAGATCAAAAATATAAATGGTGGGCCTGAGTGGACTCGAACCACCGACCTCACGCTTATCAGGCGTGCGCTCTAACCAGCTGAGCTACAGGCCCATTTACGATGGAGCGGGTGAAGGGAATCGAACCCTCGACATCAGCTTGGAAGGCTGAGGTTTTACCACTAAACTACACCCGCATACAATAAAATATTATATGAAGAAACATCTATTAATGTGATCGACTGGTCGGGAAGACAGGATTTGAACCTGCGACCCCTTGGTCCCAAACCAAGTGCTCTACCAAGCTGAGCTACTTCCCGGTTATGGCGCGCCCGAGAGGAGTCGAACCCCTAACCTCTTGATCCGTAGTCAAACGCTCTATCCAATTGAGCTACGGGCGCTTATTTATTAAAGCGACATCTATTAATATAACACAGCGCGTCTGACTAAGTCAATAGTTTTTTTAAGTTGTTTTTTAATGCGGTCGAGAGGACTTGAACCTCCACGGGATTACCTCCCACTAGGCCCTCAACCTAGCGCGTCTGCCATTCCGCCACGACCGCTCGCTACCCATATACATTAATATAAATGGTGAGCCATGGAGGATTCGAACCTCCGACCCTCTGATTAAAAGTCAGATGCTCTACCAACTGAGCTAATGGCTCTTGTTGCAATGTCATCACGACGGTAGCTCGCTTGCTGCTTTCAGAAACTACTTACAGCAGAATCAGAATAACAGTAGAAGCATCCTTCACTACATTTCTTTATTTTGATCCCTGATCTGCACTTACTTTGTGAAGAATCGATCAAACGGATCGAATACTATATTCGTCATTAAGACGAATAATCTAACCTATTTTTAGTCAAAAAAATGGCTGGGCTAGCTGGATTCGAACCAGCGCATGACGGTACCAAAAACCGTTGCCTTACCGCTTGGCTATAGCCCAACATGGCGGTCCGGACGGGACTCGAACCCGCGACCTCCTGCGTGACAGGCAGGCATTCTAACCAACTGAACTACCGGACCTATTTATTTTTACATTATACATAATAAGGATGACCCGTACGGGATTCGAACCCGTGTTACCGCCGTGAAAGGGCGGTGTCTTAACCACTTGACCAACGGGCCATTAATGAAAGTATTAATGGCGGAGAAGGAGGGATTTGAACCCTCGCGCCGCTTACGCGACCTACACCCTTAGCAGGGGCGCCTCTTCAGCCACTTGAGTACTTCTCCATGGCTCCACAGGTAGGATTCGAACCTACGACCGATCGGTTAACAGCCGATTGCTCTACCACTGAGCTACTGTGGAATAATGAATCAACTCACATTGACGACGTTAAATATAATATAACAATCACATCGAAATGTCAACTGTTTTTATATTATTTTTTCGTTGCTGTCACTCATCTATAAAGACCCTTTTCAAAGTGACGCCAATATAATTTATCATATTGTTTAGACCTTAGTCAATAGCATTCCAGAAAAATTTTATTTATTTTTTAGCAATATTAATTTTCCTCTACACTTACCGCAACGATACTTATCTAGCTGGATTCTTTTTCTTCTTTTATATACATGATAGCAAGAAGAACATTGGTACTCATATTTAAACTTACTTTGGATCGATGGTAATGGATTGCAGTGTCTCGGTGAGTTAGTTGCTTTTAAAAGCTGTTTGAATTCTGGATCACGATGCTGATATCCTTTTCCTTCTATATGAAGATGGTAATGACAGAGTTCGTGCTTAATAATACCAACAAATTCGTCATATCCTAGTTCTTTATAATACTTTGGATTTAATTCAATTACCCTTTTAGCAGGTATGTAACGACCACCTGTTGTTCGTAATCGATTATTAAATCGAACTTCATCCATAAATGGCTTCTTGAACACTTCATTGGAAATATCTTTTGTAAGTTTCTCTAGTTCAGCCTGTGTCATCACTTTCATACTTTCACACCTATCCATCATATTACATAATATAAAGCAACATCATTAATTAAAGGATGATTAACATGCCTAATTGGCTTAAAAGACAATTAGCGGGAGCATTTCTTCATAAAAATAAATATCAAATTCGTTTGTTAAATCAATGCTGGTTTTTCTACTGTGATAGTGAAGAAAAAAATAAAGCTGAGTAAAAGGGCACCGATATCTATAGAGTCGGCTTGACTTTTATATTCCACTGATGGTTGTGAAACGATCAGTAGGAGCGTCCGTTACCCTCAGTTAGCTTCTATATTTTACTTAAACATGGAAGTGTGGATTTACGGACGATTGATGCCGTAATAAAGTACCCTTTTACTCTTTTTATGATGGAATCATCGTTAAAGCAATTCGTTGTTTCTCGAGATCTACTTGATCTACCCAAACTGTAATTACATCACCTACAGAGGCAATGTCCATCGGATGCTTTACAAATTCAGTAGACATTTTCGAAATATGGACTAACCCATCCTGTTTTACCCCAATATCTACGAACACACCAAAGTCGACTACATTTCGAACAGTCCCTTGTAGTTCCATTCCATTTTGCAGATCCTCCATTGATAGGACATTTTTCTTTAACAACGGTTTTGGTAAATCATCACGGGGATCTCGGTTTGGACTTGCTAAAGCTTTAAGAATATCTTCTAACGTTGGCAAGCCAATTTCCAACCTATTTGCTAATGCTTTTTTATCCAACTGCTTAACTCGTTCCTTTAGTTGCTCTGTTCCTAAATCAGCAACAGTAAAATTCATGTCAGTTAAAATCTGATTTGTCGCCGCATAAGATTCAGGATGAATCGGGGTACGATCCAATGGCTCATCACCATCAACTACTCTTAAGAAGCCAATACTTTGCTCATACGTTTTATTCCCAAGCCTTGGTATATCCTTTAACTGTTTACGATTGGTGAATTTTCCATGTTCATCACGGTATTTTACGATATTATTTGCTACCGTTTTGTTTAAACCTGACACATATTGTAAAAGGGAAGACGAAGCCGTATTGACGTTCACGCCAACCTGGTTTACCGCTGTTTCCACTACAAAAGTTAACGATTCAGCTAATCTCTTTTGACTAACATCGTGTTGGTATTGGCCAACACCAATTGCTTTTGGTTCTATTTTGACTAACTCAGCAAGAGGGTCCTGAATACGTCTAGCAATGGAAACTGCACTTCGTTCTTCGACTTGTAAATCCGGAAATTCTTCTCGAGCTAATTTGGACGCAGAGTATACACTTGCTCCTGCCTCATTAACAATAATATAAGCAATGTCTAGCTGATGCTTATCAATTACACTCGCGATAAACTGTTCTGTTTCTCTTGAAGCAGTACCATTGCCAATCGCAATTAACTCTACTGGATATTCTTTTAAAAATTGGATGACCTTTTTCTCTGCACCTTCCGTATCATTTTTAGGTGCAGTTGGATATATAACATCAATTGCTTTCATCTTACCTGTATCATCAACCACCGCTAGTTTACATCCTGTCCGAAACGCCGGGTCAACACCTAGAACATATTTCCCTTTTAAAGGTGGTTGTAACAACAAGCTTTTCAGGTTCTTAGAAAAAATATCGATTGCTTGCTCTTCCGCTACCTCTGATAAAGCAGAGCGTATTTCTCTTTCCACAGATGGTTGTGTCAATCGCTTATAGCTATCTTCAATAACTTGCACTAAAAATTCCTTTATTTGTGTTGTAGCAGCTTTTTCTATAACTTGTTTGTGTAGATACTCCAGGATACTATCTATCGGTGGTTCTATCGTAACCTTCAGCACATCTTCTTTCTCACCACGATTAAGAGCTAAAATTCGGTGCGATACAATTTTGCTTACTGCTTCACTGTATTCATAATACATCTCATAGATTTTCTTTTCGTCTAACTCTGGTTTCTTCGCTTTGGATGTAATCAAACCTTTTTGATGTGTTTGCTTTCGAATGTGCTCACGGTATTTAGGTTCATCTGCTATCCACTCTGCTATAATATCTTGCACACCAGCAAGCACTTCATCAATCGTATGTAATTCTTGTTCTTCTGATAAATAGTCAGCAGCTAACGCAAGATCGATATTCTGCTGTTTATATATTGTTTCGGCTAACGGTTCCAGACCTTTTTCTTTGGCGATGGTTGCCCTAGTCCGACGTTTTTGTTTATATGGTCGATATAAATCTTCTACCTTTTGAAGTTGTGTTGCTTGTTCAATTTCTTGTCGTAGTTCTTCTGTCAATTTTCCTTGTTCATCTATTAACCTAATCACTTCTTTTTTACGATCGGTTAATGCATTTACGTAATTCCATGCGTCTTGAATATCTTTAATTTGTACTTCATCGAGTGAGCCTGTCATCTCTTTTCGATAACGTGCGATAAATGGGACAGTATTTCCTTCCTCTAATAATTGAATAACACTTTTTACTGCTTTTTGATTAACTTTTGTTCTGTGGGTTACAGCATTAATTAATTCAATGTATTCTTCACTATTTGCCAATGTGTTTCCTCCTTCATACAACTCCTCCTTTATTTTAACAAAAAGAAAAGGTTAGTTCACATAAAACCTAATTACTGTAGGGAACCTTTCAACTTACCGCTACTTTCGCTATCCGATCTCGCTCCTTGCCAATCCTCACCCAGTCCATTAATTACGTAAGTATCTATAAGCTAAAAAAGAACCCCGTCACCGGGATTCCTCTTTGTATTTCATGGCAATTAAGGTAGTGTCGTCATTTAATTTTTGTTGATTTACGTAGGCAAAAGTATCCGTAATATGCTCTACTTCCTGATGAAGAAAATAAGAATCAGAAACTGCCTTCGGTGTTACACCATCTGAGAACATGACAAAAATCATACCTTCTTCTAGCTTGTCTGTCATCACTTTAAACGGCCGATCGTATCCACTTAAATAGCCAGCCTGTGGAATATTTCGCTTTTTAATAGCGTTTGTAGTGATCGTAATTAAACCAATATTCCCTATCGACGAATAGGCATAACGCTTTGATTCTAAGTCAAGCTGTAAAATCCCTAGGACTACACCACGTTTTCCTATCAATTTTTCATTACTTTTTCTCATCATGGATGCAACAGAATCATCTTTATTATCTTGAATCACTTCCATCACAACTTGTGATGATTCTTTTGCGAATTCACCACTGCCGAGTCCATCAGCTAATGCACAAATAAACTTTCCATCAGATTCATGGTAAAAATAACTATCTCCACAATAGTAATTACCTTTTTTCGCTTTTTGAAAAACGGAAACTTCTACTTGATGTCGCTTTTGCATTAACGAATGGCCTCCATATTTTCAGCATGTAGAGCTTCACGAAGTTTCTTTAGTGCATGTCGTTGTATTCTTGATACGTGCATTTGTGATATTCCAAGTAATTCTCCAGTTTCTTTCTGGCTCTTATTCTCAAAGTAAGTATATTGAAGAATTTGTTGCTCTCGGTGATTTAATATCGGCATGATTTTTTCAAGTAACATTTGGCGATCCACATCTTCATAACCAGACTCTTGATTGCCAATTAGATCTAGCAACGATACTTCACTACCATCCGAATCTGCCTCAATTTTACGATCAACCGATAACGCATTATAGCTCTGACTCATTTCCATTGTTTCAAGAACTTCTTCTTCCGATACTTCTATATAATTAGCAATCTCTTTTATCGTAGGTGATTTTTGATTTTCTGTCGTTAAAATCTCTGTCGCTTTTTTAATTTTTGGACCTAATTCTTTAATCCGTCTAGGAACATGAACACTCCATGTTTTATCACGAATAAACCGTTTGATTTCTCCAATTATGGTAGGAATAGCAAAGGATTCGAAAGATTTGCCTACTTCAGGGTCATATCTTCTTATAGCTGCTAGCAGTCCTAACATGCCAACTTGTTCAAGATCCTCGTAAATCATCTCATTTTTTGCATATTTTCGTGCAAGTGATTGAACAAGGTTTTGATAAGTTAAGACGATTTTCTCTTGTAATGCCTGATCATCAGGATTCTCTTGAAAGGATCGAATCCACTGATAAACCTCATCCTCACGATTATTGTGTGGTCGAGATTTGGTCGTCATTGATATCCACCTCGTTTTCATGGAGGTATTTGGTCATTAATACAATCACACCATAATCATTTTTGATCTCTACCTTGTCCATTAGAGCTTCAATTAAGAACAGGCCAAAGCCTCCTTCACGCAAATCTTCTATTGATTGACTGTTCTCATAGGGTCCTATATCTTTTTTTACTTTTTGCAGATCAAAACTGCCGCCACGGTCAGCGACCATGACTTCTAAACGATCCTGATAAACACCAAATCCAACTGTTACCTCTCCACCATCTTCATTTTCATAGGCATGTTCAGTTGCATTTGATATTGCTTCCGAAATGGCTACTTTTAAATCTTCTATTTCTTCGTAGCTAAATCCCATTCGGTTAGCAATCCCAGAAGTGCTTAACCTGATTACCCCTACATATTCTGCTTTTGCGGGTACTTTCATTTCGATGAAGTCAAAGGATTCCATTTTATTTCCCACCTCGTACCGTTGAGTCAATATTAATAATACTATCTAATCCAGTAATATCAAACAAGCGTCTAACGCGCTCTTGTAGGGCGACTAATTTCAAATCGCTATCATTTTCTTTCGCAGATTTCAGAGCACTTATAAAAACTCCTAACCCTGTACTATCCATATAGTTAACAAGTTCTAAATCCACAACGACTGTCGTACCCTCACGCTTCGTTAATGGCAAAAGAGCATCTTTCAGCTTAGGTGCAGTATAAGCATCAATCTCCCCAGCTAATTTTAACTCTTTTGTTTTACCATCTACATTCTGCTCAATATTTAAATTCAAAACGGTTACCTCCTCGTCATCCTGCTATGCATGTTAAATAGTTGTCCTATATTGCAGTGAAGATCTATCCATGCAGGCACCATACTTACCCTTCACCATTCCCTGTTTCTATTTTGCTTAAACTATTTTTTTAAAAAGATAAGTGTAAAGTCATCTCTTAACTGGAAATCCTGCAATCGTTCAAAATGACGATATACTAACCGTACTGCTTCCTGTGCAGGTAAATGCATATACCTTCGAATAACTTCGAGCACTTCTTCCGTTTCAATAAAACGATCTCCGATGCGGCACTCTGTTACACCATCAGTTAACAATACAACCATATCACCAGACTCCATGGTAATCTCTAACTGTTCATATGTTGCCTGCCCAGAAACACCTAAGACTAAACCTTTGGTCTTGATTTCAAAAAATTGATCTTTGGCTGCACAATAATAAAATCCGGGCTCATGACCAGCAGAAGAAAACTGTAAAGAGCCCGTCTGATGATTAAATAGACCATAAAACATTGTGATAAACATGCTAGTGTCAACATTTCGCTCTACTACTCGATTTAGATTTTCCAAAATGACACTCGGGTTCCTCATTGTTTCGGGAAAGCTGTCCAAGGAATATTTGATCATAGACATTGCTAACGCTGCTGGGATACCTTTCCCAATAACATCAGCAATTGCAATGCCTAAATTGTTAGATTTATCTGTTACAAAATGATAGTAATCACCATTCATTTGGTGAGCAGGTACACTAATTGCACCGATATCCAGCCCTTCGATATCAGGCTTTATAGTAGACAATAGAGTCTGCTGCATATTCGCTGCTACAGAGATTTCAGATTCCAGTTCTCCCTGCTTCTCCCTCAATGATTGAAATTCCTGATATGCCAATCCATATGAAATCATAGTTTCCAAAAGAAAATTCATGGAAGAATCGATTTCTGCGGGTAAATCTGGATATAAATCTTTCAGTGCCTGTATATGAACATTAATAATTTCTTCAGGAGATATATTGTGCTGCATCGATAGCTTACTAAATTGTTCTGCTTGATATAATGATGTTTCATCTTGTGAAGCAATATATTTTTTTAATAAACTTCTATAGTTGTTGACATCGAACTTATAGGGCTCCATCTCATTACCTCCTAAACTACGATTGCTACAAATTTAAAAATCAACAATATTCATGATGGTAGAAGGGTAAAATGAACTCTATAATATCAGCACATCTATTTTAACGAACCCATTTGATCGTCGTTATGGTCGTACCCTTACCTGGTTCAGACACTATATCAAAGATATCCATTAATCTTTTTACACCTGGTAATCCAGCACCAAGCCCACCTGAGGTAGAAAAACCATCCTCCATGGCTTTACTTAAATCATTAATACCAGGTCCCTTATCCGATGCGATGATTTTTAATCCTGTTTTATTCATATCTTCCACTGTTTCATAGGCTACTTGCCCTTCCTCTGCATATAAATAAATGTTTCTAGCTAATTCCGATATTGCAGTCGCAATTCTAGCTTGATCTACTGTACCAAACCCCAGCTCTTTCGCTAATTTCCTGCCCATCTGTCTTGCACCAACAATATCCCATTCTTTTTTTATTTGCACACTTGATTTTGTTATCATCTCTACTCCTCCAGTTCCTGGCGAAGTTTAATCAGCCCCTGTTCTAAATCAAGTGCTGTAGGTACATTTTGCAAATGAATACCTAAATCGATTAAGGTCATCGCAACAGCTGGTTGAATACCTGTTAGTACAACTTTTGCTCCCATTAAATCTGACATTGATACAACGTCACCTAAAACTTTTGCTATAAAGGAATCAATAATATCGACAGAGGTTAAATCGATAACCACTCCAGTTGCGCCACTTTTATGTATTTTACTAAGTAAGTCCTCTTGAAAATCAATTGCAGTTTGGTCATCAAGATCGATTTGAATGGATACCAATAAATAGTTGTGCAGTTTTAATATTGGTATTCTCATAGAAGCACCTCCTTATTTAAGTGAGTCAATAATTTTAGTTATATCATCTTCCTTAGAGTTATCTAGATCAACTATTTCGCGGTTCGTCAATTTTAACGCAGTATTAAAACCTTTTCTTAAGGAGCTTTTTGTCGGGAATTTACTTAAATCAATACCTAAATTGACAATTGTTTGAGCAATTTCTGGGCGAATACCTACTAATATACAAGTTGCTCCAATTAATCGTACTGCTTCGGCAGCCTGAATGATATGGTGTGCTACCATCGTATCAACTACTGGCACACCTGTAATATCAATTAACACAACTTCCGAATTGTGTTTCATAACGCCTTCTAAAAGATTTTCCATGATTAATTTAGCACGTTCTGTGTCAATGGTTCCGATTAAAGGCATGACAGTAATGTTTTCCATGACTGGGATAAGTGGAGCAGATAATTCCTGCAATGCCATCCTCTGAAGAGAAACGGTATTTTCCCAGCTTCCTGAATATTGGTTCACAAGTTGGTTGATTATTGGTTCTACCCAATCCTCTACTATATTTAAAATACGTGAAAATTCCTCTGTATCTACCTGATCAGATTGACTTAAAATAAAATCAATCGTTACTCTTCTAAAAGTTTGTAAACCGTCTGTTATATAGCTCAACGGCCAACCAAGATTTATCAAGCGTTCTGCAAAATTATCCATCTCCCCAGTATCTCCTCGCCGATTAATACTGGAGAAAATCACATTGATGAATTCTTGGTTTGTTGTATGGTATAAACTATCAGAAATATTAGAAGTATAGTCAGACTTACGCTTTTCTGTTATTTCATCTAACCAATTTTTAGAAATCACATCACTGTTCTCTATTACAATTCTACGTAATGCTTCAGGCATTTTTCCAACCTCCGCTATTTTGTTTTCTATCTAATAGTTTACAATAAAATCATCGTTTTTTCGATTAATATTCCATTACATTTTTACAAGATCTGTCATATTTTTCTCAGATAAGCCAAAAACACCCTTGCCTCATTTTATAAAAGCAAGGGTGTTTTGAAGATAGAGGATTAGAAATCAGTCAACCCTAAACTAATTTCTAATCCTCTATCGATACGTTCCATCATGTTACTGTCCAATTGTGTTATTTTATCGGTTAATCGTTGTTTATCGATCGTTCTGATTTGTTCCAATAAAATAACAGAGTTCCGTTCAAAGCCATACTTTTCAGCATCAATTTCGACATGTGTTGGCAATTTTGCCTTTTGAATCTGGGCAGTGATGGCAGCGACAATAACAGTAGGACTGAAACGGTTTCCAATATCGTTTTGCAAAACTAATACAGGACGTACACCGCCCTGTTCAGATCCCACAACAGGGGAGAGATCGGCGAAGTATACGTCGCCTCGTTTAACAATCAAGACCTACACCCCGCTCACTAAGCGTTCTAGGGTGTTTTCTGCCTCCTCTTCCGCTTGGAAAGCTTCTGAAGCAATATTCAGGTTGATTTTTGCCATTTCCATATAACCTCGTTGCATCGACTCCTGAATATGACGTTTTTTTGTTTCTCGCAAATACGTCTTTGTTGCTTGGCAAATAAAATCACTTAAATTGCTATCTTCGCTTTTCATCAAGCCATCCACCTCATTCAGCAGGTTTTTAGGTAATCTCACAGCAACTTCTTGTAAGTCTTCAGACAAAACCATACACCTCCACCAACGTTAACAAGCCTAAATGATAATCCACTCTAATCATACCATTGAGTAATAGGCATTGCAAAGGGGTTTTTGATAATTTTTCGTATTTTTTCTACAATATATCTTCAGTATTACCAGAAGATTGAAGAATTATCTTGTCTTACCGACTATTTTTTTATTTTTTGTGCATATATTCTAGGAACTCGATAACTAATCATACAAGCAATTTCATAATTAATCGTATCTAAATGGGCTGCCCACTCATCCATCTCAATGCTTTCAGCATCTTGTGAGCCAATTAAAATAACTTCATCTCCTACTTTCGCAGGCTTTGGTAGTCGAACCATCAACTGGTCCATACAAATACGACCAACAATGGTACAACGCTCACCATTTACTAAAACTTCTGCACCTTGTAAGGCACGACGAATACCGTCCGCATAACCTAGAGGCACCGTACCTATCCATTCCTCCTTATCCGTTACATATGTCGCTCCATAACTGATAGGTGTACCTTTTGCTACTTTTTTTACATGAATTAATCGACTGTGGAGAGATAGTGCTGGCTTCAATTCAATTGGCTTTTCCTCCTTGACGACAGGAGATGGATAGAGTCCATACATACTAATGCCAAAACGAACGAAATCAACCATCTTTTCAGGGAAACGCATGCTTGCTGCACTATTTCCTGTATGAACCATTACTTTGTGTTTGGACCAGTTATTTTGAAAAACGGTCCACAGCTTTTCAAAGCGGCCTATTTGCGCAGTGAAATGTTCCATATTCTCTTCGTCAGCGGTAGCAAAGTGAGTGAAGATTCCCTCTAAAAATATATTATTACCTTCTAGTAGTGGGATTAATTCCAGCAATTCCTGTTCTGTACGAATACCTATTCGTCCCATACCTGTATCCCATTTAAGATGAACCTTGAGTTGTTTGGGAAGAGATAGGTTGTGGACTTCTTCTAACCATTCTTTTTGATAACATGTAACGGTAATATCATGTTGCGCAGCAATTTCTGCATCTTCTGGACGCACCCATCCCATCACCAAAATTGGTGACTGAATACCTTCCTGACGCAAGTGCAATGCTTCATCTAAAATAGCAACCGCTAGTCGTGTCGCGCCTCCTTGTAGCGCAGCCTTAGCCACTTCAATATCCCCATGTCCATATGCGTTTGCCTTTACCACTGCATAGATCTGTGTTTTATCTGGTAACTTCTTCTTTAATTGTTGTATATTATATATAATATGATCCAAATTTACTTCTACCCAAGAATCACGGTAAAATTTTTCAGCCATGTTGATTCTCCTTCATTCCGGTTGAGTATAACGCAATCCATTATAAACCATTTAGCAGAAAAAAGGTATGAATAAAACAGCCTAGATTACACACAGCATATTCCTTAAATGATAAAGCAACACTTCCAACAGTAGTTAACATATTGTTGCTATAGATAACGAACTAGTGAAATTTCTTTTTAGTGTAGTTTTCCCATTCTGAATTTTGAGTAGTGCATGGAAACGTTGCGGGAAAATACTTCGCTTAGCATATGTTCTGATTGATGATAGGAAGCATAGATCCTTAAGAATTAATATCGATAGCCTTTTACTTTCAAGGAATTAGCGTAAGCAAAATGCGGAGACTCCTGTAGGCTCACGAGAGCTGAACCGAGCCCGAAGGCATAAAAAATACTGAGAAAGCGACTCTTGCTTCAGTAGATGTGGCACTTGTGCCCTTGGGTGAAAGCACACTATTCTTCCTAAATGGTATACTGGCTCTCTTTATCGTAAAATGGAAAAGAGCAAACCAAGAAGAGTACTTCGCAGTTTATATTTACAAATTGATGCTTCAAAAAAAGCAGACTTCTTGAAAGTCTGCTTTCCGTTTATTTCATTGCCTCTTCAGTTGACAACGATCTCGCTACTTCTTTCATTTCTTCTTTCGTCAATTGTTCACTTGCTACATAGTAGTTAACACCTTGGTAATGCCATTCTAATGAATGATCACTGAGCGCTCCAACAGTAAAGCCTAGATCGACTGGTTCACCGCTTACCACCTCTGGTGCTGCCGTACTTGTCGGATAAACGTCCATGGTCTCTTGGATAATAGTGAAGTTTTTATCCCCTTGGTACGATAACATCACACGCTTCCCATTTTCAGTATCCATTTGGCTTTCTTCCACTAATTCCGAACCTAAATTTTCAGAAGGATAAAGTACTGTTAATTGTGTTGGCAAATCTTCTTGTGCCATTACAGGTACACCAAAAATACTGCTAGTCATATTTGTTTCCATGTCAAACGTATTTTCCGGTAACTCTGGGTCTAATTCAAAGTTCGTAAACTCCACTTGAACAAGCGGATTTTTATCATGATCTAATACCTTCACCAAAACTGGTTCATAGGATTTTTTATCAAAGTAAATGGTTTGATACGGAAGATTACTGTTGCTTTCATAACTTGTTTTCGTTTCAAAGACAAAATAACTATCTGTTACGGTAAATGTCGCATCACTATCATCTACTAAATCTCGTATGAGAGACTGGAATAGATAAGGCTGGCTATTGTTTTCCGGCCATTCACTTTGAAATTTAAAGCTTTTGTTTAAAGCTGGTGTTAATACAAATACCCCTTCATCATTACGCAAAATAATTTGACTACTTTCCTCGTCATTCTCATTTTTTAATAATACTCGGTAAAAATCTTCTTTCTTATGTGCAACTTCCACTCGATATACCTGCTCTTCTTTTCCTGTATTTAATGACATCAGTGCCTGCGATTGATATCCACTCATATTCTCCACTGTTTCTTCAAGTTTTTCGACGACATCTTCCTTAGACTTTTCTCCACAAGCAGCTAAAACAACTAGCAATATAATACCAATGACAATACTAGTATATTTTTTCATCGCGACATCTCTCCTTTGTCTCATCTCAAGTGGACAAAGGGAACACGATCACACGTCAAGACAATGTACGAAATACTTGCGATAACCCTTCGATCACATCGGTAGCTAGTAAATCTATTTCTGTATGGTCATTTTCTACCAGATAATCAGCAGATTTGCCGTGAAGATAACAGCCATTTGCGAGAGCAGGTAACAACTCTTCGTGCTGCATCATCATCGTTAATAAAATTCCTGACAACACGTCGCCAGTTCCACCTTTTGCTAGTCCAGCATTTCCTTGATCGCTGACGATTTGTTCTCCATCTGGTGCCGTAATGATCGTATGCTTACCTTTTAACACCACATATACTTGATGCTCCTCAGCGACCTGTCTTGATAACGAAAAAGGTGACTGCTTTACTTCTGGTACTGTCTTGTTCGTCAACATAGCCATCTCGCCATAATGTGGTGTAATAACAACAGGTGCTCTTCGTGGCAACTGTGTTTTTAATAATGGCTTTAGGTGATATAAACCATCCGCATCAATCAGAATTGGCTTGTCTGTTTTGTCAATCAAATCGGACAGAATCTGAGAAGCCTGACGCCCCATCCCCATGCCAATTGCAATAGCATCTATTTTATCAAAAGCTGCAAGATCATGATTAGTTAACGGATCTGTAAGATTTGGTAAAAGGTGATACATTGCTTCCACGCAACCACTTGAAACGATTGGGATGTTCTCCGTGACTGTTCCAACAGTTATCAGGCCTGCTCCTGCACGAAGAGCTGCCCTTGCAGCTAATAAAATGGATCCTGGCATTGTAGGCTTACCACCAATAATTAATCCTCTGCCATTAGACCCTTTGTGTGCATATTTATCGCGTTTTGGAAAAGTGGTCAAAACATGCTTTCTTTCCCATCTTATTCTGGAGGCATGCTCTGTGTAAGCCGCTTCTGGTATGCTAATTTTGACCGTTTCCCATTCACCATAATAGCTGCTAGTATGTTCACAAAAAGCCGTTTCTTTAGGGGCTTCGATGATATACGTTTTATCTGCTTGAATGGCACGATCAACCTTGATACCATTATTTGCTGGCAGGCCACTTGGAATATCAACCGAAATCGTTTGTACTGATAAATCGTTCACTACTTCAATCATACTCCGAACTGGCTCGCGAATTACCCCGGAAACCCCTATCCCAAGAATCGCATCAATCACCACATCCACATCTACTAATTTTCTACTAAGTTGGTAAGCATCCGTTACATGGGTCAGCTTGTCAGATTTCTTTAACCAAAGTTGCTTATGAAAAGCAGCATCCCCTTTGATTTTATGATCTGCCACTAATTGAACGACAGAAACGTCATAACCATATTCCGCTAAATAACGTGCAATAACAAATCCATCACCGCCATTATTTCCACTACCAACAACTATCGCCATCCTTTGATTGGTATCAAAGGTGCTCATTATCCTCTGCGCTACTTGTGATCCGGCATGTTCCATTAGAATCTTACCTTCGATTCCCCCTTTTTCTATCGCATAACGATCTATTTCGTACATTTCTTCCGCGGTTACGATGTACATCTTGTTCCCTCCTACCCGCACTAAAATAGTATGAGACAACCTCTCTTAATATGCAGATTCACTTTCAATTATTACTTGGGCAATTGCATAATTTTCACTGTGAGAGATTGATACAAAGCATGTCTCAGCAGTTAAAACTTTTGACTTTAATATAGGAGCTCCATTATTATGATTCGTAATTTCAATATCTAAGAAACTTAATTTTCCAATACCAGTCCCTTTTGCTTTCGAAAAAGCTTCCTTAGCAGCAAATCTCCCCGCAATAAATTCTATTTTTCTTTTTTCAGATTGGAGATTTTCCAGTATTTCTTTTTCCTTGTTAGTTAAAATCCGATCTAGCATTTTTGGTTGTCGTTTTATGATTTCCTTTATGCGATGTAACTCTATTATATCTATTCCAATTCCTTTTATCATTTAGATCAACTCCATTATATGGTAAGTATAGCCTAATTCCGTAAAGATTTAAAACGGATTATTCTGCTGTAAATATCGTTTATGATTATGCTAAAATAAATGAAGACTTATCAAAGGTGTTAGCGTCCGTTATCCTCCACTTCGTTTCATGGCCTTCAAGGCGCCAATTTTACGGTCGATTAGCATCTTATTATAAGCTACTAACTATTAAAGGGAGAATGTTATGTTTTTACGAACGGAAAGCTTTCGGGATTTTCTTCAATTTTATCCGGTTGTTTCAGCCATCGTTGCATTTCAAATCATCATTTGGCTGGTCGTAGGCTTAGTTCCCGGTTTAGGTGATTGGATTTATACAATGGGTGTCGGCTGGAATGGTATGATTAGCGAAGGGGAATATTGGCGGTTAATCACTCCCATTTTTCTTCACGCTGGTTTCGGCCATATCCTTTTTAACTCTTTTTCATTAATTTTATTTGCACCAGCATTAGAACAAATGCTAGGAAAGCATAAGTTTTTAGCTGTTTATTTTACTGCTGGAATTGCCGCAAACATTCTTACTTATATCGTAGAACCGAACCCTTATTACATGCACGTCGGAGCATCCGGTGCAATTTTTGGCTTATTTGGATTGTATTTATTTATGGTCTTTTTTGAGAAAAGATTAATCGATCCTCAAAATGCCCAAATCGTCTTGATCATATCAATCATTGGATTAGTCATGACCTTCTTTAGAGCAAATATTAATATTGCTGGTCATTTATTCGGTTTTATCGCTGGATTTGCATTAGGACCTGTTATGTTGAAAAATGCGGAGCCTTTCTCACCATGGAAGAATAGACGAAAAGTAAAAGATGATGAGATTGGATTTGATCCTAATCGTTGGAACAAAAAGCGCTATCGTTATAAGCCATATGTAAAGCCCGTGATATTTGGTATATTGATCGCGCTAGTTATACTTGGATTTATTGCCATTCTATTCTAATGGAGAGGGGAGTATACTTTGATAGCAGTTTGGTTATTAACGATCTCAGCAGTAATTGCCGGATTAGGTATCTTACTAGCCTTTAAACGGTTAATGAGAGGTCTATCATACCGGATTAAACGAAATGAATTTGAATTTAAAGGTTTGCAGAAAGATCAAATACGCTTTTTTATTCAAGTCGGTTTAATAGAGGCGATTCCGATATTTCTAATTATTTTAGCGTTTATGTATATGGGAGAAGGAAGTACATCTATTGCTAGTTTGATTGTACCACTAATAATTATACTAGCTGTAATTGTAATTAGCTTCATTCAAATCCAACAAACGAAAGCTAATGTGATGGAAACTGCCTCCACCTTAAATGCAGAGGAACGTAGCTATGTCAAATCGTTATCTATTATCGGCTACGTCACCGTATTAGGAATACCTATTTTAGCACTTGTAGTAATATTTATCGTGTAAAGGTAGTGTCTATAAGAAAAGTCCGTTGCTATTTGCAACGGACTTTATTAGTATGGTTGAAAGATTTTATCTTTTCCCGCTACCACGTTTATTTTGGAATTTACGATTACGGCCACCTTGTTTTCCTTTACGTCCGTAGCCACGTTTGTCGTTTCTAAACTTTTTGTTCTTGTCCTTATTCGATGCCTTTTTAACACTTACCGGTTGAACTGAGCTTAAGGTAACTGGTGTTTGTCTTCTTTCTCTTGTTAGCATTTTTAATGCTGCAGCTACTACCGTAACCGAATCGTATTCGTCTAAAATTTCCGTTGCTGTTTCACGGTAATCCTGTAGTTCTTTTTTCTCAATCGTTTTGATTAGCTTTTGTACAGTTAATTGTTGCTGACCTCTCTTTGCTTCATCATAGCTAGGGGCTGTCATACGCTTCATTTTACTTTTTGTCACTTTTTCGATTAAGTGCAAGTGTGGTATTTCTCTTGGTGTAATGAAGGAAATAGCCTCTCCCATCTTTCCAGCACGACCTGTACGGCCAATACGGTGTACATAACTTTCTGGGTCTTGTGGAATATCAAAGTTATATACATGGGTTACACCTGAAATATCTAATCCACGTGCAGCTACGTCAGTTGCTACCAGAATTTCAATACGACCGAACTTGAATTTTTTCAAAACGGAAGAACGTTTACCTTGTGTTAAGTCACCATGAATTCCTTCAGCACGGAAACCTCGTGCTTGAAGTCCTTCTGTTAACTCATCTACACGCTTTTTGGTACGACCAAAGATGATCGCCAGTTCAGGCACATGGATATCTAACAAGTTAGTTAATGTATCGAATTTTTGTTTTTCATGGACTTCAACGAAAAACTGATCGATATTGGATACGGTCATTTCCTTTGCCTTTACTTTTACTTCTTCTGGATTTTTCATCAAGGTTGCTGCGATGTCTCGAATTTCTTTTGGCATCGTTGCAGAGAATAGCAATGTTTGTCTCTCTTCTGGAATCGCCTTTAATATATCACGAATATCGTCAATAAAGCCCATGTTCAACATTTCATCTGCTTCATCCAGTACAGCCGTATGCACATTATCCACACGAATTGTCCGACGGCGTAGGTGATCTAACAATCGTCCTGGCGTTGCAACTACAATGTGCGGACGATCCTTTAACGCTTTGATTTGACGTTCCATATGCTGTCCGCCATACACAGGCAGCGTACGAACACCTTTGAACTTCGCTAATTTATGCAATTCTTCAGAAACTTGAATCGCTAATTCTCTAGTTGGTGCAACAACTAGTCCTTGAATTTTTCGCTCATTCGGATCAATCTTTTCGATCATTGGAATACCGAAAGCTGCCGTTTTACCAGTACCTGTTTGTGCCTGGCCAATAACATCTTTCCCTTCCATGCCTAATGGAATTGTCTGAGCTTGAATCGGTGTTGCTTCTTCAAATCCCATGTTCTCTAATGCTTTCATAATTGACGCTGAAATACCTAATTGATTAAAATTTGTCACTATTAATTTCTACTCCTTTTTTTCACTATATAAATCTCATCTTTATTATCATTTTTTTCTTCGTTATTATCAGTGTATCCAAGTTGTACTATCTACATTAAAAATATCTTCAAAAGGCATGATAAGCTACCTTCTCTAATTTTCGTTATCGTAAGAAACCTTGATTCTAACAAAGATACATACGAATAACAATGAAAAAAGCCTTCCTCCACTCTGGAAGAGGCTTAAAATGACGACTCAATGGATTATTACATCATATCACACTCTTCGCTTTTATTCTATATAATATTTTGAATCGTTTCAAACAATTAAGGTTCAAAATGGTGGATAGATATCATTAGGATTTCCTAAAATAATTGATATACTTAAGAAATAGATCTATTTTTTACTATTGTAGGTGATAATGTGAGTAAACATTTGATTCCATATATAGCAATTATTATTGGTGTAATTTCTGTTTCTACAGCTGCAGTCCTCGTCAAATTAGCAGCAGAAGTACCTTCAGCTGTTACTGCCAATTATCGTTTATTATTTGCAGCGATTTTACTGTTACCCTATATTCTGTTGAAACGAAGAGACGAATTAAAAAAATTAGCAAAAAGAGAATGGATTTTCACGATATTAGCTGGTATCAGTCTAGCGATACATTATATTGTCTGGTTCGAGTCTTTTCAGTATACATCTGTAGCGAGTTCTACCGTAATTGTTACATTGCAACCTATTTTCGCCTTTATTGGAACATATCTCTTCTTTCATGAGCGCTTTTCTGCCGGGGCAGTCATCAGTATGCTTATTGCAATCTTCGGCAGTGTTGTTATTGCATGGGGAGATTTCCAAATTGCTGGTGAAGCACTTTACGGAGATTTCCTGGCATTAGTAGGAGCAATATTTATTACTATTTACTTTTTGCTTGGACAAGGTGTGCGAACGAAGATTTCTGTCATGAGCTATACGTTCATTGCATACAGTATAGGTTCAATTACCATTATTATTTATAATTTTTCTGTTGCTAATCCTTTAACAGGCTATGAGCTTGATGAGTGGTTGATTTTCCTCAGTCTTGCTATTATTCCAACCATCATTGGACTTAATTTGCTTAACTGGGCATTAAAATGGCTAAGTGCTTCTGTCATTTCAATGGGGATTCTTTTTGAACCTATAGGCGCGTCTTTACTTGCCTACTTTATTCTAGACGAACTCATCACTTGGTCACAGTGGCTAGGAGGAACTATTGTCATATTCGGTCTACTGCTATTCATCGCCAGTACTCGAAGGAAGCGCAAAATGAAAATTACTATCGACCACGAATAGACCGCAAAATAACGGAGAGCACCTGCTCATGGAAAGAATGGTTGATCGGAAAAACATAACAAAACGACAACGAGCCACAAACTATTCTCCTTACTTAATTGCTAACATAAAAAACGCGATTTACTTCTCAATAGTAGATCGCGTTCTTTCTTCTTTTATTAAAAATTGGTACACAGCATCTATTACAACATCTTTATCTTCACCCAAGCAGATTAAATGCTTCGAATCATGAAAATAAATAATTTCTGCGTCCACCGGGATTTCTTTGTCTAAATAATGCACGGCTTTATAAGGAACCATCCCATCTTGCATTCCTTGGGCGATAAAAACAGGACAATGAATCTCCTTTAAATATGGTTTAGTGAACTTCATACATTTTAGAAATTCACGAATAGCCTTTATAGGAACAGATCCGTATTTATTACGATAATGATTAAACAATGCATCTTCTTTCAGCTTTTGTCTAACTGCCTTTTGGGCAAAATTTAATGCATCTACACTCATTCGGGGAATACTTATATACTTTCTTGATGTAGACAAGAGAACTAACTTCACACAACTGTATTTAGCAGCCAAATAAGCGGCAATCATCCCGCCCATAGAAAAACCAATTAAATAAATATTTTCATGCTGTTCTTTCAATTCTAAATAGGCTTGTTCTGCCTCAGCAATCCAATCTTTATAAGATACATGCAAAAGGTCTAAATCTCTGCCTTCACCTAGTCCATGCCCAGGTAAACTGGGAGTCACTACATGCCAATCGGTATGTTCTTCTATATATAAAGCAAGTGGCTCCACTTCATATGGGCCACCAGTAAACCCATGAATAACAAGACATGCAGTCATCAGTTGCCTACCTCCTACAAATATTAAAAAATAACAGAAATCCTTGTCACATTCGACAAGGACCATACTAACATTATTTCTGAAAAGATTTTAAAATATTACCGACATTTTTAAATAATGGTGATACCTGTTGATATGTGTTCGCTAATTGATTAACCGTATGAAATACTTTATCCAAATCCATTTCACCATTTTTATTCTGAAAATAGTGAAGCATCGAGTTGCTCTGTTTTCCGAAAAAGGAAGGTGCAGGTGCTTCGAACCCATCATATGGATTTGGTAACATCGGCTTTTGATAATACTGAAATGGTGTTATTGGCATTGGCGATGTATACGTCGGCGGCTGGTATGGATGCATCCCTTGCTGATAGGGATGTTGATAATTGGAAAAGCCATTATATCTGTAATCCATTTTCTCCCCTCCATCTGCTATTCTTCTATTAGCCTATGCAGATAAGTGGGAATTGGTTCAATCGTCTGCCTAAGAATAGCTTTTTCTTCCTTTCCTAAAACACTACATATAAATGGTATGTTCTCATTTTGTACAAATATTTCTATCCTATACTTCTATTTGTTGTCTCATCTGGTGATCCTTCTCTAACGAATTTATTACTAGTTATATTTACCCGTTAAAGATCATATCTAAACAAACATTTATGATTGATGTTCAGATAAAACAGCAGCATATCTTCCTAGTTTCTTCAATAAAATGATAGCTTCTTCCTTCTCTTTATCATTTAATCCGGCAGTTATTGCTTCAATTTGTTTCCAATGTTCCGGGAAAATGTCATTTAGCAAATCCTCCCCACTCGCTGTAATAGACGCATAGGTAATTCTTCTATCATTTGGACAAGGAGTTCGTTTCACTAAACCTTTTTTCTCTAATTTGTCTACAACATATGTAATACTTCCACTAGCTAACAATATTTTATCTCCAATTTTTTGTAATGGCTGTTCACCTTGATGATAGAGTAACTCCAATACACCAAAATCTGTTGTATTTAAACCATGACTTCTTATATCTTTCGCTACTTGATCTGCAACTGATCGATATGCTTTTGAAAGTACCACAAATAATTTTAGGGAAGGGTCTTGCTTCCTCTTTAAATATTCATGTTTCTTTTGATCCATCCCTTTCATCCTCTCTTTATATCTATATATGAATCGTATTATAATAATCGACTATAACTAGTCAATCTTTAATGGAAAATATTGTTTCTTTACTATCCAATATATTAACATAATACAAAAATAACTAATAGTAATAGGATATAATAAACTAAAAGCAATTGCTACATATGTTAAAATACCTATTAATTGCTCTATAAACGCCGGGCTATACCATCTTATATTTGATGCCTCTACTCTCTGCTCTAATTCACGATCCAGCAAAAAGTATAGTGCCACAAAAGCAAATGCAAGCGGAGCTATTAACTGCCAACTCCATGTATTAGTAAGTAAAACGGTCAAGGAAACAATGACAATGACGATGAGACTTAGAACAGATAAAATTTGCCAAAAAGCTTTTACCATCACTTCCATATTCCATGGAAGGCTATGGACTAATTTGTCTTTAAAGATCGTATTAAACAAACTTACGGCTACTTTAGTAAAAATAAAAATAGACAACATAATAGCTATTCCCTGGAGTAATGGTCCCCCTCTTAATGACAGGACAATCATGATTATCAGAATCGAGATTATCATCATATAGATGATGTTACTTTCCTGTTGAATACTTCTCCACCACAGTTTTCGCATTAATTTAGCTGGTTTTTGATAAGGAAAAGGTAATTTCGCCTTTTTTGATGTGAAAAGTGTTTTCAAAAAATAGTTTCTTCGTTGTTGTTTCACTTGATCCATTCTGCTCATCTGATTGACAAAAAACATCCTCCATACTTTCTCATCACTCTTCTCAATAACTTTCATCCAATTGACCTTTTGCAAACGCCGAGGCCATATCCATCCATTTAAAACGAGTAAAAGAAAAATGAGGAGCAGAATTACGATATCGGTTAACTCAAAAAGAACAAAGGCAAGCCTAACTGTCCCGATGATGAAGACACCGAGCAAATAAAGGCTTAATTTTTTAAACCCTTGTATTTGAAAAAAATACCATTGTGGTATTACGGTTAGTAATAATACCGCTAATATTGCTACATACCATTTAACTAGAAACAAGGTAGAAAAAGGGGTAAGGAAAAACAGAAAGGCGAACAATGTGGTTAACACCATCAACCTTTTCCTCATTACCATCCATAAAGCATACAGCCAAATATGCTTTATCGAAAATGGAAGGGACGTTAACTTCCACTCTGCACTTGTAATATTTATCGCAGGATGCTGAAAGGAAAGAATAATCATTCCGAACATTAAACCGACGACAATCAGTGGAGAAAATAATTCAATATTTGCCTGATAGATCTGAAAAAGAACCTCCATTTTTTTCAAGTTATCATAGGCAATAAATAAAAACATTACAGCAAAGAAAGCTAAATATATCGTTATCGTCCAGTCGAATGCCAATCCTAGGGCTAATTTGTATAATTTTTGTTTTTTACGTTGACGGTTCTTTCTTAAAAAACGCATCATCCTAATAGTTGATTTCATTCTGTTCCTCTCCTTGATAAAGAACGGAAATCTTCTATTAATCCCTGCTCTGCAATACACCCTTGATGAAGCATGATATATGTATCCGCCAATTCCTCCATTCTCTCCAATTGATGAGAGGTAAGTAAAATACTTGTACCTTTTTTCGCTTTTTCGATTAGCATTTCCTGCAAATCATGGGCTGCATGTACATCTAATCCCATAAACGGTTCGTCAATTAATAACAACGAGACGTTCGGTAATAAAGCACAAATCGTTTGTACTTTTTGACGCATCCCTTTCGACAATGCTTCTGGGTATTCGTTGAGCTTATCTGCAATTTCAAATTGTTCTGCAAGCTCCTTTGCACGCTTTGTAAATGTTTTCTCATCGAGCTGATAGCTTTGACCGTACAATTGAAAATGTTGCATCGTTGTAAGTTCAGGTAATAAAAATGGCTCTTCTGGTATATAGGCAAGTTGTTTCTTAAAAGCGAGGAACGATTGGTCTTGATCTACTTGATTCAAGACAATGGTGCCTTCCTTTTTGTCTTGCCAGCCCATAATGGTTTTCATAATCGTTGATTTCCCGGCACCATTATGACCTATTAATCCGACAATGCTCCCTCTATTAACGGAAAATGTTACATCTTCCAGAACCGTTTCTCTTCCAATTTCTACTTTTAGCTGACAGACTTCTAACATAGGAACCCCCCTTTCCTTATTATACGAAAAATATTGTCAAAAGGTTTCTAAACTTGTCTTTAATTTAATTCCGTTCATAAAAAAAGAGACAGTATTTACACTGTCTCCTAGCCTAGCTCTTCTTGGAGGAACTCTAATACATCGTCAGGTGTTTTCGTATATGCACTATGTCGATGAGCCAGTTTTTCGCCATTTTGAAAAATAAGTAAGCTGGGGATACCCATTACTTCGTACCTTTCAGCCAATCCTTGCACTTCATCACTATTCACTTCATACCAATCATAGTTATTATACTGCTCTAAGATATTACCTATAAACATATCCATACGCTTACAGTCAGGACACCAATCCGCATAAAATTTAATAATTACAGGGTCCTCTGAAGCAATAATTTCATTAAATTGCTCTTCTGTTTTAATAGCTTCCATTATGCATTCTCCTTTTTTCAAGTGGTTCTATTACTTTTATAAAAGCTAGCATGAACCTCATTGGAAAGCAACTATTCTGTTTAACGATACTCGACCTTGCCCAGTAAATAGGCAAAAAGCAGACCACCAGCAAAAGTGACGATACACATAATCGTCCCCATGGTACTAGCTGGCCATCCAGGAAAAATAACAAATACCGAGCCAATTACCATACCAATAACAAAAGCATATGTACCAATCGGGAAAGAAGCCAGAAAATAATGAATCACTTTACTCATCAGTACAATTCCTAATAAAATACCTACTCCTACTGTCAAAATAACAACGAGATCTAGATTTTTGATCGCACTGATGATGGTCGTATAAGAGCCAATTACATATAAAAGAAAAGAACCGCTAATCCCCGGTAGTATCATGGCAGCACTCGCTACAAATCCCGAACCAAATAACCAGAGGTAGGTGGAAGTGTGAAAATCTGTAACCGGCTCAGGTTCTCCTGTTTGAAAAATAACCATCGACCCAACGATACATGCACCAATCAGCACAAACAATATATGCTTGATTTTAAATGTTTTTCTCGCATTCGATTTCTGCAACAGAAACGGTAATACTCCTATAATCAGACCTAAAAAGGCGAATTGAGTTTGTTGGGGAAAGTTTGCAAACAACCATTCTATTACTCTTGCTAATAAGAAAACTGCTGCCAAAATCCCTATACCAAGAGGTATTAAGAACATAAGATGCTTTTTATAATCCCTACTAAAAAGACCGTTCACTGCTGCTATTAACCGGTCATAAATACCTAATACAACAGCAATCGTGCCTCCGCTTACTCCTGGAACAACATCACTTGCTCCCATTAACATGCCACGATAAATATTCCGCCATTCCATTCTTCATTCTCCTTATTCTATAAACTGGATTTCGTCTATATTTTGTGATAGATGTTCTTTTATTTCTGCCAAATGGTCAAATACATTAGGCAGCTGCTGATCTGAGACATCCTTTAATGGTATTACTCGTATATCTGTCATTTTATCATTAACCATCTCAAAATGAACAAATGTCGGTAAAAAAGACGGAGAATGTACCTTTATACCTGTCCCATCTTTTTCAATTGTAAACTGTAAAATCCCGCCGATTCTTCTATCAAGCTCATATTGCCCGGAAAGAAAATTACCTAAAGAATAAGCAACAAGTGTTTGCTTACCATTTTTCCCTTCCACCCATTCGATTGGCTGCAGTACATGTGGGTGATGTCCAATTACGACATCTGCCCCTAAATCGGCAGCGAATTGTGCTAAGTCTTTTTGTTCCTGATTCGGTAATCGTTGATATTCCTCACCAAAGTGATAACTTACAATCGTAACATCTGCCAATTCACCTGCTTCCGTCACTTCCTGTTCAATTTGCTCAAGATCTATTAAATTTACTAGATAGTCCTTTCCATCAGGAATCGGAATTCCGTTCGTACCATATGTATAACTTAAAAAGGCTACCGATATACCTTCCTCTGTTTCTAACACTCTGATTGTCTGCTTGTCTTCCTCATTTTTAAAGCTACCAGTATAGTGCATGCCAATTTTTTGATAGTAATCAATCGCATTAAGAATCGCTTCTTCTCCTCTATCCAACGTATGATTATTTGCCATTGTAACAATATCGACACCGACTTTTCGCAAGTCATCACCTAATTCAAAAGGACTGTTAAATTGCGGATAATCAGATAAGCCGATTTCTTCTCCACCCATAATCGTTTCCTGATTAGCGATGGTAATATCAGGCTCATTAAGATAGCCCTGTACTGGTTCAAGCATGGCTAAAAAATCATATCTTTCCCCATTCCAGGCATCGTTATAAACTCGTTCATGAATTAACAAATCGCCAATTGCTGCGATCGAGATTTCACCTGTAAAAAGATGGCTCTCTGATTCTTTTGAGCTTCTTTCTTTTTTATCTATATGGTGAGAGTGTCCCTGATATTCTTGCGGTCCTGCACAACCTACTACAATGATAAGCAACAAACAAATAATACCGAATTTTCTCATGTACGAAAACCCCTCTAAAGAAGATTCCTTTTATTTTAACATAAAACTTTTATAACCACTGTAAAAAATGAAGTAATCTACGTTTTTCCTTCGTCAATTATTAGTGAAGAGAAAAAAAGGAGGATACATATGATTGAAGTAAAGGATATCAGCCATACATTTTTATTAGGAAAAAAACAGAACGAGACAGCTCTTCAAGTATTAAAGAATATTTCATTTTCTGTAGATAAAGGGGATATTCTGGCAATCACAGGAAAAAGCGGCTCCGGAAAATCAACACTATTAAATATTATTGGTGGCTTTATGAAGCCATCAAGTGGATCAGTGTGGATCAAAGATACTGATGTAACAAATTTCAATGAGGGGGAATATGCGGATTTTCGTTTAGAAAATATCGGATTTATTTTTCAAAACTTTCAATTAATCCCTAGCATGACCGCCTTTGAAAATGTAGAGCTTCCATTAGTGCTAAAAGGATTGCCAGAAAAACAGAGAAAAGAATGGACCGAGCAGACCTTAGCAAAAGTCGGCCTTACCAATTACCATCATCATTACCCGAGTGAATTATCTGGTGGCCAGCAGCAAAGGGTAAGTATCGCCCGTACGCTCGTAATTGAACCGCCTATTATTCTTGCTGATGAACCGACAGGCAGCTTAGACAGTGAAACAGAACAGGAGATTTTAGATTTGATTACCTCCTTAAACAAAGAAATGGGCATCACATTTTTAATTATCACACATGATGAAGAGGTTGCTCAAATCGCTTCTAAACAAATTCACATTCTTGACGGGATGATGGTAAAGGAGGAAGCTAGCGCATGACGTTTAAAGACCAATGGCGATTTGTCCGCAGTAATATGAAACGGAGCAAATCAAGAATATTTATGACGGTATTGGCTACTGCAATGGGAGTAGCATTCTTAATTGTTTTAGCATCAGTAGGCTTTGGCTTACACAACACCTTAATTGCCGATATCATTCGTGATCGCTCCGTCACTCCTTAAACAAAGAAATGGGCATCACATTTTTAATTATCACACATGATGAAGAGGTTGCTCAAATCGCTTCTAAACAAATTCACATTCTTGACGGGATGATGGTAAAGGAGGAAGCTAGCGCATGACGTTTAAAGACCAATGGCGATTTGTCCGCAGTAATATGAAACGGAGCAAATCAAGAATATTTATGACGGTATTGGCTACTGCAATGGGAGTAGCATTCTTAATTGTTTTAGCATCAGTAGGCTTTGGCTTACACAACACCTTAATTGCCGATATCATTCGTGATCGCTCCGTCACTCAAATCGAAATAGGCGGAATAGAAAAAGAAGATGGCTATGCACCGATTACAGATAAAGAAATAGCGAATCTGGAAAAAATTGAAAATATGAAAGCTGTTACCAGACAACAGCGTTTAAGGCAAATGCCTTTTTATCATATTGATGATTACGCTGGCAGTACAGAAACAGTAGTAACTCATTTTCCAGCAGAATTAGCGGCTGGGATGGAACTGACCGACGGTGCTTTACCAAATGACCCTTATGAAATAGTTGTCGGACCACATTTTATTGAAAACCTTTATCCAGAGGAGCTACCAGAAGATGGTGATCTGTATGATCAGGAGGGTATGTTGAAGGAAGAACACAAATATCCTGAATCGCTTATTGGTAAAGAAATAGAAATGGTAGTCGAGCAAAATGTAGAGAACGAAATGAAAGAACATACGATCACCTTAACGATTACCGGGATTGTCGAACCACCGTCAAGAGACTGGTTACAAGACCAACAAGTGTATATATCTGAAGAAGTTCTCGCTGATGTAGAGGCATTTACCGGAACAACGAGAGGAGCCATTCATGATCCTGATTATCCAGAAGGGTTAGAAGAGGGGTCAGGCTATGATAAAGTTTATGGCTATGCGGATTCGTTGGAAGAAGTAGAAGAAATTTCAAATCATTTAACAGAAGAGGGTTATTTCGTATATTCCGTTGCTAACGAATTGAAGTACATAAATACCTTTTTTACCATTGCAAAAGCAGGACTTATTTTTATTGGAACGATTGCCATCCTTATTGCATCAATTGGCATTTTCAACACGATGACGATGGCTGTTACAGAACGGACAGCTGATATCGGGATTATGAAAGCTATTGGGGCACACCCGAAAAAGATTAAACAGATATTTTTGTTGGAAAGTAGCTATATCGGTTTGTTAGGGGCAGCTATTGGTACTTTTGTCGCTTTTGGCATAAGTATTCTCCTCAACATCGGTTTACCATTGGTCATCGAGTCTGCCTTTAATCAGGACTTACCTGAAGGATTCCAATTTTCAAGTATCCCAGTCTCCTTGATTCTAATTTCAACAATAATCTGTTTAATCGTTACGATTTTCTCAGGGCTAAAACCAGCTAAACGTGCAACACAAATTGATGTCTTAAAAGCGATGAGAAGAGAAATCTAGAGAGTTACTTACTCTCTAGATTGTATTTTGCCCGTAAACTTTCAGGAGCCATCTTAATCATTTGTTGCAAAACCAAAGAGGCAATCATGACATCATCAAAAATACCGATTACTAGTAAGTAATCAGGTATGAGATCAAATGGAAAAACAATATAACCCACAATGAGGATAATAGCAATTAATTTTGTGCTAAATTTTACTTGCTTGGATAAGAAATATTCTTTAAAGAAAGGAACAGATTTACGAAATTTAAATAAAAATCGAAGCCTTCTAAAAAAACGCACAATAAACCCTCTTTCCTTCTATATTTTCATTCCTTTAAAAGCGAAATCCTTAGATTAATGCTATTTGTCATCTTGAAGAAGCTTTTTTAGACTTTTCCCTTTTTTTAGGACTTCATAACCTTAATGAAGAACCATTTTTGGAATTTTTCCTTCTTTCAGACCTTCATATGGAAAAAACCCGCTTTGACAGCAGACATCTATCAAAACGGGTGTTTCATGAACTTATGCTTTTTTCTTTGCTGCTTTTTCACGTTCATTTTTGTTCAGAATCTTTTTACGTAACCGAATGGATTCTGGTGTAACTTCACAATATTCATCGTCATTCAAATATTGAATTGCTTCTTCTAATGACATTTGGCGTGTTTTACGAATCGTTGCTGTCTGATCTTTTGTTGCCGAACGCACATTAGTTAAATGCTTCTCTTTCGTAATATTGACGGTGAGATCATTTTCACGATTATGTTCGCCAACAATCATCCCCGCATATACTTCTGTACCTGGTTCAACAAAAATCACACCACGGTCTTCTAAATTCATAATACCGTAAGTTGATGCTTTTCCATTTTCTAATGCTACTAGCACACCTTCACGACGGCCTCCAACTTGTCCTTTAACAAGCGGTGCATACTCTTCAAAGGTGTGGTTGATAATTCCATAACCACGGGTTTGTGTCATGAACTCCGTTGCGTAACCGATTAAACCTCGTGATGGCACTTTAAATTCCATTCGCACTTGTCCCGTACCATGGTTAACCATATCAAGCATTTCGCCTTTACGAGTACCTAGAGACTCCATAACCGGGCCAGTGTATTCTTCCGGTACATCAATTTGAACACGCTCGATTGGTTCACATTTTACCCCATCGATTTCTTTAATAATAACTTCCGGTTTCGAAAGTTGCAGCTCATAGCCTTCTCGACGCATATTCTCTACTAAAATAGATAAGTGTAGCTCCCCACGTCCTGATACTGTCCATGCATCTGGTGAATCTGTCGGGTCTACCCGTAAACTAACATCTGTTTCTAATTGTGACATTAAACGCTCTTCAATCTGACGAGATGTGATATATTTCCCTTCCCTTCCAGCGAAGGGACTGTTATTAACAACAAATGTCATTTGTAAAGTTGGTTCATCAATACGTAAAATCGGCAATGCCTCCTGGTGCTCAGTAGGACAAACTGTTTCACCTACGTTAATGTCCTCCATACCGGCTACCGCAATGATATCCCCAGCAGTCGCTTGTTCGATTTCGATTCGTTTCAGACCAATAAAGCCAAATAATTTCGTCACTCGGAAATTTTTCACAGAACCATCTGTTTTCATTAATGATACTTGTTGTCCTACTTTAATCGATCCACGGAACACTCGTCCTACACCGATACGTCCCAAATAATCATTATAGTCAAGCATCGTAACTTGGAATTGTAATGGCTCGTCTGCATTATTAATAGGTGCAGGGATCTGCTCTAAAATAGTCTCAAAAATTGGTTCCATTGTTTCCTGCTGTTCTTCATCAGGAAAACTCGACGTTCCATTTAAGGCTGAAGCATAGACAACAGGAAATTCTAATTGGTCGTCGTCTGCACCTAGCTCAATGAATAAATCCAATACTTCATCAACTACTTCATCCGGACGTGCATTTGGCCTGTCAATTTTATTTAGTACAACAACCGGCTGTAATTTCTGCTCTAATGCTTTTTTTAAGACAAAACGGGTTTGTGGCATACATCCTTCATAAGCATCCACAACAAGCAATACCCCGTCTACCATTTTCATAATACGTTCTACTTCCCCACCAAAGTCAGCGTGACCTGGTGTGTCTAATATATTAATACGTGTATCTTTATAATTGATCGCCGTATTTTTCGCTAAAATCGTGATTCCACGTTCTTTTTCAATATCGTTGGAATCCATTGCACGTTCTTCTACTTGTTCATTATCACGAAAAGTCCCTGAATAACGGAGTAACTGGTCAACTAACGTCGTTTTGCCATGGTCAACATGGGCGATAATCGCAATGTTGCGAAGTTCTTCTCTCAATTGCGTCATTTCATTCTCTCCTCTTAAAGATGCGTTCATTATATTATAACTTACCTAGTATATCATAATAGTCATCAATTGTTATCATTAATCACTATTTTTTTCAAATTCAGTAAAAGTAATAGTAAATTGTGCTCCTCCAAAACGAGCATTCTCTGCTTTAATAGTCCCTCCCGAACGCTCTACAATGGCTCGAGCAATCGCTAAACCAAGACCTGTTTCTCCACTTTCACCTTTGACAAATCGATGGAACAGTTTCTTCAATAATTCCTCATCAATTCCTTCACCATCGTCTGTCACTTGGATATGAAATTGTTTACCTTCTGTAAACGCAGCTATCTCTACCAGTGTATCTGCATGTCTAATTGCATTGGAAACAATATTCATAACGGCTTGTAGCATTTTTTCTGTATCAAACTTTATTTCCACTTCTTCCATCTGTTTTTCGGTCACTTGAATATGTTTTTCGTTGGCGATCGGAATGGCCCTTTCGATTACCTGTCCCATAAACACTTTACTGTTAACCTTCTCTTCCTCGTATAAATCTGCTTCGCTATCTAGTTTTGCCAGTAAAATAATTTCATTAATAATTTTTTTCAATCGATTAATTTCTGCTACCATCACCTGTAAACCTCGTTGGGCTTCTTTACCTTCAAAGACTCCGTCACGAATCCCTTCTGCATATCCCTGAATGGTCATTAATGGTGTCTTGAGTTCATGGCTGGCATTTTGAAAAAAGTGGCGCTGTGACTGAATAAAACTGTTTAACTCATTGGCCATCTCCACCACACTTTGCTCTACTTCTTTAATTTCACCAGTTGCTTTCACTTCTTCCATCTCATCGAATTTTCGCTTCTCTATTTTCTTTAATTGATGCCTTAACTTGGTTAGTGGTGTAACAAGTTTACTTGTCAAATAATGACTAAGCAAAATAGTAATTGCAATACCAATAATAAATATTAAAAACAAGCGATTAATCAAGCTTTTCTGTACTTCCTGCAGGTCATCTAAAGGTGTAAGTAATACCAAATGTTGCGTGGAGATCGGTGACAAAAGTGGAATAATCGATACTACATAACGGTCATCCTCCCCTTGCCATAGAGGTTGAGTCCGACTGTTGAGATTATATTCCTGAATCCATGATTCAATCATGTCCATATCTGAAATGGAGGAGAAGACAAGCCTATCGCTACCCTCGTCATATGCAAAGACCTGTAAATTATATTGCTCTAATAATTGCAAGAACCGATGAATGTTGGCGGTATTGTTAAGGTCTTCAGACAAAATAAAATTAACGATCAATTCACCTTTATCCTCCAACTGACGCTGCTCATCCTTAATTAACATTTGGAGTAATTGAGAGTAAATCATAATACCTGTAATGGTCATAATGATGACCAGCAGTGTAGTAAAAGCAATGGTTATTTGATATTGCAGCTTCATTGTTGTTCCTCATCATATTCCAAGCGGTAACCATATCCCCAAACTGTTTCAATCGGTAAACTTTCCAGCTTTTTTCGCAATCTTTTCACTAAATCATCCACAGCTCGATCACTCCCAAAATAATCATCACCCCAAACCAATGTAAGTAATTCCTCTCTTGAAAAAGCACGATTCGGTTGTTGGGCGAAAATTTCTAGCATGGCAAATTCTTTTGAAGTTACATCAATCTCTTGCTGTTGCCAATGTACTAAACGTGCATCTTTGTCAATTTCTAGTTCCCCTAATTTAATAATTGCCGATGTATTTGTCTGCAAGACCGGTTGTGCTTCCGCTCTTTTAAACAACCGCTTGACTCTCGCCACTAACTCTCGAGGACTGAATGGCTTTGTTAAATAATCATCACTACCAAGCTCCAAACCTAAAATCTTATCGACCTCCTCATCTTTAGCCGATATAATAATGATCGGTACCTCACTAACTTGGCGAATTTTCCGGCACAATTCATATCCATCCATCCCCGGTAGCATAATATCTAAAATCCACATATCAGGTTGTCCATTCTCAGCTAGGTGCCAGGCATCTTCTGCATTCTCGAGCATTGTTACCTGATATCCTTCTTTTACTAGATAAGCTTTCACTATATCTCTAATGTTTGCATCATCTTCTACTAGATAAATATGTTGATTCATTTCGCTCATCTCTCCCATCATACCCTGAATAACTTGCTTTTATTTTCGCACATTTAGAGAAAAAAATTAAGCTACGAAGGGATTATTCTTACTTTTACACATTTTTTATACAATTATCCCATTAATGTGCCATAAATAGTGGGTATAATATAATTAGTAAATACATTAATTTCCTGTGAAGGGGTGATTAGATAGATGAATCAAGAATTTGATCAAGAGCAACCAAAAGAACTAAAAAGTAAAGGTAAAAAAGAAAAAAACACATTAGCTATGTTAATGAGTGGTGTTGCGGGCGGTATCATCGCAGCATTATTTACTGGTGGCATCTTTCTTAATATTTTAAATGATCAACAAACGGTTACAAATGAAGATAGCAATCAAAATGGACAATCCGAACAAGCGACAGCAGAGGAAACGATCCCTACAACTAGCCTTACGAATCCAACAACGAATTCTATTGGCAGTGCTGTAGAGAAGGTGTCTGATGCGGTCGTTGGGGTATCTAATATCCAACAAATTAGTCTTTGGGAAGAAGCAGACGCAGCAGGCACTGGCTCAGGTGTGATTTATAAAAATGATGATGAGTATGCGTACATCGTAACAAATAATCATGTAGTGGAAGGTGCTCAACAAGTGGAAGTAATTCTCACCAATGGCGAACATGTAGAGGCAAACGTATTGGGAACAGATGCTTTAACAGATTTAGCCGTACTTCGTATACCGAACGACCAAGTCAACATGGTAGCTGAGCTTGGCTCTTCGGATCAATTGAGTGTAGGGGATACGGCAATTGCCATTGGTAATCCACTAGGTCAGGAGTTTGCGGGATCTGTAACCCAAGGGATTATTAGTGGTTTAGATCGTGCTGTTGATATTGACTTAAATAATGATCGCCAACCAGATTGGACAATAAATGTTATTCAAACAGATGCTGCGATTAATCCTGGTAACAGTGGTGGTGCCTTAATTAACAGCGATGGACAAGTAATTGGTATTAACTCAATGAAAATTGCGCAATCTCAAGTAGAGGGGATAGGATTTGCCATTCCTATCGATGACGCCAAACCAATTATTGAACAATTAGAAACCGGAAACGATGTTGTTCGGCCATTTATCGGGATTAGTGCCGTTGATCTTGCTACAGTTCCAACACGTCATGTGCAAGAAACACTGCAATTAGATGAAGGTATCGAACATGGAATTGTCATCGCACAGGTTGAACCAAACTCACCAGCAGAAGAGGCTGGATTACAACAATATGATGTAGTTACCAAAATAGACGATAAGGAGATTGAATCCATGTTAGATCTTAAAAAATATCTTTACACCGAAACAGAAGTAGGCGATGAAGTAACCATAACATTTTATCGCGAGGGTAATTTGCAAACTGCCACTTTAATTTTAAATGAACAATCTGACATGTAAAACAAAAGCTTAGTTGAAAAAAATATATCATCACACCAATCCAAACGATTAATCAAGTAGACCTTGAAATCGTTTGGATTTTACTATATATGAGGCACATACTACGTACTAACTTCTTTTTGCTCGGAGTAATTTTGAGAGGTTATCGTTGGTCAAGTACAAGCATTATCTCATTATTACTACATAAGCTAGTGAACAGTGTCACACAACAATACTTATTGCATCGTTCGTTTTTGATGTGAAGAAAATAGATAATGTCCCAATCTTTTTTTCCTATTTACCATGATCAACACAATATCTCGTTGCTGGAATCGCTAATAAGCGCTCCTCCTTTATAGTTCGCCCACACTTTTCACAAATGTGATAAGTGCCATTCTCGATTGCTTCTAAAGCATGGTCAATTTCTAATAACTCCTCTTGTATCTGTTGGTTTAAAGTAATGTCCTTTTGCCTTTCAAAGAGTTCCGTTCCCATGTCTGCAGGATGGTTATCAAAAGTCGTCAACTCTTCTACTTCCTCCTCTAAAGAGTTATCTTTATATAACTGTTCACTGAGCAGTTGTTTTTTTCTTTCTTTTAGTAGTTGTTTACATTGATCTATTACTTCTGGGTTCATGTTCATCCTCCTTTTTATCCCTTATACCCCATATCTCATGCAGAAAAACCGGCAGTATATGTAAGATATTCCAATGTATTACTCATTTCCAGATTAAACATCATTAGGATAGATTGCTGATTTTTGGTAAAGTAAAAGAAAAAAGGAGGAGAAAAATGACCACAACAATCGGTTTTATCGGAGCTGGTGTCATGGGGAAAAGCATGGCAAAAAATTTAATGGATGGTGGGTATAAGATTCATCTATTTACACGAACAAAATCAAGAGCACAAGAACTGTTAGACAAAGGGGCTGTATGGGAAGAATCTGTCGCGTCTCTTGCAAAAAAAGTAGACGTAGTCATTTCCATTGTAGGATACCCGTATGATGTGGAAGAGATTTATCTTGGTGAAAATGGCGTTATTGCCAATGCACAACCAGGAACCTACCTAATAGATATGACTACTTCAGATCCTATAATTGCTGAAAATATTTTTAATACGGCAAAGCAAAAAGGATTACACAGTCTTGATGCCCCGGTATCAGGTGGGGATATTGGCGCTAAGAATGGAACACTCAGTATCATGGTTGGTGGGAAAGAAGAAGATTTTAACGCAATGCGCCCAATCTTTGAAAAAATGGGAGAAAATATCGTGTTGCAGGGCCCTGCAGGAGCTGGACAGCACACGAAAATGACGAATCAAATTACCATTGCTTCCAATATGATCGGTGTAGCAGAAGCGATCATGTATGCTAAAAAGGCAGGTCTTGATCCTGTTCGTGTCTTGAAAAGTATCTCTACTGGTGCAGCAGGAAGCTGGTCGCTATCAAATTTAGCACCTCGTATGATCAAAGGAGACAGTGCACCTGGTTTTTATATTAAACATTTTATTAAAGATATGAAAATTGCATTAGCAAATGCTAAAAAAATGGGACTACAAACTCCTGGACTAGAATTATCACTGGAGTTATATGAAGAGCTAGCAGAGCAAGGATTAGAAGACCGTGGTACGCAAGCATTGATCAAATGGTTTGAAGCGGATTAATAATAGGAAAAATTTACAAAAGATGCTGTTGACTCTCTCCATTTACAGGAGTATTGTATAGCTATAATCTAATAAATTACCTTTAAAGCTTAATCATCTAACATGAGCGGGGGAACCATTTCGATAAATATCTATTTTATCTTGGGGTGAATCTTAGCACCTATGCTAAGAAGGGATACTCTCATTCCCTAATCCGACAGCTAACCTCGTAAGCAATAGTGAGAGAAGGGTTAATGGAGCATTGACCATTCTTATTAAGAGTGGTCTTTTTTATGTTAATGAAATCCATAAGACCAAAAGGATGATCGTGATTCTAGTGCCAACAGGAAAGTACGATAAGACGATATGAGAGATACATTCGATAACCAATCTGTTTTGAAAAAGAAGGGATCGTCATGCGTAAAAAATATATTTATATGAATCCATCTCAATTACTCCTTTTAGTGTTTGCTATATCGATAATATTCGGGACTTGTTTACTTAAATTGCCGATATCCACCACTGAATCAATCCGCTGGGTCGATGCTTTATTCACAGCAGCTTCTGCAATGACCGTTACAGGGCTAGTAACGGTAGATACTGGTTCAGCTTTTACACTCTTTGGCCAATTGGTCATTGTATTATTGATACAGCTAGGTGGTTTAGGCATTATGTCTTTTGCTATATTGATTTATATCATGCTGGGTAAAAGAATAGGGATAAAAGAAAGATTATTAGTTCAACATGCTTTAAACCAAACATCGATTGGCCGGAATAATAAAATTAGTTAAAAATTTATTATTTTATTCAATAACGATTGAATTTACCGCAATGATATTTATTGCAATAAGATGGATTCCTGAAATGGGTTGGACAAAAGGATTATATTTCAGTTTCTTTCACTCCATATCTGCTTTTAATAATGCTGGGTTTTCCTTATGGTCAGATAGTTTATCAGGTTATGTTGGGGATCCAATTATCAATATAGTTATCTCTTTTTTATTTATAATTGGCGGAATCGGGTTTACGGTATTATCAGACTTATGGCATAAAAAGAGGTTTAAAACACTTTCTTTACATTCTAAGCTGATGATTGTTGGTACATTTTTTATTAACATCATGGCAATTTTCTCTATCTTCGCTTTAGAATATAGTAATCCTCATACGCTTGGGAGCTTGAGAATAGGTGATAAACTTTGGGCATCTTATTTTCAGGCTATTACACCAAGAACAGCAGGATTTAACACAATCGATATTGGAAGCTTAGAAGAAGCAAGTATATTTTTTATTATTATATTAATGTTTATCGGAGCTGGAAGTGCTTCAACTGGAGGAGGTATCAAATTAACAACCTTTCTAGTCATTATCATGGCTGTAAACAGCTTTTTAAGACGAAGACGGGATATCACCATTGCCAAAAGATCGATTAATCAATCGTACATTTTACGGTCTTTAGCCATATCTAGTATGGCAATCTTTTTTATCTTTGTAGGTATCTTTGTATTAACTATTACGGAGAACCAGCCATTCCTTACAATCTTGTTTGAGGTTGTGTCTGCCTTCGGGACAGTAGGGTTATCAATGGGTATAACAAGTTCGTTAACTACGATAGGTAAGCTTGTGATAGTAGTCATCATGTTTGTTGGTAAGCTTGGACCGCTTACGCTAGCATTTTCATTAGCACAGACTAAAGACGACATCATCCAATATCCTCCTGAAGACATTCTTACTGGATAAGAAGGGGGAGTAATAGGAAAATGTTTTCTAAGCGAATGGTGTCGATTTCGAAGTGTATACTAATAAGGAAAAGAAACAAAATGGATTGTTAAGTGGCGTAAAACGTGATAAAATATGGTCTTGCAAGATTATAAAAGTACAAAGTGATACTTTCCTCAGTCGTAGTGTTTATCATCACTGAAGGTTAGTAAAACTTATCAGGGTGTTAGCGTCCGTAATCCTTTTAAGGTTTACAGATGGTTAGCACCGTGACAAACCAACCTAAACACATTTATATCTTGCAAATATGAATTGATAGGTGGTAGAAAATGGAAAAGAAAGAAAAATATCAAGTATTACTGTATTATAAGTTCGTCACAATTGAAGACCCGGAAACTTTTGCACATGATCACTTGAAATTCTGTAAAGAGTTAGGATTAAAAGGTCGAATTCTTGTAGCAGAAGAAGGTATCAATGGGACAGTTTCTGGAACTGTGGAACAAACAAATAAGTATATGGAAGCAATGCATAATGATCCGAGATTTAGTGACATGGTGTTTAAAGTCGATGAGGCAGATGGACATGCATTCAAGAAAATGCACTGTCGTCATCGCCCAGAGCTAGTAACCCTTCGCTTGGGTGAGGAAAATGTAGATCCACGCGAAAAAAATGCAGACTTTTTGGATCCAAAAGCGTTTTATGAAGCAATGCAAGATGAAAACACTGTTATTTTGGATACCAGAAATGATTATGAATATGAACTAGGACATTTCCGTGGTGCGATTAATCCTGATATTGATAGCTTCCGTGAACTACCAGAATGGATTGAAAATAACCGAGAGAAATTAGAAGGTAAGAAAATTCTCATGTATTGTACTGGCGGTATTCGCTGCGAGAAATTCGGTGGTTGGATGAAAGAAAAAGGATTTGATGATGTCGCACAACTTCATGGCGGAATTGTCACATATGGAAAAGATCCAGAAGTACAAGGCGAGCTTTGGGATGGGCAATTATACGTCTTCGATGAGCGTATTTCTGTTCCAGTTAATCGCAAAGAACATGTTGTAGTCGGTAGAGACTACTTCGATGGTGAACCTTGCGAACGCTATGTAAATTGTGCAAATCCTGATTGTAATAAACAAATCTTATGCTCAGAAGAAAATGAACATAAATATATGCGTGGATGTACACACGAATGCCGTGTTCACCCTCGCAATCTATATATCGCAGAACACAATCTTTCTGAAGAAGAAATCCAGGCACGACTGGATCGTATCGCTGAAGAAGACGGTGTTATGCAAGAATCATAGAAAACACGAGGTTTATCCTCGTGTTTTTTTATACTTATTTAGTTGACAGGTTGTTCCTCGTACTTATAGGTTGAATATGCTATCCTTTTTATCAAGGAGGCGATTGAATTGTCATTGTTTGATATTACCATTGAAACCGTTAAAGGTGAAAAGAAAACGGTGAATGATTATAAGGCAAAAGCATTGCTTATCGTGAATACTGCCAGTAAATGCGGCTTTACTCCGCAATTTGATGGGTTGCAAAAGTTGTACGAAAAGTATAAGGATAAAGATTTAGAAATTTTAGGCTTCCCTTGTAACCAGTTTATGAATCAGGAGCCTGGATCAAGCGAAGAAGCAGAGGAATATTGTCGGCTTAACTACGGTGTCACCTTCCCTATGTTTACAAAAGTAGATGTGCGGGGTAAAAATGCTCACCCCCTGTTCCAGCATTTGACAAAAGAAGCGCCAGGAATTATTTCCGAACAAATCAAATGGAACTTTACTAAATTCTTGATTGATGAAAACGGAATTGTGGTGAAACGCTACGCACCAAAAACAAAGCCTGAAGAAATAGAAAAGGATATCCAAGAATTACTACAACAGTAAAGTGAAACGATGATCAGCGGTGGCTTTGCAGAAGCTTAGCACCGTGATAAAGTGACAGTTGACAAAACTGTCACTTTTTTTGTTTGTTAAACAACTTCTTTGTCATCCAATCCTCTCGACAGTATGCCTTCCACACCCTCTTTTTCTATGTGAGATAAACATGATTATTGTTAGATATTTTAACAATAGGCATGACATTTTTATCACTTTATTAGTATTATTTACCTATAGTAAAAAAGAGTATACTCCGTTTTATCACATATGACAACCATGGTGATACTAGCGTAAACATTGAAATTATAATAGAAAAGGATGACACATATGGATACGATTCAGCTTCATCTTGATTTTGTTTGGATTATTATAGCCTCTATTCTAGTCTTTTTTATGCAGGCTGGTTTTACTGCATTAGAAGCGGGGCTTGTACGAGCAAAGAACTCGATAAATGTTGCGATCAAAAATGTCTGTGATTTACTAATAGCAACAGTTATATTCTCCCTATTTGGCTTTGCCATCATGTTTGGAGATTCGGCAAATGGTTGGATTGGATCAAGCCTTTTTTTCTTTCAAGGTTTAGATGATGACCCTTGGAATTGGGCATTTTTGTTCTTCCAAATTGTATTTGCGGGAACGGCAGCAACCATTGTTTCCGGTGCAATAGCAGAAAGAGTAAAATTTGGTGTCTACTTAGCTGGTACATTTTTTATTGTATTAATTATTTATCCCATTTTTGGTCATTGGGCGTGGGGGAGTCTTCTCCATCCAGATCAGGCAGGCTGGTTAGAGAATATTGGATTTGTTGATTTTGCTGGTTCTACCGTTGTACATTCTATTGGTGGATGGGTAGCACTAGCCGCAGTATTAGTAGTAGGTCCACGAATAGGAAAATATAATAATGGAAAAATCCGTCGATTTAAGCCATCCAATATAGTATTAGCGGCAATTGGTGTGTTTATTTTATGGTTAGGATGGTTTGGTTTTAATGCTGGATCAACCACGACTGGTGACACATCGATTGCCCTGATCGCTCTTAATACTCATTTAGCAGCAGTAGCTGGAGGATTGCTAGCAATGATTACTAGCTGGATAACGTCCTCACAACCAAAAGTCGAGGATATCTTGAATGGTATATTAGCTGGTTTAGTCTCCGTAACTGCGGGAGTTGCGGTCTTCACTCCACTTATGGCACTCTTATCAGGAGCAATTGGGGGCATTATTGTTGTATTTTCTCTTGTCTTTTTCGAAAGGATTTGTAAATTAGACGACGCTATTGGTGCAATTTCGGTCCATGGTGTCTGTGGTGCATGGGGGACACTTGCTGTAGGTTTATTTGGAACCATATCATTACTCCCAGCAGATACACGCCTAGAACAAATTTTTTCGCAAATGATTGGAATAGTCGTCGCTTTTGTCTGGGGATTCGTACTTGGATATCTTGTTTATAAAGGTATTGGATTTTTTATGAATCTTCGTCCAACGAAAGAAGAAGAACTTGCTGGCCTCAATGTTACGGAACATGGAGCAAGTATTGCGATGGTAGATACGATTCAATCTATGAAAGAAATTGCAAATTCAGCCGGTGATTTAACCCATACAATAAAAGTGGAGCCTGGTGAAGATACGTATGAGTTAAATGTCGCCTTTAACCAAGTAATAAAAAAACTAGATCGATTAGTCAAGCAAGTGAAAGATGCTTCTCTCTATGTAGAACATTCGGCAGAAGATTTACTCAAAGTAACAGAACGGTTACGGGAAGATAGTAAAGAACAAGTAAATACGATTGAAGCTACTCATCAAGTTTTTACCAAATCAGATCAACAGCTGGAATTAGAACTGGAACGAGAAAATGAAGTAATTGCTACGATTCAACAATTCTTCTCATCTATTGAACAAGTTAGTGAACATGTAACGGTACTAACAGAGGAAATGGTATCAGTACAATCGACTGTGAGTGATATTACAGGCATGAATAAAGAGGTAAACAACACAATGCAAAGGTATCAACAACAAAATCAACACGTACAACAGTTTTCTGATCAAAGTACCTCTGTTATGGGTGTAATTAAAGAAATTGCCGATCAAATCAATTTATTAGCATTAAATGCCGAAATTGAGGCTGCTCATGCTGGAGAATATGGGAAAGGATTTGCAGTTGTAGCAGAAGAAATTAGGAAACTGGCAGAGCAATCAAAACAAGCCACAATTGAAATTCAATCGATTATTACAGGTACAGTTAATACTATCCAACAAGGGCAACATGAATTTACTAGTTTTTCTAAAAAGCTACATCATTTATTAGAAGAATTAGCTTATATGCCAGAGAAATTCAATCGAATTAATAATGAGGTCAATGAAATTTATCAAGTCATGGATTATTTTACTAACAATCTAGAAGTAATGAGCAAAGAGACTTCTAAAATGCTGGAAAGTAAGCAAGAACAAAAGGTTAGCTTTCAGGAGATGCGAGATAAATTAGCAATTATTAATGTACAAATGAAAGAAAGTGATGCATCTATTGGTGATATTGCCAAGCGGATTGCTACGATGAAAAACCAAAGCTTGTCACTATCGAATACTGTTAAAAAATTTAAAACAAGCTAAATCATCAAAAGTGGCGGTGTACAACCCGCCACTTCTTTCAAATCAACCAATTTCTTTTAATAAGTTTGCCATCTCGATTGCCGAAATGGCAGCTTCTGCTCCTTTGTTTCCAGCTTTTGTACCTGCACGCTCTATCGCCTGTTCAATAGTGTCCGTTGTTAGGACACCAAAAATAACAGGAATCCCGGCATCCATCGATACACTCGCTACTCCTTTAGAAACCTCATTACTCACATAATCAAAGTGTGGTGTGGATCCACGGATAACCGTCCCTAACGTGATAACCGCATGATATTTACCTGATTCAGCCATTTTTTTCGCAACTAAAGGAATTTCAAAAGCTCCCGGTACCCACGCCACATCTATGTCTTCTTCGTTTACACCGTGACGACGAAGTGCATCCTCCGCACCACTCAACAGTTTACTTGTGATAAATTCATTAAATCTCCCTACAACCATTCCTACTTTTAAATCTGTACCTACCAAGTTTCCTTCAAATGTTTGTGCCATATTAAATTCCTCCTCCATCTTGTTGACTTTCTACATGTAATAAATGATCTAGTTTTTCTACTTTTGTTTGTAAATATTTCTCATTATTTTTATTTGCCGGAATTTCAATTGCTTTTCTTCCTACTAATTCCAGCCCATACTCCTCCACACTGGAAAGCTTACGTGGATTATTAGTTAGCAGATGCAGCTTTCCAACACCCAAATCTCTTAAGATCTGGACACTAATCGCATAATCTCGTAAATCATCTGGGAATCCCAATTGGTGATTGGCTTCAACCGTGTCATAGCCTTCCTCTTGGAGTTTGTAGGCTTTCATCTTATTTATTAAACCGATCCCGCGTCCTTCCTGCCGCATATAGACAAGCACTCCCCGACCAGCTTGTTGGATTTCCTCTAGTGCTTTTTCTAATTGCGGTCCACAATCACAACGCTCTGAACCAAATACATCACCTGTTAAACATTCGGAATGGACACGGACCAATGTAGGTTCATTTGGATTTAATTTACCTTTATATAAAGCAATATGCTCTTGGCCAGTATATTTTTCTGTATAGGCAACCAATTTAAATTCACCATATGCCGTCGGTAAATTGATTTCTGTCTCTTTTTCAATTAATTGGTCATAACGTTTGCGATATTGAATTAATTCTTGGATGGTAATCATCGGCATTTTATGTTTTTCTGCCAACTTTTCTAAATCAGGTTGACGTGCCATTGTACCGTCTTCATTCATAATTTCACAGATTACAGCTACTGGCTTCGAGCCCGCAAGACGAGCTAAATCAATTGCTGCTTCCGTATGACCGGTTCGTTCAAGTACTCCAGCAGTTCTTCCGATTAATGGAAAAACATGACCAGGGCGATTAAAATCCTCTGCTGTCGTCGTATCATCGACTAACTTCTGAATCGTTAATGCCCGCTCTTGCGCACTAATTCCAGTGTGAGTCGTATGATAATCGATACTCACTGTAAAATTAGTACCATAATCATCGGTATTTCTTGTAACCATTTCTCCTAACTGAAAACGGTCAGCATAATGTTTCGTCATCGGTGCACAAATTAACCCACGCCCCTCCGTAGCCATAAAATTGATTACTTCCGGTGTGGTGTGTTCTGCTAAGGCAATAAAATCCCCTTCATTTTCACGGTCTTCGTCATCTACAACGATAACGATTTCTCCTTTTTGTAGTGCTTTTATAGCTACTTCTACAGACTGCTTCATACTTGCACCTCCTTAAAAACCATATTGCTGTAATTGCTCTTCTGTAATGCCTGTTGTTTGATTGGATGCCTGAAGGAGACGTTCCATGTACTTTGCTAGCATATCAAATTCCACATTCACGATGTCACCCTGATTTTTTGCTCCTAGAACCGTTGCTGATTGCGTTTCTGGTATTAATGAAATAGTGAATCCTTTGTCATCCACTCCAAAAACAGTCAGCGATGTACCATCTACCGAGACTGAGCCTTTCAACGTAAGATATCGTGTATCAGATACGGAAATGTAATAATACTTCGCGTTATCTTCCTGCCAAGTTCGTTCAATCGTTCCTACTGCATCCACATGACCAGAGACAAAATGGCCACCAAACCTGCCATTTGCATGCATGGCACGTTCTAAGTTCACGACAGACTGGGCGGATAATTTGGATAATGAGGAGCCTCGGAATGTTTCTGGAATTACGTCGACTGTAAACCAGTCAGCAGCAAAATTAGTTACGGTGAGACAAACACCATTGACGGAAATACTATCACCTATCGAAACATCTTCTGTTACCTTTTTTCCTTGAATCTTTACTTGTAAAGCTTGATTATGTTGTGTAATAGAGATGATTTTTCCCTTTTCCTCTACAATACCAGTAAACATTAAGATTCCTCCTTTGGTTTCGCGCTAAGCTTAATATCCGGGCCAATTTGTGTAAGTTCGATAATTTCTAGTTGCTGGGCCTCCTTCATAGATAAAGGGGATTCGCCACCGATTACCGATCGTGCGTCCTGTCCGCCTAAAAGTTTAGGTGCTATATACCAATGACATTCATCATAAAGTCCTTCCGTTAAGAAAGCTTGATGAATGGTTGCACCACCTTCTACATAAAGGGATTGCACCTTTTCCTCTGCTAAGACTTCCATCAGATCGTTCAAATCAATTTTTTCTGTGGGCAATTGGATCACTTTGATATGTGGATTTTTTTTTGTAAAGCATTCCTTATTTGCTTGCTTACCACATATCATCCAGGTTGGTGAATCAGGCTTCCATATTTGAAAATCACCTTGTAGCGATAAATGAGTATCTAAAATAATACGAATAGGACTTTTTCCACCTTGGGGTAGACGTGTCGTTAAGCTGGGATTATCTTTTTCTACTGTATGTCGTCCTACTAGAATTGCATCATGTTTATGTCGTTCTTTATGGACATCTTCTCTGGCTGCTGTTGATGTAATCCATTTACTGTCACCTGTAGCTGTCGCGGTTTTACCATCCAGGGTGGTCGCTGCTTTCAGGGTGATAAAAGGGCGCTTTTTTTCTATATAGTGAAAAAAATGTTGATTAATTCGTAGAGCACGCTGTTCTTGAATGCCAACTTCTACTTCTATACCAGCATTTTTTAAGATGTCGATACCCTTTCCTGCTACTTTAGGATTGGGATCAAGGCAGGCAATATATACTTTTTTGACCTCACTTTTTACTAAAAGTTCTGCACATGGCGGTGTTTTTCCGTAATGGGCACAAGGCTCGAGCGTAACATAAACATCTGCTCCTTTTGCCTTCTCTCCTGCTTGTGCAATTGCATGAACCTCAGCATGTGCTTCACCCGCTTTTAAATGAGTGCCGACACCAAGTAATTGTCCATCTTTTACAACAACAGCTCCTACAGCAGGGTTGGGACTTGTTTGACCTATGGTTCCTTCAGCCAGGTTGAGGGCAAGATCCATCCATTCTTCATTCGTTTTCACTTGATCATCACCTTTACATGTAAAATCAAAAAACCCTAGGTAATACATACCTAGGGTTAGTGGTTTAATTCATAGTAAAGAGCTTGGTTTTGTGGTCACAATACTATGGGAAGAGGAAAGGAAAGCCAGTTTGCACTTTCTTTCTGGATACTTTTTGTCAACACAAAAAGAACTGCTTTTCCCATAGAAAAGCTACTACGTCACCAATTCCTTTTCCCATCCAGACTATCACTGTCGGCTTTGGATTCTCACCAAATCCACCTTCACATGTTTCCATGATCCAGGTCACGGACTGAAAAAGCATCATTGCTTTTATCACCGTCGGTCGGGAATTACACCCTGCCCCAAAGGAATGTACTTCGTATTATTTTATTATGTAAACAGTATAAAGAATTTTTATCTTGATTGCAAAAAATACGTTTTGTTAGTTGCTGGAAGTATGTGTTAGTATAAGGGTGATCACTTAAAAAAGGAGGATAGCACATGATTACAAAGGTAGAAAAATCGGTAACGGACTGCTCTCTACATGGTGTATGTGGCGGTATTGCCAAGCACTTTGGAATTTCCTCATTCATTGTCCGCCTAATTTTTGTACTTTTTCTTCCTGCAGGACTTATTGCTTATATAGTTCTAGCAAATCTTTCCAGCCCAACCTAAATCTTTGTAGTATAAGGAGAGGTCCAATGATAATAAAAGTGTTGAAAAAACCTTATGAACTGGAAGTCTTTGACGCATTGGATTCAAGAATTACTTTTACCCAAAAGGAAATGGTCTACTATCATAATCTTAAACAAGGATATGAAGGTGAGAAAAACTTCGAACAACTGTTAAGAGACACATTGGTTGGTTCCTTTTTGGTTATAAGTGACATTCGGATGGAGATAGGTACTACTTTTTTCCAAATTGACTCAATTCTATTAACAGGAGACACCCTTTACCTTTTTGATGTGAAAAATTATCCGGGTGATTATATGCATGCCGAAAAAAGATGGTACAAGCTCCCAAAGAAAGAAATCAATAATCCACTTTTGCAATTAAAGCGTAATGAAACATTGATGCGGCAGGTTTTACAAGAACTACAAGTAAATGTGCAAATGGAATGCTATGATGTTTTTATTAATTCCGAGTTCACCCTCTATCAAGCCCCAATCAATAAGCAACTTATTTTCCCGAGCCAAATAGCTAAATTTATAAAAGATCTTCGGTCACAAACTCCTGTAACATCTTCACAACACAAATTAGCGAAACAATTAATAGCTCGAGATACCGGAAACTATCCTTATCCCAGAATTCCTACATATGAATATCAACAATTGAAGAAAGGCTTGCGCTGCGTTAATTGTAATTCAATATCCGTAAATTTAAGAGGTAGAAATTGTTTCTGTTCTACCTGTGGGCACGTCGATGCTATTCACAAAGCTTTTTTGCGAAACATTGATGAATTACGATTACTTTTTTCGGATCAGAAGTTAACTACTAACCTTGTATATGATTGGTGTGGCAAAGAGTATTCTAAGAAAAGTATTCAACGGTTATTAGAGAGGAATTTTCAAAAGAATGGTGTCCGTCAATGGACTTACTATGGCTAAGTATCCTTTAATAAAACATTGCCCATGGATTTAATTTTCTCATGGGCAATGTTTTACTTACTATTGTTGGTTTATGATGGACAATTTTCTTGGATTTCCCGTCCTTTTGTCCTTCATTCCACTTATGATGGACAATTTTCTTGGATTCCCCATTCTTTTGTCCTTCATTCCGCTTATGATGGACACTTTTCTTGGATTCCCCATTCTTTTGTCCTTCATTCCACTTATGATGGACACTTTTCTTGGATTCCCCATTCTTTTGTCCTTCATTCCACTTATGATGGACACTTTTCGGACTTTACTCATTCTATTGTCCTTCATATCTCATCTATGAAAAACCCACTTCAGTCTTCTCCCAATATCCTTACTTCTCGCTCTAATTCCACACCAAATTTTGCTTTGACTTCATGTTGCACCATTTCTATGACAGAAATGTAATCAGTGGCAGTGGCATTGTTTTTGTTGACGATAAATCCAGCGTGTTTGGTGGATACTTCTGCTCCGCCTATGCCTTTTCCTTGCAAGTCGCTATCTTGAATCAGTTTTCCAGCAAAGTAGCCCGGTGGTCGCTTGAATACACTGCCACATGAAGGGTATTCCAAGGGTTGCTTTGACTCTCGCTTATAGGTTAAATCGTCCATTACTGCTTTGATTTCATGATAGTCTCCTTTTTCTAAGTGGAAGGTGGCTTCTAATACGATATAACCTTTTTCGGCGATATTACTTGTACGGTATGCAAGGTCAAAAGCTTCAGCCGGCATGCGATGTACCTCCCCGGCAGCATCAACGACAAGGGCACTTTCCAGGCAGTCTTTCACCTCTCCACCATAGGCACCTGCATTCATGTACAATGCACCTCCTACTGTTCCAGGGATACCACAGGCAAACTCGAGACCTGTTAAATGTTCACTCAAGGCAAAACGAGAGGCATCAATTATCCGAGCACCACTCTCTGCAATCACCTTGTCCCCGTCTCTTCGAATACCTAGAAACTTTTTCAAACTTAAAACTATCCCGCGAATCCCTCCATCTCTAACGATTACATTTGAACCATTTCCTAACAAGGTAAAAGGGACAGCTGTTTTATTGGCAAAACGGATGATTTCCTGCACTTCTTCTATAGTTGATGGTGTCACGAAGAAGTCAGCTTTTCCTCCTAATTTTGTATAAGTATGATTTTTTAGTTCCTCATCTATCAAAATATGTTCTGGATCAATAATTTGTTGTAATTCTTTTAAGATACTCATGTTAGATCAATCCTTTAATTTACTATTGTGTGATTCCACACAATTAATCTTTATTATAGCAATAACAAAATATGAACTGCAACATGAAAAAAAGCTAGACCTCTTAAAAAGAGATCTAGCCCATCAATGCTACCATTAATGCTTTCTGTGCATGTAATCTGTTTTCTGCTTCTTGGAAAACAACTGATTGTGGTCCATCAATAATGTCTGCTGTTACTTCTTCTCCTCTGTGGGCTGGCAAGCAATGCATGAAAATAGCATCTTGCTTGGCATAGGAGAACAGCTCTTGATTCACTTGATAATGTGCAAAAGCTTTTTCCCGTTCTTTTTGTTCCGCTTCTTGCCCCATACTTGCCCACACATCGGAATAAATTACATCTGCATTCCGCACTGCTGCCGTTGCATCTTCCGTTACTAACACCTCATTATCACCCGCAAAAGCCTGCGCTTCCTTCACTATCTCCGCATTAGGCTGATAATCCTTTGGTGCCGCAACCGCAACATCCAATCCCATTTTGGCACAGCCGATCATCAAGGAGTGAGCCATATTATTTCCATCCCCAATATAGGCTAGTTTTAACCCTTCCAGTCCTCCCTTTACCTCTTTAATCGTTTGGAGGTCGGCTAATACTTGGCAAGGGTGATAATCATCGGTTAAGCCGTTAATTACTGGAATAGAAGCATTCTCTGCTAAATCCTCTACATCCTGTTGGGAGAAGGTACGGATCATTATTCCGTCTAGATATCCTGACAAAACTTTTGCGGTATCAGAAATCGGCTCGCCTCTACCTAATTGAATATCATTGGAGCTTAAAAAAAGTCCCATTCCACCTAGCTGATAAATCCCTGTTTCAAAAGAGACACGAGTTCGAGTAGATGACTTTTCAAAGATCATTCCTAATGTTTTTCCTTTTAATGGCTGATATAGCTCACCATTTTTCTGTTTCTGTTTTATCTTTATCGCCAACTCTAAAATATAAGCTATTTCGGCTTTCGAGTATTCTGCAAGTGTAAGGAGGTCTTTCCCCTTTAATTGTTCCTTGATACTCATGGCATTGCACGCTCCTTTTTGTTTAAATCAGGCTTATTGTTTCGATAATTCTGGATAGGTTCAGGTGATTCTAGTTCTACCTGAGTTACTTCGATATAAGCAGATAACGTGTCATTTGCTGTAAAATGCAATGTATCGGAACGTAATGCTGCCTCACGTAATGACATATGCTGATCTCTTTCACCAGTGCGGTGTGTGTCGGCTATAAAGGCATACTTCTCGTCTATACATTTTTGTTCTGCTTCTTCTAAGCTCACGATCGAATTAACCTGGATACCGTGAGCTGATAATACTCCTGCTGTTTTTGGATCTGCTTCAATAGCTACTGTAAGTGACTGTAATTGTTTTTCAAGCTCGCTATCTATTTTAATAAGCGATAAGAAAATGGTATCTTGTTCGACTAATGGTTTCAGGTTATCCTCTTTCCAGCCGAATGCTTTTGCCATCGCCTGTTCTACCGTTGTACCGAGTCCAATCGCTTCACCTGTTGATTTCATTTCCGGGCCAAGAATCGGATCGACTCCTGGTAACTTATTAGTCGAGAAAACAGGCATTTTTACTGCATAATAAGGCACTTCTTCATGGAGACCGAGCTTCCATTCCTGATTGGTTAATGATTCACCCATTTGTACCCTTGTCGCCAGATCGACCATTGGCACACCAGTAACCTTGCTTGCAATTGGCACGGTCCGTGATGCTCGTGGATTTACTTCCAGCACATAAATCGTTTTTCGGTCCTCACTTAGAACAAATTGGATATTCATAATTCCTTTAACATTTAGTTCTTGAGAGATTTTTTGGGCGTATAATTCTATGGTTCTCTTATGTTCTTCCGCTAGCGTAGGAGCTGGAAAGATTGCAACACTATCACCGGAATGAACGCCCGCTTTTTCCACATGTTCAAATATACCAGGAATTAATACGTCTGCCCCATCACATATCGCATCAATTTCCATCTCATATCCTTCAATATAACGGTCAATTAATAAAGGAAATATTCGATTATCATGTGCTTTCGCTTGTAAGTTTACTAAATAGTCAACAAGCTGGTTTTCATTATGCAAAATAACCATTCCTTGACCACCAATAACATAAGACGGGCGTATTAAAATCGGGTAGCCGATTTTGTTTGCAACTGCTTTCGCATCCTCCACAGCCATTACGGTATCGCCAGGAATATGTGGGATATTTAATCGTTGTAAAAGCTGATAAAATAAATCACGATCTTCCACCGCTTCAATGGCTTCGAGGGCAGTACCAGCAATCGTAACACCTGCTTTTTGTAAGCCATCCGCTAGATTTATTGCTGTTTGACCTCCAAATTGGACCAAAACACCTTGGGCATTTTCCTTTTCAATAACGTGTAATACATCTTCAACGGTTAGTGGCTCAAAATAAAGATGATCTGCCGTGTTAAAGTCCGTACTTACCGTCTCCGGGTTATTGTTAATAACAACCGCATCAATACCTTGACCTTGCAGAGACTTAGCTGCATGAACGGAACAATAGTCAAATTCCACCCCTTGACCAATACGAATTGGACCAGAGCCTAATACAACCATTCGCTTCTCTCCGCCCAACGCCTCTACCTCATCCCATTCGTTCCATGAACTATAGAAGTAAGGTGTTTCTGCCGAGAATTCAGCAGCACATGTATCCACCATTTTATATGAAGGTGCGAGCTTTTCTGCTTTTATTTTATGTTGAATGGCTGCTATATCTACGTTTAACAACTTAGCCAAAGTCAGATCGGAAATACCAAAGCCTTTGGCAGCTTTTAAATCCTCTGCTTCTATCTCCTGCCAACCTTTTGCAGCAATTTCTTTTTCTTTAGAAATCATAGCTTCTAACTCATACAAAAAGTAATTATTGATTGCTGTAATCTCATGGATCTCCTCCACGGTCATTCCCCTACGTAAGCCTTCCGCAACCACAAACAACCGCTCATCTGTCGCTTTATCTAGTGCGGTATGTAGCTCCTGTTGAGATAATTGTTCCACGCCAGGTAAATGTAACGAATCTAAGCCAATTTCCAGTGAACGAATCGCCTTATTGATCGCCATCGGGAAGTTACGCGCGAGTGCCATTACTTCTCCTGTTGCTTTCATTTGTGTACCTAATAAACGGTCAGCCCCCGTAAATTTATCGAATGGCCAGCGTGGAATCTTAGCAGCAATGTAATCAATTGCCGGCTCAAAGCTTGCATAGGTGTCACCCGTAATTGGGTTAATCACTTCATCTAAATGGTAGCCTAGCGCAACTTTTGCCGCAATCCGAGCAATGGGATACCCCGTTGCTTTAGAGGCTAATGCACTAGAACGGCTAACTCTTGGGTTTACTTCGATAATGATATAATCATCATTATCCGGATTTAGCGCAAATTGAATATTACATCCACCAATGACTCCTAACTCACGGATAACCTTTACAGAGGAAGTACGAAGCATTTGGTATTGACGATCTGTTAACGTTTGAGACGGTGCAACAACAATACTATCTCCTGTATGGACACCGACTGGATCAAAGTTTTCCATGTTACATACGATAATGCATGTATCGTTTGAATCACGCATTACTTCATATTCAATTTCCTTCCACCCTTTGACACTTTGTTCAATTAATACCTGACTGATTGGGCTATAGTGAAGGCCATTTTTTACGATAGTACGTAATTCTGCTTCATTATTAGCAATCCCGCCACCAGCACCTCCAAGTGTATAAGCCGGACGTACGATCATTGGGTAGCCGACTTCATCTGCAAAATGGACAGCTTCCTCAACAGAAGAAGTGGAGAGACTCTCGGCAATTGGTTCTCCGATATCTTTCATCATTGATTTAAAGATTTCACGGTCTTCCCCTTTTTGAATAGTTTCAAGTGGTGTCCCTAATAACGTGACATTGTATTTCTCCAAAACACCTGCTTCATCTAATAAAACAGCCATATTCAGACCTGTTTGACCGCCTAATGTCGGCAAAATACCATCAGGACGCTCTTTTTCAATAATTTTTGTGATCGAATCACAGGTTAACGGTTCGAGATATACTTTATCTGCTATATTTTCGTCTGTCATGATCGTAGCAGGATTATTGTTAACAAGTATTACTTCTACGCCATCTTCTTTTAAAGCCAGACATGCTTGGGTGCCGGCGTAATCAAATTCGGCTGCCTGCCCAATCACAATTGGACCGGAGCCGATTACAAGTACTTTCTTTATGTTGTCTTTCTTAGGCATGCTGTTTCTCTCCCTTAGTAATGAACTGCTGGATAAAGTCTACGAATAAATGATGTGTATCGATTGGGCCTGGATGTGCCTCAGGATGAAATTGTACGGTCATCAAAGGTTTCGTTTTATGTTTTAAACCTTCCACGGATTGATCATTGACATTAACGTGCGAAACATACCAATTGTTGCGATTCACGGAGTCATAGTCGACTACATAACCATGGTTCTGCGATGTAATCATTACTTTACCAGTTTGCAAGTCTTTCACTGGGTGATTACTTCCTCTGTGACCATATGGTAATCGTTTGGTTGTTGCACCATGTGCCAATGCGATTAACTGATGCCCTAGACAAATGCCCATCGTCGGGAAGTGTTCCGAGATTTGTTTAATGTTTTCCGATAGGTGGGCTAATGCTTTAGGATCACCAGGGCCGTTAGATAATAGCACACCATCCGGATCTAATGATTGAACTTCCATAAAGGTAGTATTATATGGTACAACTGTTACATCACAACCCAATTCTAATAGGGAATGTGCAATGGAATGCTTATAACCAAAGTCGATTACTACTACGTGTGGTGTCGGATGTCCGGCTGGGTTATCTGTTTTATAGTATGTTTTTTCTTTAACAGATACGGTGGAAACAATATTCGGGTTTACAGATGTATTTACAGGCTTTTCTGCAGGATCCTGTGTCATTTTTCCGTATACCTCTCCGTGCTCACGGATGATTCGTGTTAATGCTCTTGTATCAATATGAGATAATGCTGGAATATGATGCTTCTCTAACATTTCCATTAACGTATTTTTAGATTCATAATGTTCTGGGTTATGGCTAGGTGTGGAGACGATAAAGCCTTTTAAAGATGGCTTAATACTTTCATAATCGATCTCGTTCCAACCATAGTTTCCAATTAAGGGATATGTCATGGTAACGATTTGTCCAGCATATGAAGGGTCTGTCATCACTTCCTGATAACCCGTCATCGCTGTATTAAATACGAGTTCTCCCTCTGCTTGCTTATGAGCTCCTATCCATTTTCCTTCTAAAACATCCCCCGTATTTAATACAAGATAACCTGTTGTTTCTGGCATTTTGCTCCTCCTCCAATATCTAGCAATATATAATCTATATTTACATTGGTTTTCATCATTAATTGTTTATAATTATACTATATTATTTATATTTATGCATTATTTTTTTAAAATTTTTGAGGATCCTTTTATCTTGTTAGAAAAAAGGCAACCCCTGCCGGTCCATAATTAAATGCTAATTAGATGTCGATTACTTCAGTAGTAATGATGAAATATTTGAACAGCTAAACCACCACTCCGGCTGCCCACTTCGCTTGAATCATGCTCTACAACGCTAACAAGACGAAACATGGTTGCTTTTATATTAAGTAAATTGCGGACTTATCACTCGATCAATAATAACAATCAACATGCTTCTTCTAACAAAATCCCCAAATTTTCTTAGCTGACATGACATATAGAACATTTTTTCGTTTAACACGGTCATTGCACTGATTTTATACTTTTTTTCATATAAGAAAAAACGCAACTGAAAAGGAATCAGCTACGTTTCTTGTTTTATTTTTTAAGAACGTTGACCTTTTCTGCAAAGGTTTCGATCCATGCTTTCGTTTCTGTGAGACGATTTTCAGTTAATGCGATTTGGTCCTCCACACGATTTTTTGCTGTTCCACCAACGACATTACGGGCGTTCACAACCGCCTCAGGTGATAATACATGATAAATATCTTCATCTATTAGCTTGGAAAATTGTTGGAAATCTTCTAAGCTTAAATCTAATAAATACTTATCTTCCTGTATACAATATAAAACAACCTGACCGACCACCGCATGTGCTTCACGGAATGGTAAATCTTTATTCACCAAATAATCTGCCAAATCTGTTGCATTAGAGAAATCTTCTGCTACAGCAGCATACATCTTCTCCTGCTTCACTTCCATTGTTTCAATCATCGGAGCAAAAAGGGCAAGGGCTCCTTTTAACGTTTCCATCGTATCAAACATACCTTCTTTATCCTCTTGCATATCCTTGTTATATGCGAGAGGCAAGCCCTTCAATGTCGTTAGCATCCCTATTAAATTACCATAAACGCGTCCTGTTTTCCCCCTTACTAATTCAGCTACATCAGGATTTTTCTTTTGTGGCATCATACTGCTACCAGTACAAAAAGCGTCATCCAATTCGATAAAATTGAACTCTGCACTGGACCATTGTACTAATTCTTCACTCAGACGAGATAAGTGCATAATCGTTAAGGATGCATTTGACAAAAATTCAACGACAAAGTCACGGTCACTAACAGCATCTAAACTGTTTTCCACCACACCATCAAAGTTTAGCTTTTCTGCGACGTAATGACGATCGATCGGAAATGTGGTTCCAGCTAATGCGCCTGCACCAAGCGGTGAGCGATTGATCCTTTTAAAACTGTCACATAGCCTTTCTACATCTCGTTCAAACATGGAGACATATGCCATCATATGGTGGGCGAACAACACTGGCTGTGCTCGTTGCAAATGTGTATATCCTGGTAAAATCGTATCCATATTCGCCTTTGCCTGCTTTAATAACGCCTCTTGTAGATTCGTTAGCAATTCAACTAACGTTACAAGCGAATCTCGCAAATATAGACGCATATCTAATGCTACTTGATCATTTCTACTTCTTCCAGTGTGTAATTTACCCCCAACAGCACCGACTTCATCTATCAGCAATTTTTCAACATTCATATGAATATCTTCGTTCGCTTCTGTTAATTCAGCTTCTCCTTCTTCAATTTTTTCTGCTACAACCTGCAATCCATTTTTAATTGTTTCCGCGTCTTCTGCCGGAATTATCTCACATTTCGCCAGCATTTCCACATGTGCAAGACTTCCTTGGATATCATATTGTGCCAACTTTTTATCAAAGCTGATCGATGCTGTATACTCATCGACTAATTCATTTGTTGGTTTTGTAAATCGTCCGCCCCATAATTTCATAGTTTCACTGATTCCTTCACATCAATTTTCGTTTTTTCCATTATTTTCGCTTTATCAGCGTGGACATTATTTACCGTGGAATGCACTTTTGTTGGTAATCCCCACAATTTAATAAAGCCAAGTGCTGCATCATGATCAAACTGATCACCTTTATTGTACGTTGCAAGATCAAGGTCATATAGTGAATTTTCTGATTTACGGCCTACTACAAATGCTTGCCCTTTGTACAGTTGAACCTTTGCAACACCATTTACATATTTTTGGGTTTCAGCAATAAAAGCTTTCAACGCATCTGTTAACTGTGTAAACCAAAGACCATCATAAATTGCTTGCTCTAACTGTTGTTCAACGACAGGCTTGAATTTCGTAACCTCTCTTGGTAGTGTAATTGACTCAATTTCATGATGGGCCTTAATCAGCGTAATTGCTGCCGGCGCCTCATAAATTTCACGTGATTTAATACCAACAAGACGGTTCTCCACGTGATCAATTCTTCCAACACCATGCTTACCAGCAATTTCATTTAACGTCAAAATTAGTTCATGTAGTGGATATTCTTGACCATTTATCGCAACTGGCTTTCCTTGTTGAAATTCAATTTCGATAACTTCTGGCTCATCAGGAGCATCTACAGGATTAACGGTTAATTCGAAGGCATCTTCAGGTGCAACTGCCCATGGATCCTCTAAAATACCGCATTCGTTTGCACGACCCCAAAGGTTCTGATCAACACTATATGGGCTGTCTAAGTCAATCGGAATTGGAATACCATTTTCTTCTGCATATTTGATTTCTTCATCTCGTGTCATTTTCCATTCACGGACAGGGGCAACAATTTTAAGTTCAGGATTTAATGCAGTAAAAGCTACATCGAAACGGACTTGGTCATTCCCCTTACCAGTACAACCGTGTGCCACTGCCACTGCTCCTTCTTTTTCCGCTATATCAACAAGCACTTTAGCAATTAATGGGCGAGACAAGGCTGATACTAATGGATATTTATCTTCATACATCACATTTGCCTGTAATGCAGGTAAAACAAACTCTTCGGCAAAAAGCTGCTTGGCATCAACAGAGTAGGATTTGATTGCACCCACATCAATAGCTTTCTTTTTGACAAATTCTAAGTCTTTCCCCTCACCAACATCCAAGCCAACAGCGATAACATCATAGTCATATTTATCTTGTAACCATTTAATGGCAACAGAAGTATCAAGTCCTCCAGAATATGCTAGAACAATTTTTTCTTTTCCCATGAAATAACCTCTCCTTAAGTATATTATCTAATTCTAGATGTATTTGTATAATTAATTATGTATTATTATGCACCATTCGGTATATTAATTCAATAGTTATGCGAAATTTTTTTTATTTTTTACTAGATAAATAAAAAGTCTCCATTGTTTTTTGCCTTCCTTTTGAACACCTCCTCTACATCATCAGGAAACATATATGTAAATGAATAAATATAAATTGTTATCTTTTTATGTAACCTCTCAGCTTTTGCTACGTCTAATCCAACAAAAGGAGTGGTCAATTTGAAAAAAATAGGATATCTATTAATGCTAATTGTTTTGCTTTCCGCTTGCTCTAATACGGAAGAACACAGCTATGATTCGGCAGGAGAAGAGATAGCGATTAGTGAAGAGACACAAACAAACAGACAATCTGGTATGGATACTGATCAAGTAGAAAACACAGTGGAAATGGAAAATAACGAGGAAAATGTAGTAAGTGAAGATAATCAAGAAAGCTTAGAGAATGTTGAAGACAGAAAAATTATTTATAATGCTTACTTACATCTAGAAACAGAAATTTTTGATAAAACGGTACATTTCATAGAAACAGAAGCAGAGAAGTATGATGGATATATTGTTACTTCTAACTATACGAATCATCGTGAGGATACGGAACGATTCGGCAGAGTGACCGTTCGGATACCAGCTGATAATTTCCATGACTTTATTACATTGGTGGAAAACGGGGATATCCATATCCTGGAAAAAACCGTTAGCGGGGAAGATGTTACAGAACAATATGTAGATTTAACTTCTAGATTGAAATCAAAAAAAATTGTTGAAGAGCGATTACTTTCTTTCTTGAATGAAGCGGAGAAAACGGAGGATTTATTAAAGATCTCCAATGACTTGGCAGAGGTACAAGAAGAAATCGAACAATTAACAGGTAAAATAAATTATTTAGAAAACCAGTCTGACTATGCGACCATTGATATTGATCTAACAGAGCGTACCGTCGAGATGCCATCTGTTCATGATGAATCGTTAAGTACTTGGGAGAAAACAAAGGAGCAATTCACGAAAAGTATCCAGGCTCTTCTATCGATCGCATCCGGGCTTTTTATCTTCTTAATTGGAAACACACCTATTATTATACTGATTCTGATAATCGGACTTGTCATCTATTTTGTTAGTAAAAATAGACTGAAGAGAAAGGAATAGCTGTCCTCAGATAGTACGCTTGTTACTTTCACTACATGCAATGAAAAGATTAATTTATACATGAAAAAAGCATAAATCCGTTTCTAACCAACGAAATGGATTTATGCTCCTTATTTGATTAATATTGTTCCATATTTACTTCTTGTGGTGGTTTACGAACTAGCCCCATGATACCGGCTATAATATAGAAAATTCCGGCAAAGATCGCTACCCCAAACGTAATAAGTGTTGTTCCACCGCCAACTACAAGTAAAATAATACTTGCCACCTTCGGTTTACTGTTTCCTTTAAAGAAAACTATCGCCACAATACCTGCAATAATAGAAATAATCGCCCCTACAATCATTACGGTACCAATCGAACCGATACCATTCAGTACCACTTGAACATCTGCCAGATCACTTTCTGAAATTGTTGGATCTTCCAGCAGGATCTCCTGCATCATATCACTGTCTCCGTCTAACATGCGGAATAATCCACCAAATAATGCTCCCAGCGCATACACAAAAGCTCCAATAATCGATAATACTATTTCTACTGTTCTTTTCATTTTCTATTCTCCCCTTATCTATTTAATTTCCTGCAATATCACGCTTCGAAAACGACAGCCACGAAACGAGCAAAAATAATACAAAGTAAACGACTAACATTGTTATAGAAAAACCTAGTGTCATACTATCAACAACTGGACTTCCATTTCCAAAATATTGACTCAAATTTGTATTAGCAAACAAGATATATTTGGACCAATCGTATTCTGCTACAAAATTAACAATAGTATTTCCAGTAAACATTAAGAAAATTGCGAGCCCTATCGCCATTGCACTATTTTTGAACAAAGCCGAGATCATTAAAGCAAATGTAGCCATCATAACTAAATTTACCATATTCAAGCCATATTGTGTAAGTATTTCTTTAAAAATAGATACTTCTTCAATGCCATCCGCGCCCATTTGGATCAATTCAGGATTCCAACCATTGATACCAAAGAAAATAGCCCCTATTATTAAACTAGCAACAAATAAGAAAACTAGCATGGAAATAGAAAATAGTAAAACAGATGTAAACTTAGCAAACAGGATTTTCGTTCTGGAAATCGGACGAATTAACAATAATTTTATTGTACCCCAGCGATATTCGTTAGCTACAATACCTGCTGCCACAATAATGGTAAACAAACTAATGATCATTGATATACCGGCATTTTCAAGAGTAAATTGCCATGTATCATAAGGAAGTGGTTGGATATCATTCTCTATATGATATTCATTAATGGCTATTTCAGAATCAAAGCCAAAAAAATCTGCTTCTTGTTGAATTTCAAGTAATTCCTCATTTTCTTGTGCAAGCTGTTCCTGCCAGTTATCACCATGTGATTGTTCATCCAGCTCACCGAACAAAAAGACAATCAGCGCTCCCGCCAATATAATGACAAATATTATGATAAACATTGACCAAGTAGCCCAGCGGGAATATAGCTTTATCTGCTCGTTTTTAAGTAATTCTATAAAGTTAAGCAATCGTATTCTCCCCAATCAACTCAAAGAATTTATCTTCTAATCTACTTCGTTCTAATGCTACTTCGTAAATTGCTATGCCCTCTTTGACCAATTGATTCACTACATCTGGCACAGTGCTTTTAGCAATATTTACTTTGAGATAGGATTGTACAGATTGCGTTTCCATGTCAAGTAGGTCACGGAGAATATTCTTCGCTTTATCGATATCATCCACCTCTAGCTTAACAGTGACCTTTTCGTCCTCTGTATTGGTATCCTGCACCTCTTCTACTGTAATTAACTCGCCGTTTTTAATAATACCGATCCGGTCACACATTAACTCTATTTCAGATAATAAATGACTAGATACAATTACTGAAACTTGTTCCTGTTCAGCTAAATTCCTAATATAGCTTCGTATTTCACGTATACCAGCAGGGTCAAGTCCGTTGGTAGGTTCATCTAGTATTAAAATCGAAGGATTATGCAAAAGTGCTTGGGCGATACCTATCCTCTGTCTCATCCCTAAGGAATATCTACCAACTTTTTCATTGATCGCCTTCTCTAACCCCACCAGACGAATCACCTCACGGATCCTTTCATCTGTAATTCCTGGTATCATTCGAGCATAGTGCTTCAGGTTCTTCCACCCTGACAAAAATGGATACATTTCAGGGTTTTCCACAATCGCTCCTATATGGCGAATTGCTTGCTTAAAGTTACTTTTTATACTTATCCCATTTATCTTGATATCACCTGAAGTAATCTTCATTAAGCCTACCATCATGCGAATAGTTGTTGTTTTTCCCGCTCCATTAGGTCCTAAAAAACCAAACACTTCGCCTTGTTTAACCGTAAAATTTAATCCTTTGATAATATGTTTATTTTTTATTGACTTATGTACATCTTGTAATTCCATTGCTGCCGTCATATTGTCCCTCCTTCTCTTATTCCTTATTTATACGTATAAAAGTTGGATTTCGTTTCAAAATCTCTTCATTTTATCTATTATTCTATATAAAATCGAATGTTAATTGATGTAGATGTAACATAAAGAGAAGCAGTTTCATATTACGGACATTTGGTACCATAATAAAAACTACTTCTTTACAGGTTATTTTAGCACGATTCTTTTTTAATTATTATATTACCGCTACTGTAGTGATGGATTGATTATTTTTGCCTAAAGGCTCCATGTCTAACAGACCCTATTCCTCTGCCAAATGAAAGAGCATGTTCAATTGCTGCGTGTACAAACTGTTTACTTGTCCGAATTGCTTGTGTCATTGGTACATTTTTTGCTAATTCTGCTGTTAAACAAGCGGCAAACGTACAACCAGCCCCACTTGTATGGATCGTATCAATCAATGGCAATCGGAATATGGTAAATTCTTGGCCATCATAAAAAATATCCACTGCTTCATCTCCTACTTTACCGGCTTTTAACAAAACGGATTGAGGCTTAAGCTCATATAATGCTTTTGTTGCTTGTTTTAGGTCAGTCCATTCAGACGCAATGTCTCGCTCTAATAATCTTTCTGCTTCTAACCGATTAGGCGTAATGATTGTTGCCTGCGGGATTAGCTGCTCCTTTAATACTTCAATTGCATCATCTGCTAGTAGCTGTGACCCCATTTTGCCTATCATCACTGGATCAATTATTTTATATTGGACAGGGAGATCCTCCAGCATGCTACTGACAGTTTCTATAATGTCCGCCGAAAATAGCATACCTGTTTTAATAGCATCTACACCAACCATTTCTGTTGCAGCGTAAAATTGGGCTTCAATCTCTTCTATCTCTCGGATGAAAATTCCTTGGTTCGTTTTAGAATTATTAGCTACTGTTGCAGTAATAACAGACATTCCATATACATCACGTTCTTGAAACGTCTTTAAATCTGCTTGAATACCAGCACTTCCCTGTGCTGCGGTTCCAGCTATCGTTAATACTCGTTTCATTTGTTAGCACCTCGATGTCTAATCATTTGCTCCCATTAAATGACGATAAAAAACCAAACAATCATGATCAGTTGAATAATAATTTTTGCGAAAGTTCCACTAAGAAAGCCAATTAATGAACCTAGTGCGGCTCTCAGTGCGTCTTTGGGTGTTTTTTTCTGAGTCATTTCCGTTACAACAACTAACAAAAACGGAACAATGATAATACCGAATGGCGGGATGATAAAAGAGCCGATAATTACTCCTAGAGCAGCAATTCGCTCTCCAGCTTTACTTCCACCAAATTTTTTAACAAAATAACTATTTGCAATAATATCAGAAAATATAAGTAGCAAGGTTAAAACACTCATCGCTATCCAGAAGATCCAACCTATATTTTCTGCGGCTAGTGCAATTTGGTATATCAAAAAACCAATCCATATTACTAATACTGACGGTATAATCGGGAAAATAATCCCGGCAAACGCTAATATAAAACATACGACAATCAATATCCACCATATAATATCCATTTACCCTACTCCATTCATGTGTTACTTACCTTTTACCTACTACCTAAGCGCTCTTTATTATAGGAAGATTTGTTGATTAGCTTGTTATTCAACAAATCTTTGCTTGCTCACTGTTGATTTGTTTATTATCTTGGTTTATCAAACAAATCTTTCCCTGCTATCGCATGATTTGTCCATTATCTTGGTTTAACAAAATGCTGCCAGTTTTTTATTCACTACACCTTTTAACTTATAAAAAAATCTTACAGGGAAATCCCTGTAAGATCAAGTTTGTTTATTGATTAGCCAGAATGTCCGCATATGCTTTCATATATGGTGGTAAATCTGGTGGCCTACGGCTGGAAATGATATGGCCATCTGTAACAACCGGCTCATCACTCCATAGTCCACCAGCATTTGTCATATCGTCTTTAATACCTGGTGTGCTAGTTACTTTTTTGCCACGTAAGATACCGGCAGAAATCAACACCCAGCCTGCATGACAAATTTGACCGATCGGCTTTTTCGCCTCATCCATATAACGGACCATTGCTAGCACTTCCGGAAATCTTCTTAATTTGTCAGGCGCCCAGCCACCTGGCACAAGGATACCATCATAATCTTCTGGATTTATATCGGAAAAAGCATAGTCTGATTCGGCAGGAACACCGTATTTTCCAATATATTTTTGATTTGCCTCTTTTCCAACCAGATGTACAGTTGCTCCCTCTTCGCGCAATCGTAAAATAGGGTACCATAGTTCTAAGTCTTCAAAGTCTTCATCAACTAAAGCAATTACTTTTTTGTTTTCAAGACGCACAACATTACCTCCTTCATAGTGATACTGTTAGTGTATCAAACATAAGCATGAAATATCGAATCACAGCTTTTGAGAAAAATAGGTTGCGTGTTTCAAAAACGTTGCTGCTGTGTTCTTTGGATTGGTTGATTGGCTTATTGCTGAAATAACCGATACTCCATCCGCACCAGATCGCATTAGCCTGATCACATGCCCTAATCGGATACCGCCAATCGCCACAATTGGCAGATCACCTACTTTTTCTCTAATTTCTTGTAGGCCTTCTGCCCCGATAGGTTGTTTTGCATCCTCTTTGGTATTCGTGCTGTAGATCGGACCAACCCCAATATAATCTGCACCGTCCTTTTTTGCTTGTACTGCTTCTTGGACATTAGTCGATGATACACCGACAATCCAATCAGCTGGTACTTTTTCCCGTACATTATGGATCGACATATCATCCTGTCCAACATGCACACCATCAGCGTCAATCTCTAACGCTAATTCCACATCATCATTTACTAAAAAAGGTACATGATATTGGTGGCAAAGTTCTTTCATCTGTATGGCTAGTTGTTTTTTTGCCTCTCCCTTAAGTGCACCGTGACCTTTTTCACGAAATTGAAAAAAGGTAACCCCGCCTTGCAGCGCTTCTTCCAGCACGTATAAAGGATTTTCCTTTGTATTATTACTACCGAGTATAAAATAAACTTGCAATAAATCACGTTTCATTTTTTAAAAACCTCTGCTTATCCGTTGTTTCCTGCTAACTTCTTCTCCATCTACTGCAAACAGCTGATCAAGGAATGCTATTTGAAAACTTCCTGGATAAGTATGCATGTCTGCTGCATTTTCGGCTGCCACACCATAAAAACTAATTGCTTCAACCACTGCTTCTACAACGTTATCAGCTACCGCTATGAATGCCGCAATAATGGATGATAACAAGCAGCCTGCACCTGTAACCTTTGTAAGGAGTTGATGTCCATTCGAGATAACTACGTTTGTATCGCTATCCATCACTACATCTTTCTCTCCCGTGATGGCAAGCGGTACCTGTAGTTTATCAAAAGCAAGCTTCGCTAATTGTTGTACATCAAAATCATTTGAACCGTCAACACCGCGAACACGCGCTTCGACTCCTGCCAAGTTGGCAATTTCACCTGCATTCCCTCTAATACAGGCAATCTCTACTTCCTGTAAGATACGTTTACTAGATTCGGTCCGAAATGTTGTAGCACCTGTGCCAACCGGATCTAATACAACAGGTACTCCTGTCTTATTAGCTGCTTTACCTGCTAAGATCATAGCATCTACCTGTTCCACGGTTAGTGTACCAATATTCAATACGAGGGCACTGGCAGCCTGTGCCATTTCTTCTACCTCTTCCTTGGCATTTGCCATTACAGGAGCAGCACCAACAGCATATAAACCGTTCGCTGTAAAGTTCATGACTACTTGATTGGTGATATTATGAATCAGTGGTTGCTGTTGTCGTACTTCTTCAATTAAATGACTCACTTGGAAGCCTCCCTTTTCCCTGGTAAACCTTTTAACCTGTAGCCCCAATGATTGGTCGGACCATAACCATGACCTAATTCCAGCGGGTATTGAATCGCATCTGTTATAAAATCCTTTCCAATCATAACTGCTTCTTGAACTGTTTTACCTTTTGCTAGCTCAGCCGTTATGGCAGCAGAGAAGGTACAACCCGTTCCATGAGTATGTTTCGTCTCAAAACGATCTGCCTCTAGATAGTGAAAATCTTTACCATCATATAAGACATCCACCGCTTCCCCCTCTAAGTGACCGCCTTTTACTACAGCTGCTTTTGCCCCTAAATCAGCGACAATTACTTTCGCTGCTTTTTCTGCGTCTTGATTATTATCAATCTCGAATCCTACCAAAATTTCAGCCTCTGGGACATTTGGTGTTACTACTGTGGCTAGTGGGATCAATGTGTTGCGAATAATCTGTCTTGATGCTTCATCCATTAAGGAGTCACCGCTTTTTGCTACCATTACCGGATCAATCACGTAAGGAATCTCCGTATCTGCTAGTTTTTCAGCTATTAATTTCATCATATCAACAGTAGCTATCATCCCTGTCTTGACTGCTTGCGGTCGAATATCTGTTAACACGGCATCTAATTGTTTTTCAATAAAATCAATACTTAAATGTTGTACATCTTGGACTCCAAGTGTATTTTGCGCTACTACCGAGGTTATAACACTCATTCCATATACTTCACGCTCTTGAAACACTTTCAAATCCGCCTGAATCCCAGCACCACCTGATGGGTCTGTTCCAGCTATTGTAAGTGCTGATGCTATTTTATTCATTTCCGTTCTCCTTTCCAGCTAATGAGAATGGCCATGCCTCTACTTTATAGGCCATCTCCCAAAATAAATATTCCAACTGACAGCTTTTCATAAAAGCTAATTTTGCTTTCTGTTTTTCTTCTTCACCGACTTGTTCTGCCCATTTATCTAGACGTTCACAAAGTTCTGTTGTCACGGAAGCTGTATCTTCTTTTGCATAAAATGTAATCCATTCATAAAATGGATGTTCCTCTGTTGGTTGATACTTATCTTTTAAGTAATGACCGATCTCTAAATATGTCCAAGGGCAAGGTAATAAGGCTGCGATTAATTCACCGATAGTTCCTTGCTGTGCTGTACTTTTCATATGCGCTACATAATGATCAGCTGTCGGTGGCAGCGGATATCCTTGCAATTGATCATAGTCAACTCCGGCCACACGACACAAATTATGGTGTGGATGAATCTCACTATTCAAAACAAAACCGATTTTTTCATAAAAATACGTCATATCTTCTCTTTTACTGCTTTTAGCGATCGCGATACCGTAAATATTCATAAATGCATTAAGGTATTCAAAATCAGCTTTTACATAGTGAATGATCGCTTCTTTGGGCAAGTTCCCCTTTCCAATGCCAACTACAAAAGGGTGGTTGAAAATCCCTTGGTAAACATCCTCTGCCGCTACTCGTAATTCTTGACTAAATCTCATTTCTCCAGCCTCCACTTAAATTTATTTCCATAATAAAAAGCCACTCACAGTAGTGGAGCGGCTTTTTGAAAGTCCATATCAAAAGTAAGGTGCAAGTAGTTCACACCATCCGGCTCCACTTTCCTACGCTGGTGTTAACCAGTTCAGGTTCAAAGGGATCAAGAACTCACTTCTTATCTCAGCCGCTCAAGCAGCACCCCTAGTGGATTTTATTTATGAAGTTATAAACAATTAAACACGGATATAGTAAATTGTCAACTATTTTATAAGACCAAATGACTCAATTGGCCAGATACGCATTTTCACATCTCCGATAACATCCTCTTCATCAATAAAACCAAATTGGCGACTATCTTTACTAACTCTCCGATTATCACCCAGAACAAAAATTTTACCTTCAGGTACACTTTCTCTCCCTGTTAATTCTTGAAGTGTAAAGTCATTTGTCAGCTTCTGTCCTTCCGAAAGCAATGACTTATACTCATCAAGATATGGTTCTTCATAAAGCTCACCATTTATATACAGATGATCATCTCTCACTTCGATTGAGTCACCTGGAAAGCCTATTACTCGCTTTACATAATTATCATTCGAGTCTGGTGCTTTAAAAGCAATCTCGTCAAAGCGATCAATACTACTTATCTTACTCAAGATGATCCGGTCTCCATCTTCTAGATTCGGCATCATTGATTCACCTTTTACCACAGAAGGTGTAATTAAAAAATGCCGACAGAGGAGTACAATGATAACAGCAACTAACAACGCTTTTAACCATGAAAGTAATTCTTTAATGACCTTATTCTCCATTGTAGACCTTCCTTCACCATACTAAAACTAACTTCCACTTGTGTTTAATATATGTTACTCTATTATAATGCAAAATCAATTGCTAGTTACTTACTTATTTTAGCATATTTTAAATGTCAGTTGTTAATTATAACATAGAAACAAGGTGAACAGATGCAAACAAATCAACATTCAACAAAAAGACACTATACTATTCTTTTTATCATAGGAATTATTCTCTTATCTTTCAACTTAAGGCCTGCTATCACCTCTGTGGGGCCGATAATTGGGTTCATCCGTGAAGATCTAGCAATCAGCAATTGGAGTGCCGGCTTTTTAACGAGTCTGCCTCTGATCGCCTTTGCTCTTATGTCACCTATTGCGCCAAGGATAGCCAATCGTACAAGTAATGAAAAAGCATTACTTTATGGCCTTATTACATTATTAATTGGGATTTTGGTTCGCTCCATCACATCCATTATCTTATTATTTGTTGGTACTGTATTAATTGGTATCGGTATTGCAATCATTAACGTGATTTTACCAAGTCTCATTAAAAGTAATTTCCCCGAAAAAATTGGACTGATGACTGGTGTTTATACAACTTCCATGTCTATTTTTGCTGCACTAGCGTCTGGATTAAGTGTACCGTTAACAACTGCTACTGGCCTTGGTTGGACATGGTCACTAGCTAGCTGGGGTATTTTAGTGATTATTGGGATATCTATCTGGCTTATCGCCATGAATAAAGCACCACGTGAAGAAAACCGGCAACTGTATGAACCAAGTACTGTCCAATTATTACGTTCGCCTGTTGCCTGGCAGGTAACACTTTTTATGGGATTACAGTCTTTTTTATTTTATGTAACAATCTCTTGGTTAGCTGAAATACTTATTTCAAATGGGTTTTCAGGGTCAGCTGCAGGGTGGTATGTAGCATACATGCAATTCATTAGTCTTCCGGCTACTTTCTTCACACCTGTTATTGCTGGTAAACTGTCAAATCAGCAGCCGGTCGTGGCCATTTTTGGGTTATCTGGAGTAATTGGATATAGTATGTTATATTTTGAGCCTGGTGTGATCGGAGCTACCATTGCCATTACGCTAATCGGTATGTTGTTAGGAGCTAGCATTAGTTTAGCCTTAGCATTACTAGGCTTAAGAACCTCCAATGCAAGGCAAGCTGCTGAATTATCAGGTATGTCACAATCTTTTGGTTACCTACTAGCGGCAATCGGTCCAATAGCAATTGGACTGAGTTTTGATCTTACAAACAATTGGCAGCCTTCCATTTTAATGATCATCTTTATTACGTTGCTCATGACAGGGTTTGGCTTAGGAGCTAGTAGAAACAAAAAAGTCCTATAATTACTAAAGGATTTTTTAATATAATACATTTACTTGCCTTTACCTAATTGTGTATCAGGAGTATACTTAAATGTATTAGAAATGGAGATGGTTGGTATGAGAAAATTTCTTGTGTTTGTTGTGATGCTGTTAACCATTTCTCCCTTTATTTCACTATCAAGCTATCAATCTCATATATCTTGGATCACTTCAACCATTGATTCAAACGAAAAACTGCATGCAACCTTTCTTTATGATACGGATCATCATGAGTCAAAGGCAGACAATGGCGTTTTACATGCAGACAATGAAATATTAGGGATATTACTGTTATTAATCATTCTTTACACTCTTCATCTAGCTTATGTATCTCGACATTATTTACATGCTGTATTTTTTCAGTCTAATTATCTGATCACATTCCTTCCCCTTTCAAAAACATAATTCAAAGGAGGTATAAAGATGTGGTTCAGATTCTTTATGATTGGCTTGTTTTCTTTTGCAGCAGTCAGTGTTTGGGTTTATCAAGGTATTGAGTTTTTCTTGGCTTTTTCAGATTATTTTAAAAATCGTTCCTAAAGTGGCTATAATCAGCGAGGGTTTTTGGCCCCACTGATCATTAGTGAAACTTATCAAATAATTGACTCGTAGAAAGAGCACGGTGTTTTAATCACCGTGCTCTCTCTTTATTTGTCATCGTGCTAATCGACCGTCCCCCACAAGATAAGTGGAGGATCAGCTGAACTAACACCCTACTATGTATCACTCCCTCAGTGGAGGACGAAAATCCCCTCTAAGGGAAAAGTTTCACTTTATACAGCCTTTGTTTTTAATTCTACGTCAATATTACCTCTAGTTGCTTTGGAGTATGGACAGAAGTCGTGTGCTTGTTTTGCCAATTCTTCTGCTTCTTCCTGTGATACTCCTTTAATTTCTACGTTGAGCACCACACCGATTTTAAATCCACCATCCGCTTCATCTTTTAGTAAACTAACCTCTGCAGTAATAGAAGATTCAATATCTTTCTTTTGTTTGGATGCCATTAAGTTTAATGCACCATCGTAGCATGCAGAATAACCGGCAGCAAATAACTGTTCTGGATTAGAGCCTGTTCCTTCACCGCCACCACCTGGATTTACCAGATCTAAATCAATTAAACCGTCATCTGATTTCACATGACCGTCACGGCCACCTTGTGCAGTTGCTTTGGATGTAAATAATACGTTACTCACTCTATCCACTCCTTTAAATTTAAATTAGAACGTTTACTTGTTCTATATTATTTATTCTACCAATACTATTCCTTTTCCTTCAATTATTAAACATTCTATTTAACTGGAATGGAGAAATTTATTTTTTTGTAAAGCGTTGTTTAATATTTTTTCTGCCTTGAGCACAAGCTCCTGTGATGGTGGCTCTATTCCTTCAAGTGGATAATCTAATCCAAGTTCTTCCCATTTATATATGCCGAGTTTATGGTAAGGTAAGACTTCGATTTTTTCGACATTAGACAATGTCTGGATAAATGCTGATAATCTTTTAAGTGATTCAACATCCTCATTAATCGTTGGCACTAATACATGTCTGATCCATACTGGCACACCTCTTTGATCAAGGTATTGTGCGAATCGTAGAATATGCTGATTGGACATACCTGTTAAGGCTAGATGTTTCGCTAGATCAATATGTTTTAAATCTAATAAAACCAAATCCGTTACTTGTATTAATCTATCGAGCTTTTCCATGTAATATGGTGAGGTGGAAAAGCATGCTCCACAACTATCAATGGTTGTATGAACTCCCAGCTTCTTTAATTCTGTAAAAAGCTCCGTCAAAAAATCGACTTGCAACAAAGGTTCACCACCACTAACCGTTACTCCTCCCCCTGAAGCTTGAAAAAAAGGCAAGTATGATTGAATGTCTGTAACTAATTCTTCTACGCTTATGTTCTTTCCATCGCCTCTCGCCCAAGTATCAGGATTGTGGCAATACTGGCATCTTAATAAGCAGCCTTGCATAAATATGACATACCGTAAACCTGGTCCATCAACCGTACCACAAGTTTCAATAGAATGAATTCTTCCAATCATCATACTCACCTTCTTTGTTTATTTAATCTTACATAGTTTCGTGAAACGTGCGATTAATCACATCAATTTGTTGCTCACGTGTTAGTTTATTAAAATTAACTGCATACCCTGAGACACGAATGGTTAGTTGTGGGTATTTCTCTGGATGCTCCATTGCATCCAATAATGTTTCTCTCTCAAAAACATTGACATTTAGGTGGTGACCTTGTTTCATTGCATAGCCGTCTAACATTCCTGCTAAATTACTGATTCTAGTCTGTTCTTCTTTGCCAAGTGCTTTTGGCACAATGGAGAAAGTATTGGATATACCATCTAATGCAAATTCATATGGTAATTTTGCTACAGAGCTGAGAGATGCCAATGATCCTCTTGTATCCCTTCCATGCAATGGATTTGCTCCAGGTGCGAACGGTTCTCCTGCTTTTCTGCCGTCTGGAGTATTTCCGGTTTTCTTACCATATACAACATTAGAGGTAATCGTAAGAATCGACTGCGTTGGTGTTGCTCCACGATAGGTTTTGTGCTTCTCTATTTTTTTCATAAATCTCTTCACAAGATCTTTAGCAATCTCGTCTACTCGATCATCATTATTTCCGTACTTCGGAAAATCACCTTTGATTTCATAGTCAACTACTAAGCCACTCTCATCTCGGAGCGTTCTTACTTTGGCATACTTAATTGCACTCAATGAATCGGCTACTACCGATAACCCTGCAATTCCACAAGCCATGGTTCGGAATACTTCTCTGTCATGAAGTGCCATTTCTATTCGTTCATAGCTATATTTATCATGCATATAGTGAATGATATTTAACGCATTAACATAAAGACCTGCAAGCCATTCTAGCATTTGATCATATTTCTCCACCACCTCATCATAATCTAAATATTCTGAAGTAATCGGAGCATACACCGGCCCTACTTGGATTTTTAATTTTTCATCTATCCCGCCATTAATCGCATATAACAGCGCCTTAGCTAGATTAGCTCTTGCACCAAAGAATTGCATTTGTTTACCGATACGCATCGCTGAAACGCAACATGCAATGCCATAATCATCCCCATATTGTTCGCGCATGAGGTCATCATTCTCATATTGAATAGCGCTTGTCACAATGGACATTTTTGCACAATATTTTTTGAATGCTTCAGGCAAGCGAGTTGACCATAGAACGGTTAAGTTTGGTTCAGGTGCAGGTCCCAAATTTGTTAATGTGTGTAAAAAGCGAAATGAGCTTTTTGTCACTAATGGTCGGCCATCTAATGCTATACCGCCAATTGATTCTGTTACCCAAGTTGGGTCACCACTAAATAATTCATTGTACTCTGGTGTCCTTGCAAATTTTACAAGACGAAGCTTCATGACAAATTGATCAATCAATTCTTGTGCTTCTTGCTCTGTTAAATAACCTTCCGCTAAATCCCTTTCAATGAACACATCCAAAAAAGTAGATACTCTACCGAGACTCATCGCAGCACCATTCTGTTCCTTGATAGCTGCTAAATAGGCTAAATACAGCCATTGCACTGCTTCTTGTGCATCATTCGCTGGACGAGATAAATCGAAACCATAAATTTCTCCTAATTGCTTCAACTCCTGTAACGCTCTTATTTGTTCTGTGATTTCCTCTCGGTCCCTAATCACTTCTTCTGTCATTTGTCCGTTTCCACCAATAATGTCTAATTGCTCTTGTTTATCTGTTATTAATCGATCCACCCCGTATAAGGCAACTCGTCGATAATCACCGATAATTCTTCCACGTCCATACGCATCAGGAAGTCCAGTTATAATCCCTGCTTTTCGGGCTAACAGCATTTCTTTCGTATATGCATCAAATACTCCCTGGTTATGTGTTTTGCGATATTCTGTGAATGTTTTCACAATGTTGCCGTCAATTTGATACCCATAGGATTGTGCGGCCGCCACTGCCATACGGATTCCACCAAATGGTTGTAAGGAACGCTTAAAGGGCTGATCTGTCTGTACACCTACTATCTTCTCTTTCGTTTTATCTAAATACCCTGCTCCATGTGAAGTAATAGTGGATATAACCTCTGTATCTAAGTCGTACACACCTCCATTCTCCTGTTCTTTTTTCGTCAATTCCATCACTTGTTCCCACAATTTCTTCGTATCTTCAGTTGCTTCTGCTAAAAATAATTCATCGCCATCATACAATGTGAAGTTCTTCATAATAAAGTCTCGTACATCAATCTCTTCCTGCCAACGACCTGGTGTAAAGCCTTGCCAAGCTACCTTGTTTTGGTCCATTCTTTCTTCTGTTTTCATTTTATTCCTCCTCTTCATATTGTTCAATGGTGAGCATGTTTCTATTATTAGTATATTATGTGAATCGACTTTTGTCATGTGAATTAATGAACAAAATTACTCTATTTTTATGAACTTTCAGAATTTGTTCACAAATTGCCTCTGATAAACATAAAGCATAATTCTTTACACATACTGAAATTATTGCCATATTAAAAGTGGATGTTCTACCAATCGAAGGAGGTAAAAATATGCAAAATTTCATTTTTCACAACCCAACGAAACTATATTTCGGTCAAGGACAATTAGAGAATTTACAAACAGAATTACAACATTACGGTGATAACATTCTGCTTGTCTACGGAGGCGGAAGCATTAAACGTAATGGATTATATGATCAGGTAATCGATATATTGAAGAAAAATAATAAAAATATATTTGAATTAAGTGGCGTTGAACCGAACCCTCGTGTAACTACTGCACGTAAAGGTATTACAATTTGCAAAGAAAAAGAAATAGATTTCATCCTTGCTGTGGGTGGTGGCAGTACGATTGACTGTACAAAAGCGATTGCTGCAGGCGCTAAAACAGAGGAAGATATTTGGGATATTGTAACAAAGAAAGCAAATGCTACTGGTGCACTTCCATTTGGAACAGTTCTGACACTTGCAGCAACAGGTTCAGAAATGAACGCTGGCTCTGTTATCACTAATTGGGAGACTAACGAAAAACATGGCTGGGGAAGCCCATATACCTACCCTGTTTTCTCAATTTTAGATCCTGTTTTTACTAAAACAGTACCGAAAGATCAAACAATTTATGGTATGGTGGATATAATGTCGCATGCACTAGAACACTATTTCCATCATGAAGAGAATACATTGTTACAAGATCGTATGGTAGAAGGCATTCTGCAAACGATGGTAGAAACAGCGCCAAAATTACTAGAAGATCTTGAAAATGAAGAACTTCGTGCTACAGTCTTATATAATGGTACGATGGCATTAAACGGTATGGTAAACATGGGTTATCATGGTGACTGGGCTACACACAACTTGGAACATGCTGTTTCAGCAGTACATGACATTCCACATGGCGGTGGCCTTGCAATCCTTTTCCCGAATTGGATGGAATATGCAATCGATGAAAATGTAAGTCGTTTTAAACAATTGGCTGTACGCGTATTTAATGTCGATCCAAGTGGTAAATCAGATAAAGAAGTTGGTTTGGAAGGAATTGCTAAACTTCGTGCATTCTGGAATAGTATCGATGCACCTTCTCGCCTATCTGATTATAACATTGGGGCAGACAGTATCGAGGAAATGGCAGACAAAACAGTGATCGCAAGGCCAGAATTCGGTAATTTCAAGAAGCTAAACCGTGAGGATGCAATTGCCATCTATCAAGCTTCTTTATAATAAAAGCTTAGTGCGTTCACTCAATATCCTATAGAATAAAACAGTGACCGATGGCTTGTTATCGGTCACTGTTCATATTGCTCGACGTTTCATTAAGTCCTTCTTCACTTTTCTCCTGCTCACCTGGTAATGGATCAACAGTATGTTTATATCCATACCCTTTATTTAACGTCATAATCGACAACCATAAGACAGCGATCACTACAATAATACACACAATAATGACAACCCACATATCCCGTATCCTTCCCTTTCTATTGAAATAAGCCCATTATAACACAAAATAAATTTGTGAAATATTTCACATAATAGTCAAAAACATTTTCATTTTCTTATGCTATAATCTAATCAGAACAAATAAAGGAGGTTACCATAATGATTTATTACGAATGGATTGATTTTAAAACAGACACCGATTACTACAGTCAAGAAACATTTGAAGAAAAAGTTGATGATCCGTTCGAGGCTCTTCTCTTAGAGGATAACAAAATATATCCTACTATGATTTGGACAAAACACTACGCTATTTTATTAAAAAACACAACACGAATGTATCAAGACCTAACCTTTATGAAAATTCCACGTAATCCCAGCAAGAATTATTAGAAGTTTTTTTTTAATCACTCATGCTCAATACTTCACAAACTTTTTTTTAAGGAGGAATCATGATGAGTACATCTGCTCCAAAGCTACAACCTACTATTAAACAAACCATTGATCAAAAAGTGAAGCTAGGTAAAGTAGCTTTATCAGCGTTAAAACAATTAAACCAAGCGGAAATTAACGATATCGTCAAGGCGATGGCCCTTGCAGGTTTGGATGCACATATGAAGCTTGCAAAAATGGCAGTAGATGAAACAAAAAGAGGTTTATACGAAGATAAAATTATTAAAAATATATTTGCCACTGAATATATCTATCATAACCTTAAATATGATAAAACGGTTGGAATCATTAATGAAAATCACCATGATGGTGTTATCGAAATAGCCGAACCTATTGGTGTTATTGCAGGAGTTACACCTGTTACTAATCCAACATCTACTACCATGTTCAAAACGTTGATAGCAATAAAAACTGGTAATCCTATTATTTTTGCTTTTCATCCTTCAGCCCAGAAAAGCAGTACAGAAGCAGCAAACATATTATATCAGGCTGCCGTTCAAGCGGGTGCACCAAAACATTGCATCCAATGGATAGAGAAACCTAGTATTGAAGCCACACAAGAATTAATGACACACGATGATATCGCACTTATCCTCGCAACAGGTGGAGCTGGAATGGTTAAAGCAGCATATAGCTCTGGAAAGCCGGCACTTGGTGTAGGACCAGGTAATGTGCCTTGCTACTTTGAAAAAACAACAGATATAAAACGAGCTGTCAATGACTTAATTCTTTCTAAAACTTTTGATAACGGAATGATTTGTGCTTCTGAACAGGCAGTCATCATCGACCAATCTATCTATCAAAAGGTTCAAAAGGAAATGGTTAACAATTATTGCTATTTCTTAAACAAAGAGGAAAAGAAAAAGCTGGAGAAACTAGCGATTAATGAAAGAACATGTGCCGTCAATGCCGATATCGTTGGAAAAAGCCCTGTAGAAATTGCTAAACAAGCTGGAATAAAGGTCCCTGTCAACACTAAAATTCTTGTTGCCGAATTAGATACAGTTGGACCAGACGAACCACTTTCTCGTGAGAAATTAAGTCCTATTCTGGCATGCTATCAAGTAAAAAACGAGGAAGAAGGTTTCCGACGTTGTGAAGAAATGCTTGAGTTCGGCGGTCTTGGCCACTCCGCTGTCATCCATTCTAATGATCAGGAAATAATTGAAGCATTCGGTAAACGAATGAAAGCAGGTCGAATCATTGTTAATGCTCCTTCTTCTCAAGGAGCGATCGGTGATATTTACAATGCCTACCTACCATCCTTAACTTTGGGATGTGGATCCTATGGCGGTAACTCTGTTTCAACTAACGTTGGGGCAATACACCTTATTAATACCAAAAAAATTGCTAAACGGAACGTCAATATGCAATGGTTTAAACTTCCACCAAAAGTCTATTTTGAAAAAAACGCCGTGCAATATTTAGCGAAAATGCCTAAAATAGCAAAAGCCTTTATCGTCACTGATCCAACCATGAAACAGCTAGGTTATGTAGATAAAATACTCTATTATTTACGTAAACGAGCTGACTATGTGCATTGCGAAATCTTTTCAGAAGTGGAACCCGATCCGTCTATAGAAACCGTCATGCGCGGTGCCGAAGCAATGAAAAAATTCGAACCTGATGTCATTATCGCCTTTGGGGGTGGTTCAGCAATGGACGCTGCTAAAGGTATGTGGTTATTCTATGAACATCCTGACACGGACTTTAACGGTATCAAGCAAAAATTCTTAGACATTCGTAAGCGCGTCTATCAATATCCAGAACTAGGGAAACAAGCAAAATTTGTTGCCATTCCAACGACTTCTGGAACTGGTTCTGAAGTAACACCATTCTCCGTTATTACGGATAAAGAAAACAACATTAAATATCCATTAGCTGATTATACATTAACACCGGACATCGCGATCATTGATCCACAATTTGTTATGACTGTACCTCCTGTAGTTACAGCCGATACAGGGATGGACGTACTGACACATGCGATCGAGGCTTATGTATCCAACATGGCAAATGACTATACAGATGGGCTTGCGATAAAAGCAATACAATTAGTCTTTAAGTATCTACCTGTTGTTTATAAAGATGGAAATAATGAAAAAGCAAGAGAAAAAATGCACAATGCATCTACTATCGCAGGAATGGCTTTTGCTAATGCATTTCTTGGAATTAATCACAGCTTGGCACATAAGCTTGGAGCAGCATTTCAAATTGCACATGGGCGAGCAAATGCGATTCTCATGCCCCATGTCATTCGTTACAATGCTAAAAAGCCAACCAAATTCGTTTCCTTTCCAAAATATGAGCATTTTGTTGCAGATCAGCGATATGCAGAAATAGCAAAGATATTGGGACTACCTGCTCGTACAACCGAAGAAGGGGTGGAAAGTTTAGTAAAAGCAGTGTGTGATCTTGCCAAGCAATTAGATATTCCGATGAGTATAAAAGCAAACGGTGTAGAAGAAAAAGCCTTTATGAAACAAGTCGATTATTTAGCCGACAAGGCTTTCGAAGATCAATGCACTACCGCAAACCCGAAATTACCATTAGTTACTGAATTAAAGCAAATCTATTTAGAAGCGTTTAAGGGTATATAACTTGTTAAAAACGGAGTGCTAATATAAAGGCTGGGACAAAATTAAAATAGCCAATGTAAAAATAGAAGCTATTAACGCAAATAGGAAGCGAACTATTTTGACGGAGCGGTGATATATTATATTGAGGATTTTTCTTTACCTTCCACTCTTTTGTCCCAGCTCATCAACTATTTATCGTGTAAGAAAGTTAAGCAAATTTAGACTCCTTCACCGTTTTCATTGTACTCCCGAACGCTTTTACAGCGATCACATAGAATAATGTAGGAATGTATTATAATCTTGAATGATGAAGGAGATTGATTATGTCGAACATTGCGCAAAAATCTGTCAGCAAGCGGAAAAAAAGTCGAAAAAGAAAATCATGTAGCTGTAGTGGCTACAGGAAAAATAAGCAATAATTAGCTATCGATTTATATAAAGTAAGAAATGATCACTTCGATAATCGACGCTACACCAGCTACCGCTAGAACAATAATAATTGGAATAAATATTGTAGAGTAAAAATGAAAGCCTAAAAATAAAAACAAGGAAGACCAAATGCCCGTACACCAGTGACATCGTAATAATTCACCAATCCACCTTTTAAAGCCATTCCCCTTAAACGTCACTGTTTCTTCTACAGTACCATCGGGTAGCCATTTTTCATCAACCTCAAAAAAAGGTGCTCGGAGAAAACCTGTGATCTTATCATAGACAATCAATCTTGTTAAGCGAAAAGTCGCTAAAGATAATAAAACAAAAGATAACCATGTAATCAAATGGGCACCTTCTCTCTTTTCTTCTTTACTTTCATATTATTAAGAAGACCCACAATTAATGATAAGAAAAGCCACTAAAAACTATTTGACTTATTCGCCCTGTTTGATTAAATGTACGGAGAAAAAATTGTTTTCAATGCTACCGGCATTTTTTATACTTTTCAAATGTGCAAAAAAAAGATCTGATAAGTGTGGCTTCCCTTAGTAAGGTTCTTGTCCCTACTAAGAATGAGCGAAATTTATCAGATCAGGAGTGCATTATTTATTTAATTGTTGTTCTACCATATCACCAATCCATGGTAACTTGAAATACTGACCTTGGTAAGCTTTAACCATTAAGACAATCCATAAAGCAAGTTCTAATGGATATAGCAATAGTCCCAATAACCACCCTATAAAAGGAATCCAACCTACCACTGTGTTTAATACGATCGCTACAATAGTAATAAAAATCGATTGTAATGCATGAAAACGAACAAAGCGATTTTCTTTTTCTAATAATAAAAAGACTACTCCGGTAATAATACCTGCAACATATGATAATAATCCTGCAACATTCTGATCTAATCCTGTTGATGTCTTGGTCTGTTGATCAGACTTTTGTTCTTCTGTCTCATTTGGTAATTGCTCCTCCGACATTTTCCTCCTCCTCTCCTTTTATATACTTCAATAATTAATTGTAGCATTTTCCAATTGTTCTTCCTATCGATATTTACTTTTTTGGAGAAATTTACTGTATAAAGAAGCTAAAACTTGCTGGAATAGCATACCAATTACAACAGGTACTGCTACAGGTCCGGGAAAATACTGAACAGCTATCACTGCCCCGGCACTAATATTTCTCATCCCACTGCTAAATGTCAAGGAAATGATATCTTGGCTTTCTCTTTTTAACCACTTAGCTAGCATCCATGCCATATAGTACCCGCTGGCAGCAACAATAAACATGGTAACGGCTACTTTAATAAGGTGAGAATCGATATTGATTAAATAATCTGCTACTTCAGAGCTATTGATCATAATCACTAATGCTAACGCTATCTTTGAAAAAGGGGCTAAACGTGGACTCCACTTCTCATGGATCTGTCCATGACTGATTTCATGCAACACCATGCCTAATATAGACGGAAGCACAATCATAATAAATAATCCTTTCATCATCGCCCATACTTCTAAATCAACAGATGCGCCAACAAATAATGATAAAGACAATGGTACAATAAAAGGTGATAAAATCGTATCAATCAAAATGACAGACAATGTTAGCGCAACATTCCCTTTATTCATAGATACCCAAATAAAGCTGGTAATCCCTGTAGGAATAATCATCGCTAATACAAAGCCAATGACAGTTAAATGATCATCACTAAAGGTGATACTCCCTATTAGAAAAGCCCATAATGGCATTAAAATATGTAAGATGACAAGTGCTATCAATATCGATAAAGGATGAGCGACAACTCGATATAACGCAACAAAATTTAAGCTAAGGCTACCTGCAAAGGTCATAAATGCAAAAATCCAGATCACCCAATTATCAAATTGAATAAAAAAGTCTGCAAATAACACACCAATGATGACACTTGATGGTGCAATAAAGGGCATAATTCTTTGAAGTAGTTGATTTAAACGATTTAACATTTCTGTTTACTCCTATGGTGTTATTTCTTCTTTAACCTCGGACGTCTTTCTGTCCAATCTACTTCGACTGGCACTCCAAAAAATTGTGTTAAATTTTCTGATTGGATCATTGCTTTTGTCGAACCTTGATTAAAGACACGGCCATTTTTTAACAACAATGTTTTAGTAAAGGTTGGTAAAATTTCCTCCACATGATGTGTGACATATATAATCGAGGGAGCTTCTTCCCCTCTACTTATATTCTCAATGGATTCTAATAGCTGCTCTCTTGCAATGAAATCTAATCCATTGGTCGGTTCGTCTAATATTAATAATTTGGGATTATTCATCAGAGCTCGTCCAATTAATACACGTTGCTGTTCCCCTTGTGATAAAGTTCGATATGCTCGATTAGCATAAGAAAAACAATCAAGGTCCTTCAATATTTGCTGTGCTTTGGCACGCATCTCATCTGTTGGTGATTCATATAAACCGATCGAAGCAAATGCACCACTTAATACGACTTGATACGCACTATCTGTTCCATATATTCGTTGCTTTAAAGTTGATGATACAATGCCAATTTGTTGTCTTAATTGTTCACCAAGGATATCCTTCCCAAATTGTTTTCCGATCACATTAACTTTTCCCTCGGTAGGAAAGTAGTAGGCACACAGCATATGCAACAGTGCTGTTTTCCCCGCACCGTTTAACCCTAATAAAGTCCAGTGTTCTCCTTTCTCCATTTTCCAATCAATCTCTTTTAGTATCCAATTTCCGTCTTTTTTTAATCCTACTTTTTCTAGATTTAATACCATATTGATCACTTCCTTCTACTATTAAGTATACATCTGAATAGTGAAAATTTCCTTTGTTTGGTTTTCACAAAAAAAGAACAAGAATTAGTAGTTTTTCATTGAAAATGATTCTCATTATCGGTATAATATAGGTAATCACATTTAGTGATGAAACATTCCCTTTACCCATTTCTTTTGTTACCCCCAAACAACAAAAGTTCAAGGATGTTTCCCAATCCATCGAAGCAACTATCTATTGAAGATAGCTTGCTTCTCTTTTTACATTCTCTTATTTAAAATTATTTTAAATAAATATTGATTTTTATAAAACTTGTATTATAATAAGAAGTGTAAAATTTTTATGGGAGAGGTGTTAATTATATGAGTCAAGAAAAAAAATACTTAACAACTGCCTCTGGTGCACCAGTTGGAGATAACCAAAACTCCATTACTGCCGGCCATAGAGGACCAACATTAATCCAAGACGTTCATTTACTAGAGAAACTAGCTCATTTTAACCGTGAAAGAGTTCCAGAAAGAGTTGTGCACGCAAAAGGTGCAGGAGCACACGGTTATTTTGAGGTAACAAATGACGTTTCTAAATACACAAAAGCTGACTTTTTATCTGAAGTTGGGAAGAAAACCCCGATGTTCATCCGTTTCTCAACTGTTGCTGGTGAATTAGGCTCTGCCGATACAGTACGTGACCCTCGTGGTTTTGCTGTAAAATTCTACACAGATGAAGGTAATTATGACTTAGTTGGGAATAATACACCTGTTTTCTTTATTCGTGATGCGATTAAATTCCCAGACTTTATCCATACACAAAAGCGTAATCCACAAACACATTTAAAAGATCCAAATGCTGTTTGGGATTTCTGGTCACTATCACCTGAGTCTTTACACCAAATTACTATTTTACATTCTGATCGTGGTATCCCGGCGACTCTTCGTCACATGGATGGTTTCGGAAGCCATACATTCAAATGGGTGAATAAAGATGGAGAAGCATTCTTTATTAAATATCACTTCAAAACAGATCAAGGAATTAAAAATCTTGATGTAGACTTGGCAGCTAAATTAGCTGGTGAAAATCCTGATTACCATATTGCGGATCTCTTTACTGCTATTGCAGAAGGTAATTATCCTTCTTGGACATTAAAAGTTCAAATTATGCCTGAAGCAGAGGCGCAAAACTATCGTTATGATCCATTTGATGTAACGAAAGTATGGCCACACAAAGATTATCCATTAATCGAAGTTGGTAAAATGGTATTAAACCGTAATCCAGAAAACTACTTTGCAGAAGTAGAGCAATCTGCTTTCTCTCCTGGACACTTTGTTCCTGGAATTGAAGCATCTCCAGATAAAATGCTTCAAGGTCGTTTGTTTGCATATTCTGATGCACATCGCTACCGTATTGGAGCAAATCATGAATCACTACCAATCAACCGTGCTAAGTCACCGGTAAACAATTACCAACGTGACGGTTTCATGAGCCATGACGGTAATGGTGGCAGTGCACCTAACTATGAACCAAATAGCTTTAGTGTTGCACCAAAAGAAACACCTGAACATAAAATTAGTCCTTTTGAAGTTTCTGGATTTGCAGATAGTGTTCCATATGATAGTGATGATCATTACTCTCAACCTCGTGCATTATTCCGTGATGTAATGAATGATGAAGAGCGCGAGCGTTTAATCCAAAACTTTGCGGATCATTTGAGCGGTGTAACTCGTGAAGGTATTGTTGAGCGTCAATTAGAAAACTTCTATAAAGTAGCTCCTGAATTAGCAGAAGGTATTGCTGCTAAACTAGGAGTAGACGTACCAGCACACGTAAAAGAATAAGGAATAAACAAAAAGAGACCATGTACGGTCTCTTTTTTTTATTATTGAAATACTAAAGAGGGAAAAGAAAATATCTCCAAATATAATCCTGATTAAAGTTTGGTTAAGGTACTTTGTCTATGATAATGAATAATATCAATATACAGTGAATAACCTGTTTCGGTTAATCCTGCCCCTGCACCTGTTAACATAATGGGACCAGATAAGTCACATTCGTAGACAATTGCATTTGTCGAGCCATAAATACCAGCTAGTGGGTCATTATCATCCATCAATTCTGGCTTAACAGAAGCTTCGATCGAACCATCTTCCCTTTTGGTTAAGCGTGAGAGCAGACGCCATTTTTGATTATTATCTTGCGCTTCTTTCACCATCTCTAACGTTAAATCGCTAATTCCCTTACAGTAAATATCTTCTGGTGCTATTTTTTCACCCATTAAATAGTTCGCTAAAATCGCTGTTTTATACCTTGCATCATAACCTTCTACATCACTAGTTGGATCCGCTTCTGCGAACCCGAGGCTTTGTGCTTTTTTTAAGGCTTCCTTGTATGTCTTTCCTTTCTCCATTTCGGTTATCATATAGTTAGTCGTCCCATTTAAGATACCTTTGATTTCCGTTATTTCATTACCTGCTAATGTCTCGACGGGCATTCTGAGAGCTGGTGTTCCGCTCATTACCGTTCCTTCAAATCCCCAGAATACGCCATTTTCCTTAGCTAATGCGGATAATTCGTCATAAGCTAAAGCCACAGGTCCTTTATTAGTCGTTACCACACTTTTTTGATGTTCAAAAGCTGTTCGACAATGATCAATGGCTGGTTGACCTGTCTTCACATCTGTGAACGTTACCTCTACAATCAGCTCTGCATTCGTATTCTTGATTGTTTCCATGCTATCCCAACCTCTAATTAATCCTGCTTGTTCTGGGTAAGCATCTAAACTCCCAGAATCTCTCACGGCAGAAACTAACTTTTCAAGGTTTAAACCTTGCGGATCATACACAGATCCTTTCATGATATCGGATACAGCGACAACCTCGGGTTTAAAACCATACGACGGCATTTCACCCTTTTGTTGTTTTAAAAAAATTTCTGCCAAAGCCTGCCCAACACCGCCAAATCCAATAAAAGCGATCTTCATAGTTAATCTCCTCAACTCCATCATTTTTAGCGTACACGGCTACAACAGAGTACGCTTTATTGGTTCATAAATAGACTTTCTGGCAAAGATTGAAAAGCTTGCTCTAAATCAGCAATTAAGTCATCCTTATCTTCCAGTCCTGCTGAATAGCGAATTAATCCTTCTGGTATCCCCATTGCTGCTCTTTCCTCTGGTGTACATTCTACGTGACTTGTTGTCCGGGAAGGACCAACAATTGTTTCAACAGAGCCAAGATGCGCTGCACGGTTCACATACTTTAGCTTTGGAAGTAGATATCTGAGTGTATCCACCCCACCTTTTACCGAGAAACTTAACATACTGCCAAATCCACTCATTTGTTTCTTCGCGATTTCATGACCTGGATGGTCCTCTAATCCTGGATAAAATACCGATTCAACGGTATCAACAGTTCTCAAATAGCGTGCAACTGCCATTGCATTTTCACTTTGTTTTTCTATTCTTAATTGGAGCGTTTTCATCCCTCTTAATAATAAATAGGCTGACATTGGGTCAAGTGTTGCTCCATTAATTTCTCGATAATGATAAATACTTTCTACTAATTGTTTAGATCCACAAACAGAGCCACCTAATGCATCTGCATGCCCTCCTAAAAATTTAGTGGCACTATGAATCACTAAGTCTGCTCCCAATTCTAGTGGATTTTGGTTAACTGGAGTGGCAAACGTGTTATCAACAATGACAATAGCGCCTGCTTTTTTTCCGATCTTCGCCATTCGTTCAATATCTGTGATTTTTACCGTTGGGTTTGTCGGGCTTTCTAAATAAAGCACTTTACAGCCTTTTGCTACCTCTGCTTCAATCGCTTCATGATCCCCCGTATCACATAAAATGACGTCTACTTTTTGCTTGGGGAGAAATTCGGTGAATATTTTATTGGTTCCGCCGTATGTGTCTTTAATCGAGACAATTCGATCCCCTGGAAACAATAGCGTTCCGAGTGTATTACTAATAGCTGCCATTCCGGTGGAAAAGCTAGTAGCAGCTTCTGCTCCTTCTAATATTCTTATTTTTTCTTCAAAGGCATTAACAGTTGGATTGGTATTGCGACCATAAATATGACCTTCTTTATTTCCGATTGCGACTTCATACCATTCATCCATATCGTCATACCCAAAAGATACACTGTGTACAACTGGAACTTGAGTGGCTCCGAAGGCTAATTGATCTTTTTCCCCTGCCCATACTGCCTTTGTACTCATTTTTACATCTCTCATACTATTCCCTCCTCGTCTAGTATTTATCTATTTATCTTGAAAACTAGCTGATAATTCCACCTTGTTCTTGAAATGGAAACGGATCTTGCACAATTAAATCTCTTTGGATATTGGTGAACGTTTCACCACCATTTTTTGTTACTCGAAATGATTCACTGATCTCAATTCCATAGTTGTCAAACCACAAGGCTGGTATAAGGTGGAATGTCATGTTTGGTTGTAGAACAGTTGCATCCTCTGATCGGATACTTGCTGTATGCTCTCCCCAATCTGGCGGGTAACCTAAACCTACGGAATATCCTAATCTTGCCTCTTTTTCAATTCCATATTTTTTGAGACAGTTATACCAATGCCTTTCCAATTCTCCACAAGTAACTCCTGGCTTTACCGCATCTAAAACGGTATTCAGACCTTCTACAACAATCGGAGCAATTTTCTCAAGCTGCATGGATGGTTTACCGATCGATACCGTTCGAGCTACTGGTACATGATACCTCTTGTAGCAGCCCGCTAGTTCAATAACAACAGACTCTCCTTCTTTATACTTTCTTTCCGACCAGGTTAAATGTGGTGCACCAGTCTTATCTCCAGACGGAAGTAATGGAACAATAGCTGGATAATCCCCTCCATAATCATCCGTGCCAGAAATCATTTGGTGATATATCGCTGCGGCAGTATCACACTCTCTATTCCCTACCCGTACACTTTCTACTGCTTTATCCATCGCTTGATCAGCAATTTCTGCTGCCCGCTTCATATATTCAATCTCTTTTTCAGATTTGATAATTCTTACATAGTTCACTAATAAATCCGCATTTTTAAATGAAGCATTTGGAAGTCCATCCTTTAACCTTTCGTAAGCTTTGGCAGTAAAATAATAGTTATCCATCTCGACACCAATTTTTCTATTGCCTTGCCCTATCTGTTTTAGGATTTCTGCAATGAAATCCATTGGGTGGTAAATCGATGATTGGACATAATAGTCCGGGAATGGAATAATATTTTCGTTGTAAATCCATGTGGTAATTTTGGCGCCATTTGCATCTTGATAACGACCAATCCAAATTGGTTGAGGTTCATCAATGATGATGATTAGCATTTGGTGAACATAGAATGACCATGCATCATAGCCTGATAAATAATTCATATTAGCTGGGTCCGATACAAGTAACACTTCAATCCCGTTTTCAGCCATCCGTTGTTTTGTCTTCGTTAAACGTTTTTGATATTCTAAAATATCAAAGGCCAACATCGTATTTCCCCCCTAAAAAATCTTTTTATTTCTTACTTTTATCCTATTAAATAGCTGGTTAACATGTAATGTTCAGATTGTATGAAGTTTTTCCTTTTCTGTCATACAACATGAATAAATATCCGAATTTAAGATATATTGTTCAATTCCACATATAAAAGTAGCCTGTGGCAAAGTCTGTTTGATAAAGTGAAACTATCATTAGTGGTTTTTACCCACTGATTATTAGCGAAACTTATCAGGGTGGAAATGTCTGTTATACCCATTTAGCTTCCTTGTATAATTTAAAGCTTGAAATGAGGATTTTCCAGACGTTTAACACCGGGATAAAACAAATTCCGAACGATAACCAATTCTGCTCACAGAAAAAGTAATCCGTTCGGAATTTTTATTTACATTGATTAAGAGAAACGCTTACTGAAATGACCGAGCTTCCTTCTAAAGTTACTCATTTAATGTCTCGGTCTCATCATCCCTATCATTTTATTTTATTCAGCATCCATAAGCGGACACTCAGCTCTAATAAAAAAGAATCATCAGCATCAATCAAGGATAAATGCGTCAGAGACTCTATTTTTCTCAACCGATACAATAACGATTGACGATGTAAGTTTAATTCTCTTGCGGTTTGACTAACATTTCCTTTGTATTTATTGTACGTCTTAAAAGTAAAAACCAAGTCTGCCTGCCTCTTTTTATCGTATTCTATCAATGGTTTCAAGGTATCTTTTACAATCTCATGAATATCCTCTTCTTGAGATATTGCCATTAACAGCCGATTAATTCTTGTATCGCTATAAAAAGTTCTATTGCCAGTATCAGCATGATGCAGTCCAATTTCAAGAGCCGTTTTTGCCTTTTCATAGCTTTCATAAAATGGATAGGTACTTTCTTTTTGAAGTGCAATTCCCCAAAAGATATCAATATCTGAAAGCAATTGGCTTAAACGTCGTTCAATCGTATCTAAAAATTGGTTTGCTATATCTTGATAAGTGGGGGACTCTACTTGCAAATAAAGAATCACTTCCCCCTTCTCAAAGCTAGTCATCGTTTTTCGATCAAATAGTCGACCAGCGTAAGTGATTTCCTTTTGGATATAATAATTAAGGCTTCTCAATGATGAATGATAAGGGTTATCTAAAGTATCATGCTTATTTAACCCTAGATCTTTATGTTTAATTTCTCCGACAATACAAGCATATGGGAGATTTAGGTTATATCTTAATAACTGTGCTTTTGTTAATAGTTGATGATCTACTTTCATTTTATTTTTTGCTAAATTTAACACAAAATTATCCTTTAATCGAATCTCGGTTAACTCAATGGCATTCTCTTTCACAAAGTATAACGCACAGGCAGTCAGTGCATGTTCTAACACATTCATCACAAACCAAGTCAACTCTTTATTATCACTCGGTTGAAATACAATATATCCCTGTACTTTGTGGTTGTTGAGAATTTGCAGCTGGAAAAAACGATCTTTATAAAATCTGTATTCCTTCATATGATAATACAACGGATGTTCTTGAAATTTTATATCCGATAATGGTATCGGTTGTAAGTGACTTTCTTGGACTTCGAGAGAATAACTTTCTAATATATCTTTATTAAAAAACTTAAATGCCCTCCATCTTTTTTCAGCATCTGTGATCGCAACAGGAATTTTAATATGCTTATATAAAGTGTGTGCGATATCTTCCAATCCTTTATCTTTTAGGACACAATTAATTAATTCTTGTCTAGCATCTTCTACTTTTTGATGTTCTTTCTGTTTTACTTCTGTAATTTTATCCATCACAGACTGCCAAATATCCGTAAAACGAACATCCCAAGGAACGTCAACGATGATTAAATCATTTTGGGTAGCCTTTTTCAAAATTCGATCAGGGATATTATAAATATACCGTCCTGTGGCAAACCCTAAAGCAGATGCTCCCGATTGAATGATATCTTGCACAAAAGCTTCTAATAAGTTGGGATTATCTTCGCATCCTACGCCGGTACTTAAAACAAGCTCATTCTTTCTGACAAAATTTTCAACAGGAAGCTCCATAACAGAAACCCATTCAATCGACTTTCGTTCTAGCAAATGTTCTCCTGTCTTTACTTCACAATCTTTCATCACCGGCAATTGCATTATAGTACTTACAGTTAACCCCATATCCCTCACCTCACTTTGCTACGAAAATTCTTCATCACCTGAACATAAATGCTTGAAAAATGAAGCCAGTCACTACAGAGCAAGAATTCGAAACTCGGTTTACTTTATTAGATTAACAATTCCGAAGGGAACTTTGTGGGATGTAACATATATATCAAAAGAAGCTAGAAAATCGCAGAGCGCCCGTTTAGAAACGTAGCGATTTCAAAGTCAACTAAGATTAGGATATCATGGTGAATTTTGCGAACTGAAGATGACTTGTGCCCACGGCATAAGGACAATGGATGAAGTAGCCTAGTTTCTAGACGCTCGAAGCTAGTAAAAATACCTCTCTTTTATCTTCTCTTTATCACTTAAGATGCATGAAGCAAATAATTTTCCTGTAATTTAATTTTTACGCTTAAACACCATTCAATATGCCTTGTCATGCACTATTCTCAAGGTATATAAAGCGAAAATTATGACTTTTCTTTTGGAAAAGATTACATCAGATATATATTTAGAATATTCTAAATTTTCAATCAAAACAACTGATAAATTATCAATTCTCTTTTTTTATTCAAAAAATAATGTTTGTTTTGAGAAAAAGCGGGAATAAAAATGCTGTATACTTTGATGCTTTGCTCAAATCTTGCTCATTTGTAAGGATAGATGACAATATTGGAGGATTTATAAATTTATTCCAATTGGATGTAGCTCAAGATAATAAAAGAAGATTTATTAAGTGTAATCGAGTTATAAGCGATTTGCGGAATATTTCAAGTCCTTTTATTATATTTAGTGTACTAATTGTTCAAATAATTAATTGCCTAATAAGAAAGGAGTCAATTGTGATTAATAACGTACAGATTCAAGCTCCAACTCTAGACGTTGTGTTCTCTAAACCAACAAAGAATGATGGAGCGGCCATGTGGGAATTAGTTACAAATTCATCATTAGACACAAACTCTCCATATAAATACCTTTTAATGAGTGAGTATTTCCGTGATACTTGTGTCGTAGCAAAAGAAAATAACCAAGTAGTTGGCTTTATTACCGCATTTATCCCTCCAAAAAAACCAGATGTTTTATTTGTATGGCAAGTTGGTGTTGATGCATCTCAGCGAGGTAAAGGTATTGCATCGAGAATGTTGCATTATCTATTAACAAGCAAAGCATGTCAAACCATCAAGTTTGTCGAAGCAACTATTACACCAGATAACAAGGCATCGCAATCTCTATTCCAGAAACTAGCTCGTGACTTTAATACTGCTATTACTTCTACCAAGTTTTTTACCAAGGATGTATTTCCTGGTGATGAACACGAAGAAGAATTAAAGTTTGTTATCGGGCCAATTAATAACTAATATTGTCGTAATATTTCGTATTTTCTGAATTAGTAAGTACGAAATATTCGATAGATAAAAACAATTTAGGAGGAACCTAAAAGATGAATAAAAATATTGATATTATTAATCATCATGAATCCGTCGTACGTAGTTATATTCGTAACTTCCCGACTGTGTTTACAAAAGCGAAGAAACATAAAATGTGGGACGAGGATGGCAAAGAATACTTAGATTTCTTCTCTGGTGCTGGAGCACTTAATTATGGACATAATGATGATCATATGAAACAAAAATTAATAGATTATATTACCAGTGATGGGATCACTCACTCTTTAGATATGGCATCTACAGCGAAAGCAAAGTTTTTACAGAAGTTTGATGATGTCATTTTGAAACCACGAAATCTTGACTATAAGGTAATGTTTCCAGGACCAACCGGCACAAACACAGTAGAAAGCGCACTGAAATTGGCTCGTAAAGTAACTGGACGGACTGATATCATCAGTTTCACTGGTGGTTTCCACGGTATGACGATTGGATCTTTGTCAGTAACAGGTAACTCGATGAAACGTAAGGGTGCTGGTATTCCATTACAAAATACGGTAACGATGGCTTATGACAATTATGTTGATCATGATACGATCGTTTATTTAGAAAGATTCTTGGAGGATAACGGTAGTGGAGTTGCCATTCCTGCTGCAATGATCGTAGAAACGGTTCAAGGTGAAGGTGGAATTAACGCTGCCCGCTTTGAATGGTTAAAACAAATTGAAGAGCTTTGCCGTCGTTGGGGAATTCTACTCATCATTGACGATGTGCAAGCAGGTATCGGCCGAACTGGTACATTCTTCAGTTTCGAAGCGGCAGGTATTAAACCAGATATTGTCTGCTTATCTAAATCTTTAAGCGGTTATGGCTTACCACTTGCGGTAACATTAATTAAGCCTGAACTAGATATTTGGAAGCCAGGTGAACATAATGGTACTTTCCGTGGTAATAACCATGCATTCGTAACTGCAACAGCAGCACTTGACTACTGGAAAGATGACACATTTGAAAATGAAATCCACGAAAAATCTCAAATTATTTATAGCTTCCTCGAACAAATAGTGGCCGATTACCCTGAAATCAAGGGAGAAGTTCGTGGACGAGGATTTATGGTAGGTATCGCTTCAGAAGTAGAAGGGCTTGCCGAAAAAGTAACAGCCCGTTGCTTTGAATTAGGGTTAATAATGGAAACAGCAGGACCGAACGATGAGGTATTCAAGCTATTCCCTCCATTAAATATTCCGAAAGATGAACTGCAAAAAGGGCTTGATATTATTGAGCAAAGTGTTAAGGACTTAGTTAGGGATCCCGTTACCAGTTAAGTTGCGGGTTTCAAATAAACAATAAACAGACCAACAGGAGGATTTTAATTTATGAAAGTAGTAAAACTAGAAGACATAATAGGAACTGAATATGATGTGGACGGAGGTAACTGGGTTAGCCGTCGTCTCATTACCAAAAAAGACGGGATGGGCTATTCTGTTAATGAAACTACTATTAAAGCAGGTACAGAAACTCATATTTGGTACCAAAACCATCTTGAATCTGTGTACTGTATTGAAGGTGAAGGTGAAGTTGTAACATTAAGTGATAATAAAGTATGGCCTATTTCAAAAGATACGCTTTATGCCCTTGATCAACATGACGAACACTTACTTCGTGCAAAAACAGATATGCGCATGGTTTGTGTATTTAATCCACCTCTATCTGGTAAAGAAGTACATGACGAAAATGGCGTATATCCAGTAGACGAAGACTAACATTTTTGAAAGAACTATCCCTTTAAAACATCCCTTTAACAATTTTTTTTAAAATTTTCTTATCTAATGCTCCCTTTTTATTGGGGAGCTTTTATTTTTTTGTATATACTAAAGGTGAGGTGTTAAAAATGGGCAAAAAAGAAATAGAAGATTATTTACAAGAAGGAATTTACGGTGCAAAGGAAATAAAGCCTGATGAAAAAAGAACGTATTTAGGGACTTATCGAGAGCGGGTCTTATTAGCCTTATCAAAGGCTCAGGTCCGTGGTGAAAAAGGGGTACCCGAGCTGGAAAACCTGATGCGCCAATTTTCTGATACAACGATATTAATGAATGGTAACATGGGTTTACATTTCTTTAAACCATATCGTGAACTTGCTGAAGAACATCATGTTTCCCATACGTATGTATCGAATCGGGAAGCTGACAGTGAGTACGGTCTTATCCTGACAGCCAAGACAGCTGTTGATAGGGAAGATATTTTGTTAAGCGAAGATGAAGAACAAATCGTGGAAGAAGCTGAAAAAAAATCTTGGTGGCAGAAGCTATTAGGATTATGAAATGGTGATATCTTATCCCGTTTTAGTAAGCTTTTGACGCAGAGGGCAGATACGTACTTTTCCTCTGCGTCCTATCTATTTCTTCAAACATGCATGTTGGTTGTTTCCAGTACTTTCACAAACCGGTTCATACCTTCTTCGATAAGTGCTGGCTCGGAGTTGGTAAAGTTTAATCTTAGTGTACTTTGTTTTGGATTGGATACATAAAACGGTGCTCCAGGTACAAAGGCTACACCTTCTTTAACAGCTTCATTTAATAGCTCTGTTGAGTTCACTTGCTTTGGCAGTTCCACCCAGAAGAACATTCCACCCTTGGGAACAATATATTCCAATCCTTTCATATCAATTGTCTCTAATAAACGCTTCATCACAAGCATTCGTTCATAATATGTTTTTCTAATGGTTTGAATATGGCCATCTATATCAAAGTCTTTTAATAAATGTACTAATGCGTGCTGTCCAATCGAATTCGTATGAAGATCTGTTGCCTGCTTCGCTTGTGCCATAATCCGAATAATCTGATGAGGACCAACAATCCAACCAATACGAACGGCAGGTACTACCGTTTTGGAGAAGGTGCTCGTGTATAATACAAGATCATTTGTATCTAAAGACGCAATCGATGGCGGGGCCTCGGCCTCCTCAAATTGTAATTCCCCATACGGATCATCTTCAAAAATAACAACGTGATATTTGTTTGCCAATTCCAGTAATCTTTCTCGTCTTTCCAATGACCATACCTTTCCAGTCGGATTAGAAAAGGTTGGTACTACATAGATACACTTTGGCTTATACCGTACTATTTTCTCTTCTAAATCAGCTAAAACCATACCTTCCTCATCAGAATCTACTGCTATGACCTTCGTTTCATAGGACTCAAAAACCTGTAATGCGGCTAAATAAGTAGGGTTTTCTGTCAGGATAATATCTCCCTTATTAAACATTACTCTCGAAAATAGATCAATCGCCTGCTGGCTACCTGATGTCACTAAAATATTATCAGCCGAACGGTGTAAACCTTTTTGCTTCATGCGCTCAGCTAACAATTGTTTTAGTTCGGGCACCCCTTCTGTTTCTCCATATTGCAATGCTTTTTTGTTCGTTGTAATAGCTTTATGGAAAGCATTGTCTACCGCTTCTACAGGAAATAAATCCTCCTCCGGCAACCCACCGGCAAAGGAGATAATATTGCCTTGATTGATTACTTTTAAAATATCTCGTACTGCTGATGATTTTAAATATTTTACCCGTTCTGAAAAACCATATTTCATTGCAATCCCCTCTTTCTATCATGTAAAGAAAATGTATATTAATCAAAAAGTGTCATCATAAAAAGGCCACTCGTTCACTTCCATTCATGTAGATGGTTTAGAAAGGACAGATACTCTCTACGAAAGTAACTGTCCTTTCTTTAGCCTAATATAGCACGGTCATTCTCCATTTGTTTTCCTCGAATTCGTTGGAATTCATGGAGTAACTTTTCAATTGTGAGTTGTTGTTTTTCTTGACCAGATACTTCTAAAATAATTTCCCCCTTATCCATCATAATGAGTCGATTACCTAAATCTAGAGCTTGTTGCATATTATGCGTAACCATTAACGTTGTTAAACCAAATTGTTCTACTACTTCACCAGTCAAATTGGTAATTAATTCAGCACGTGAAGGGTCTAAAGCGGCTGTATGCTCATCTAACAGTAGTATATTCGGCTCTGTAAAAGTCGCCATTAATAGTGACAGTGCCTGACGCTCTCCACCAGAAAGCAATCCGACTTTGGCATTCAGTCTGTTTTCCAGTCCTAAATGAAGGGTTTCTAAATGCTCTTTAAACAAAGCCTTACGTTTTTTACTAACTCCGATCTTTAAAGTCCGCTTTTTGTTTCTGGCATATGCCATCGCAAGATTTTCTTCGATCGTCATCGTAGGTGCGGTTCCTGCCATTGGGTCCTGAAAAACCCGTCCAATAAATTGGGAACGTTTATATTCAGGCAGCATGGTTACATTTTGCTCATTAATCGTGACCGTTCCGATATCTGGTTTTAACGATCCGGAAATCATATTCATTAAGGTTGATTTTCCGGCACCATTACTACCAATTACAGTGACAAAATCACCTTTTTTCATTTCGAGATTGATACGTTCCAATGCTTTCTTTTCATCCAGCGTTCCTTCGTTAAAGGTGACTGAAATATCTTGCATGCTAAGCATTATTAGCTCCCTCCTCACTTGAGAGCATAGCCCTTTTTCTTCTCTTTCTCTGAGCTTCTTTTTGGCTGGCTATTATTTTCGGTGTGACTAGGGCAAAAATAACGATAATTGCTGTAATTAATTTTGCATCACCAGTTTCTAGAAATTTAACTTTTAATGCAAGGGTTAACACGATTCGATAAGCAATTGCCCCACCAATAACAGCTAATGTTGTACGTGCAATTGTTTTGGTCCCAAATATTGCTTCCCCGATAATTACAGAAGCAAGACCAATAACGATCATCCCAATCCCCATATTAACATCCGAAAAACCTCCATATTGCGCGATAAAAGCACCGGATAACGCAACTAATGCATTAGAGATACCTAAGCCGACAATTGTTAGAATATCGGTGTTAGCAGAAAAACTTCTAATCATTTTTTCATTATCACCGGTTGCGCGCAAAGCCAATCCTACCTCTGTTTTGAGGAAATAATCCATCATAAACTTAATAGCAAGTGTAACAATAATCATGATAATGAGAACAGCCCATGTACCTGGAACTCGTTCAGCACCTATAGTTGTCAAAATACCATTTAAAAAGTTATCAATACCTAAAGATGCCCAAAAGCCTTCTACTTGATTAAACATTGTTGGCTCATTTAATAAAGCTACATTTGGCTTACCCATAATTCGAAGATTGATAGAATACAAGGCAATCATCATTAAAATACCAGATAATAAAGGATTAATCTTCCCTTTCGTATTTAAAATTCCTGTGATAACTCCTGCCAAAAACCCAGCAATAGTCGCATAAAATGTTGCTAATACGGGCGGTACACCATTCACAATCGAAATTGCTGCAACCGCTCCACCTGTTACAAAACTACCATCCACAGTTAAATCCGGGAAATCTAAAATACGAAATGAAAGATAAACCCCTAATGCCATCAGTGCATAGATCATCCCAGATTCTACTGCACTGAATAAGGAAATTATGAAGCCATCCATACTACTCTTCCTTTCTGTCCTGCCACCATGCTTGATAGAAAATCCTCGACACCTGTCATTCTAGCAAATGTCGAGGGTTCTGCCAGATATTTATCATTCTAGCGGGACTGAACCCACTAATGATAGTCTACTTTATTCCTCTTCCGCTGTTTCTAAAAATTCTGCATCTTGATCCCAGTCTTCATTCCACTCCACACCTTGTGCTTCCGCTGCTTCTTTGTTAATAAACAGTTGCATGCTTGGTGGAACTTCCACAGGTATATCTGCTGTTGTTTTTTCACCGGTTAAGATTTCTACAGCCATTTCACCTGTACGATAGCCAATAGTATGGTAATCAATCCCAAATGTTGCAAAACCACCTCGCTCTACTGAGTCAGGTTCGCCTACAAGCAATGGAATAGCTTGTTCTTCTGCTACTGCTACAACGGTTTCTAATGCCGAAACAACTGTGTTATCAGTGATGATAAAGAAAACATCTGCATCACCGACTAATGAAGTAGTTGCTTGCTGTACTTCAGAAGAGTTACCTACAGTAGCCTCTGCTGTTGATAAGCTTGTTCCTTCTACGGCTTCATTTACTGCCTCAATCTGGGCAACGGAGTTTGCTTCTCCCGCACTATAAATCAAACCAACCGTGGCTCCTTCAAAATATTGATCAATAAATTCTATCGTTCTTTGAATAGAATCAGGATGTAAATCAAGCACACCTGTGATGTTATCTCCAGGTTGATCTAATGCTTCCACGAGACCAGCTTCTATCGCATCTGTTACTGACGTAAATAAAATGGGGATATCGCTTGTCGCTTGCAATGCACTTTGTGCACTTGGTGTAGAATTCGCAAAAATTAAATCCACACCATCCGCGACAAAGTTATTAGCAATTGTCGTCGCATTATTTTGATCATTTTGTGCTGATTGAAAATCATACTCTACCTCAAGACCTGCATCTGCTAATGCTTCTTGAAATCCCTCATATGCAGCATCTAATGAAGGATGTTCTACAATTTGTGTTGCACCAATCTGATATACTTCACCATCAGAAGCTGCCTCTTCTTCCTCTGTAGTTTCTTCTGCTGTTTCTTCCACATCTGATCCATCATTTGTATCCTCTGTATCATCGTCACTTGTACCGCATGCCGCTAACACAAGCATACTAAGAAAAGCAATAATTAATAATAATAGCAACTTTTTTTTCATGATCCCCTTTTCCCCCATTTTCTTATAATTTTAAATTTTCAAACTTTTAAGATACATTATAGCATAAGTTCAACTTCTTCGGTATAACTTAATTGCAATTATTCTATTGCTTACATCGCGTTTGTGTTTTATGTGTAAGTGAGTCTATTAGCTACTATTTTTTGTCCTTGATAATGACGTATACTATATAAAGGATGAGGTACCCTAGTAAGATCGTGATGAAATTGCTAATGACTTGAGAAAGCAATATGTAATGCGGAGAATTGAGAATGGGCTTATGAGGAGTTTGGAGGTTTCCGTAAGAATAGGGCTATAATATCCCCAAAGGTCGTAAGTATATAAATTTGATCAACATAAGAAATTCTGCAATAAATGTTTGGGGAACGATATGGCACCGTTGAAAAATCAGATTAATAGGAAAAATTGATTCTCCTGTAGATCGAACATATATTAGTATATTCACAGGAGAACCCTATAGATTCACAGTTGTTTGAATATCAGCATAAATATTATTCAGTGGGGTTACAATTGATTTCATTTAAATCAGGATTCAATAATGTCTCATTGTAGTGGTCAATTTTATAATCAATAATTCTTTGTGTCTCCAATAATTGAGAGATGTCGTTCTTAATTCTTTTCCTTTGCTCCTCTAGAATGGAAATTCTTTCTTGGATTGATGCTGATCCTTCTTCAGAAAGCTGAAGATAACGTTTTATTTCTTCTAACTTCATTCCTGTTGTTTTCAACCTCGTCAAGAATACCATTCCCTTTATCTGCTCTTCACTGTACATCCTATGGCCATTTGCTTTACGATCGGCATATGGAATCAAACCGATTTTTTCGTAATAACGAATCGTAGCTTCTGATAGGCCAGAGAATTCAGATGCCTGTTTTATATTGAAAGTCTCAGAAACATTCTTCATTATTAACCTCCTCTTGTCCTTCTACAAGAACCGACGCCATTTCACTAATCAATTCTTGAGTGTTACCAGTGTGGCAAGTTTCACCACAATGGTAACACCCCCGTTCAATTGAACAGAACCTCTACTGTATGAAAATTAAAATCGGAGAACTCGTAGTTTCGATTTTTTTAAGGTAAGGGAACCCACACCACTTGATTGACAAATCTACAATTCTCCCAGAAAGTCGGCTTTTAAGCAGTCGCCTCAACACCACTGGCCTTCAGACTGACTATTATTAATTGTTTGCACTTCATTATACCTTCGTAATATAAGGAAAAAGGGGATCATTTAATCCAAATTGGTTAGTCTCTCCATCTACTAGTCCTACTACTTTATCACTATCATATAGATCAAGTAAAAATTGTGCCACTTCTGCTGCTGTATGGACTTCACCAAAGTCCTCCCTGTAATTAATTTCCTCAACCTCCATTGCTCTATTGGCAAATTCCGTTTCCGTTACAGCTGGAGCCAACACTTTCGCTTTCATAGGCTTTCCTTCATCCTGTAGCTCTTGTGCCAGACCCTCTGTAAATGCACTTACGTAGAATTTTGTAGCACAATAAGTGACAAAGTTGGACACAATTGTGTATCCTCCATCTGAGGAAACGTTAATCAATTGGGTCCCTTCATTGGAGGAATAATCTCTTACAAACAAAGATGATAGAATGGTCAGTGCTAAATTATTTACGTTTAGCATATTTTCAATTTTTGACAGGTCATGTTTGACAATTGGGGCAAAATCTCCAAATCCCGCATTATTAATCCAGGTTTCTAAATCATATTCTTTTGTACGTTCATACAAACTATAGACTTGTTCACTTTTAGATAAATCTGCAGTTAGCACAACTACATCAATTTCAGGGTTGATTTTAGATATAGATGATTTTAATTCTTCTAGTTTCTGTTCCCTCCTTGCGATAAGAATAAGATCTTTGTCTCTTTTGGCAAAAGCTAAAGCAGATTCATAGCCAATTCCAGAACTTGCTCCTGTAATTACTACATATGACATACTACAACCTCCTTAGGTTTGATAATGTAACGATAAAAGCATAACACTTCGAGTATACTTTAACACAATAGGTTTAATGAAAAATGTTAATAAAATTAATGAAATAACAAATTCACATTAAAAAGTCACCAAGGAGATTGGTGGTTACCCCTAAAAGTTAGAGTTTTATTATGAAGCTGATTGGCTGGATTGAGTTCGGTATTCAACTGGACTCAATCCAGCTAATTTTTTCTTTGATCGTTCATGGTTG
>NZ_JBQHXU010000011.1:0-124068 GCF_052063305.1 Gracilibacillus sp. HCP3S3_G5_2 | reverse complement strand
GGTTTGTTTTTTGGTCTAAACAAAGTCTAACAAAATTAGGAGATTGCGTGTTTTTTTATGCCTAAAAAGTTATCAGAAAATTATCAGTACCCCAACATATATTTTAGAGCCTAAAAAAAGAACAGAAAACACTATAGTCTCCTGTTCTAATCTGTAATAATACTTTCAATAAATACGGCTCGTTTTTCATCTAAATTAATAATCTCATCATTGTCGATTACTCTTACAATAGGTCTTGTCGGTATGTTACAATCAACGAAAATAATATAAGCTTCTTTCCCTGTGGAAAGCATTACACGTGTGCCAATCGTGTAATTCATTAACGTATCGATGAATTTTTGCAAGATAGGATAATCATATTTTTGATATTTCATTTTCAACATTTCTTCCATCACCTTAAAAGGTGATTGTTTTCTACGGTAAACACGCTCTGAAGTCATGGCATGATAGGTGTCACTAACTGCAATGATTTTAGCAAAAGGATGTATTTTATCTTCCTTTGCCCCAATTGGATATCCACTGCCATCCATTCTTTCATGATGCTGTAAAATGGCTAGTTTCATATCTTGTGTCATAGAAGGAATATCTTCTACCATGCGATAGGATAAGGTAGGGTGTTTTTTTATTTCTTCATATTCAGCTATTGTTAGTCTTGACTCTTTTAGTAGCCAATTTTCATTTAATTTTGCCATTCCGCTATCAGCTAAAAGAGCTGCAATACCAACCTGAATCCACTCTTTCTCATATCCTATTTTTTTTGCTAAATATGCTGATAATAGAGCAATAGATACACCATGATGATAAAAATAGTCTTCTTTAGAAGCAACTTTATGTAATAAAAATAAGTCCAAACTGATATCTTTTACGTAATCAAATAATGGCATCATCATTTTCCGCACTTGCTCGATCTCAATCTGGCTTCCACCTTGCCATTTTTTAAACATTACTTTGTAAGCTGATACAGCATTATGATACAAAGTATCAAAGGAAGCGCTAGACTTCCTTTGTACTTGTTGTGGTGGATATGGTGTAGCAGTCGTAATTTTTTTAGGGGTGAAATGGCCTCCTGTTATTAATTTGTCCGATACTTCAACAGAATCAATATTAAAGTGCCTCAATACTTGAATATGTTTCTCCTTAACAACAGTATTCATTTCAATAATCGGATGCCTGGTTTTACCCAAAACCTGTTTCGTTATAATACACCCAGGTATTAGCTGTTGTGGATGTACCTTCAACCGAATCACACCCTTTACTAATTTTCTACCTCTTCTTCGTTATCTTCTTCCCGATCTACCTTAGCTACTGTTGCAACTCTTTCTTCATCTTGCAAACGAATGAGGCGAACACCTTGTGTGTTCCTACCTGTTGTCGAAATTCCCTCTACTTGCATACGAATTAAGACTCCAGATACTGTCATGATCATAATATCTTCATCATCAGTAACATTTTTTACTGCAACTACTTTACCGGTTTTTTCAGTAATGTTAGCAGTAAAGATTCCTTTACCACCACGATTTGTTCTGCGATATTCATTAACAGGGGTCCGTTTCCCGTAACCATTTTCTGTTACGTTCAGGATAAATTGGTCTTCCTCCAGAATTTCCATTGAAACAACCTCATCATCTTCACGTAATGAAATACCTTTTACACCAGCTGCCGTTCTACCCATCGGACGGATTTGCGTTTCTTCAAATCGAATGACGTAACCATTTTTCGTACCAATTAAAACATCTTTCCCTCCATCAGTTAAACGAACAGAGATTAATTCATCCCCTTCACGCAAGTTTAGCGCGATCAAGCCACCTTTACGAATATTCGCAAACTGTTGGAGCGACGTTCTTTTCGATACACCATGTTTTGTTGCAAAGAATAAATACCAATCTTCATGATATTCACTGACCGTAATGACCGCATTGATCCATTCACCTTGCTCTACTTCCAATAAGTTAATAATTGGGATACCTTTCGCTGTTCGGTTAAATTCAGGTACTTCATAACCTTTGGCACGGTATACCTTACCTTTGTTGGAGAAAAATAGTACCGTATCATGTGTCGAGCAGGAAACCAAATGTTCGACAAAGTCATCTTCGTTTGTCCCCATTCCCTGTATTCCACGTCCTCCACGTCTCTGTGCCCGATATGTCGAAGCTGGCAAACGTTTAATATATCCTCTATGTGTTAAGGTGATAACGATATTTTCCTCTGGAATTAGATCTTCATCTTCGATTAGATCTACTCCGCCAGCAACGATTTCAGTTCTTCTTTCATCACTGTATTTCTCTTTAATTTCTAACAGCTCTTCACGAATAATTTCAAGTATTCTCTCTTCATTCGCTAAGATTTCCTTCAATTCCTTAATTAACTCCATGATCTGGTTATATTCATCTTCAATTTTTTCACGTTCTAAACCAGTTAAACGCTGTAAACGCATGTCTAAAATTGCTTGTGCTTGTTTTTCTGATAGGTTGAATTGCTCCATTAAACCATCGCGAGCAATTTCTGTTGTCTTGGATTGACGAATTAACGTAATAATCGCATCAATATGATCTAGTGCGGTCCGTAATCCTTCTAGGATATGGGCACGTGCTTCTGCTTTATTTAAATCATATTGTGTTCTTCTCGTAATAATTTCTTTTTGGTGCTCTAAATAATATTCCAGACATTGCTTCAACGTTAATACTTTCGGCTGTCCATCCACTAAAGCTAGCATGTTGATACCGAACGACGTTTGTAAAGATGTCTGTTTGTATAAATTATTTAATACAACATTTGGATTTGCATCCCGACGCAATTCAATGACAATACGCATACCATTACGATCTGATTCGTCACGTAAATCGGTTATACCTTCAATACGCTTGTCTCTTGCCAAATCAGCAATCTTTTCAATCAACTTGGCTTTGTTTACCTGATATGGTAATTCTGAAACAAGAATTCTTGATTTACCATTAGCTTGTTCTTCAATCTCTGTTTTGGCTCGAATCGTAATCGATCCTTTACCAGTTTCATAAGCTCGTCTAATACCACTTCGGCCGAGAATTTGACCAGCAGTTGGGAAATCTGGACCTGGTATGTGTTCCTCCATTAATTCCGAGATCGAAATATCTGGATTCTGACTTATTGCTAAGATAGCATCAATCGTTTCACCTAAGTGATGCGGAGGAATATTGGTTGCCATTCCTACCGCAATACCAGATGCACCGTTAACTAAAAGATTAGGGAACTTAGCAGGCAATACTTTTGGTTCTCTTTCCGAACCGTCATAGTTATCCATATAATCAATGGTATCTTTATTAATATCCCTTAACATTTCCATAGAAATCTTAGACATTCTGGCTTCTGTATAACGCATCGCTGCCGGCGGATCACCATCAACTGAACCGAAGTTTCCATGACCATCCACAAGCATATAACGATAACTAAAATCTTGTGCCATTCTTACCATTGCTTCATAAACGGCAGAATCACCATGTGGGTGATACTTACCGATAACGTCTCCAACGATACGAGCTGACTTCTTATATGCTTTATCAGCATGCATACCCTGGTCATTTAATGCATATAATATTCGACGATGAACTGGCTTCATTCCGTCTCGAACATCTGGTAATGCACGGGATACAATTACACTCATTGCATAATCTAAGAAAGATGTTCGCATTTCTTGCCCTATATTAATTTCTTGAACTTGTGGACGATTATGATCCACCATATTTAATTACCTCCTATTTCACTGCAGGAAGACGTGAAAATTGCTTGAAATTACGACCGATAAAATCCGGATTAGATGTCCAAATTCTTAACATATACCGCGTTATCTTGAATAAAATTACGACGTGGTTCTACTTTATCACCCATCAACATGTCAAAAATTTGATCAGCTTCCATTGCATCTTCCAAACTAACTTGTAGCAACGTACGGCCAGCAGGGTCCATCGTTGTTTCCCATAGCTGCGTTGCATTCATTTCCCCTAAACCTTTGTAGCGTTGTAAGCCCGGTTTTGGTTGTTTTGGTAATTCTGCCAACAAGGCATCTAACTCTTTATCTGTATAAGTGTAGTGAACAGCTTTGCCCTGCTTTACTTGATAAAGTGGTGGCTGTGCAATATAGACATATCCATGATCAATCAAAGGTCTCATGAAACGGAAGAAAAAGGTTAACAATAATGTTCGAATATGTGCTCCGTCGACGTCCGCATCTGTCATAATCACAATTTTATGGTAACGTGCCTTAGAAATATCAAACTCTTCACCAATCCCTGTCCCCAATGCCGTAATAATAGAACGGATTTCGTTGTTAGATAATATCCTATCCAACCTTGCCTTCTCTACATTCAGTATTTTACCTCGCAATGGTAAAATTGCTTGAAAATGACGATCTCTACCTTGTTTAGCTGAACCACCGGCAGAATCCCCCTCCACAATATACAGTTCACTGATAGTAGCATCTCGAGATGAGCAATCGGCTAATTTACCTGGAAGGTTGGAAACCTCTAAAGCTCCTTTACGTCGAGTTAATTCTCTTGCCTTTTTCGCAGCAATTCTTGCGCGAGAAGCCATTAATCCTTTATCTACAATTATTCTGGCTGTATTAGGATTTTCAAATAAGAACTTCGAGAATAGTTCACTAAAAGCAGAATCAGTAATTGTTCGTGCTTCACTATTCCCTAGTTTTGTCTTTGTTTGTCCTTCAAATTGTGGATCCGGATGTTTAACTGAAATAATCGCTGTTAAACCTTCTCTAACGTCATCACCAGTTAAATTTGGATCATTTTCTTTAAATAAATTATTTTTCCGCGCATAGTCATTGATCACACGAGTTAAACCGGTCTTAAAACCAGATTCGTGTGTTCCACCTTCATGCGTACTTATATTATTAGCAAATGAATAAATATTGCTCGCGAATCCATCGTTGTACTGTAACGCGACTTCAACGTGAATATTATCTTCTTCCTTTTCCGCATAAAAAGGTTCATGTAACACTTCTTTTGAACGGTTCAAATGCTCTACATAAGAACCGATTCCTCCCTCGTAATAAAAGGTTTCCGCTTCACGCTCTTCTCGATTATCCTGAATGGAAATTCTTAACCCTTTATTCAAGTAGGCTAGTTCACGTAACCTGGTGGATAATGTCTCGTAATTGTACACTGTTGTTTCTGTAAAAATTTCAGGGTCTGGTTTAAATCGGGTTTTGGTACCAGTTTTATCTGTATCACCAATTACTTGCAATTCTTTATTCAGCTTTCCGTGAGAAAAGCTAATATAATATAATTTGCCATCACGATGAACATGTACTTCTAATTCAGTGGATAAGGCATTTACAACAGAAGCCCCTACACCATGTAAACCGCCAGAAACTTTATAACCACCGCCACCAAATTTACCACCAGCATGCAGCACTGTCATGATGGTTTCTACCGCTGGGCGACCTGTCTTCTCATGCGTATTTACCGGGATTCCACGCCCGTTATCCACTACTGTGATACTGTTATCTTTTTCAATAAAAACTTCGATATGATCACAGTGACCAGCTAAGGCTTCATCGATACTATTATCTACAATCTCCCAGACTAAATGATGGAGTCCTTTTTCACTGGTAGATCCAATGTACATTCCCGGTCTTTTACGTACTGCTTCCAAGCCTTCTAATACTTGAATTTGATCCGCATCATAGGCTTGTTCCAGCGGCATATTTTCTTCCATTGTCAATTCAATCACCTACATTCTCTCTCATTGATAATCTTTATGTGTCAAGAAAAGTACATCCAAAAGATGTCTCACTACAAACGGCATAAAACAGACTATTTTGCTAATCGCCCAGCGATCAAGAAGTCTTTAATGAATAATATCCAGCGTTTAAATACCCTTTATTCTTCCCCATTTTCAGAATAATCCTCTAATCTGCTAATAGTGGAAATCATGCTGGCTCTTTTCTTTAAAGTTAAGACAGATAACGGGCTATAATACACTTTATCTGCAGTTATCACTACTGCCTTTGTTAATTCTTCATCCGATACAACTATTTGTTGTTTTCCTTTCAGTTCTTCGAGCATCTCCAAATTTATCGTGGAGGAAGTTACTATACTATAATCAATTATTCCTATCACATCTTTTGATTGAATGACTTGTTCATCTCCAATGTGAATAAACATAATATCCCTACTTTTACTCGATTATTTTTCCGTTATCTATTCTAAAAATCTCTGCCTTCTCCAGTGTCTGGTGATGAATACCATCAACACTGGTTGTGGAGACAAAGGTCTGAACTTTTCCTTCAATCGTATCTAATAAATGGGATTGTCTAAAATCATCTAATTCACTCAAGACATCATCTAAAAGTAAAATAGGATAATCATTTATTTCTTGATAAATAAGTTCTATTTCTGCGAGTTTCAAAGAAAGTGCAGTTGTTCTTTGTTGTCCTTGTGAACCAAAAGTCTGAACATTTTTCCCATTTACATAGAAGACTACATCATCTCGATGGGGGCCAATCAAGGTTGTACCACGTTCTATTTCTTTCGTTTCCAATCTCTCAAATGACTCTTTCAGAACTGTTACTATTTTTTCCTTTTTATCTCCTTCCGATACATCGACAGTAGGTGCATACTGCAAATCCAAGTCCTCTATTCCTCTGCTGATTCCATGATGAATTTCATGCGCCCATGTTCGTAAACGTTTCATGAATAGAAATCGTTTTTCTAGAATAATGGCAGCATGTTCAATCATTTGATCTGTCAGTACTCGAAGCATGGTGAGATCATTGGATTTACGCTTTTGCAGTTGTTTTAATAAATGATTTCGCTGTTTTAGAATTTTGACATATTGTCCAAGATGATAGATATAAATTGGTTGGATTTGACCTATTTCCATATCAATAAATCGTCTTCTAATCTGAGGGCTTCCTTTCACTAGGTTTAAATCCTCCGGTGCAAACATCACAATGTTTAACGCCCCAATATAATCACTAAGACGTTGTTGCTCTAAATGGTTTAACTTAGCCTTTTTGCCCTTATTAGATATTTGTATTTCCAATGGGAACTGTTGCTTTCTTTTACATACACTACCTTCTATTTTAGCATAGTTTTGTTCCCATTGAATTAATTCTTTATCTTTGGTGGTTCGATGTGATTTGGAGAAACCCAGCACATATATAGCTTCCATCAAGTTTGTTTTCCCTTGTGCATTTTCTCCAATTATCACATTAATTTTATCGTCGAATTGAACCGATAACTGATCATAGTTGCGATAATTCGTTAAACTTAATTGTTGTATATACATTCGAATTTCCTTCCGAAATTAACCTTTATTCATCACTTTTCGTTACCACGAACGTACCAACATCTTCTACATAGACTGTATCCCCTGGATAAAGTTTTTTACCACGACGTGTCTCTAGCTCGTCATTTACATAGACACCATTTTCTTGTAAAAAAACTTTAATCATACCACCAGAATCAAGTATATTAGCTAATTTCAAAAACTGCCCCAAAGGGATAAAATCTGTTGAAATTTCAATTTTTTCTTCCATCGATTCACCTACTTTACATATAAGAAAGATATTGGTTATTAGTATAGCCCTTCTATCTATTTTACTAAACATTTGATAAATATAAAAGTAAACCTACTAATTATTTTAATATAAAGATAAAATCCTACCTCTTCCTGCCATTTTTTTATTTAAACGAAAATTGTTCTGCTAATATTTACTACTTTCAAACGTGAAAAAAATACACGCATTCCAATTGATAACTGAAACGCGTGTATATTTTTTCTACTAACTTGTAAGAATGTAGTTAAAATGTTCTTACCGGTAAGATCAGCTGCAGGATTTGGTCGTGATCGATTGGTTTAATGATAAATGGTCGCATAGCTCCAGTAAATTCTATTTTAACTTGCTCTGTTTCCATAATTTTCAATGCATCGATCATATATTTGGAACTGAATGAAATCTTTAATTCCTCTCCATCCATCTTTACTACTGAAATTTCTTCTTCTACATTTCCGATTTCTGGGGAGTTACTGGAAATTTCGACAATCCCTTGATCTTTGGTTTGTAGGCGGATCACATTATTATGATTATCTTTCGCAAGTAAGGATGCACGATCGACTGCTTGTAGTAGTGTTTTAGTATCTGCGTGAATCACTGTTTTACTTTCTTCTGGGATCAAACGGGACGTTTCTGGGTATTTTCCGTCTAATAACCGGGATAAAAAGTACAAGTGATTCGTTTGAAATGCAATTTGATTCTCACTAATACTAATTTGTATTTTGTCTTCTGTATCATCCAAGATTTTGCTTAATTCGTTTAAACTTTTTCCTGGAATAACAACTTGATCAAACGGAAATTCATCGATTATATCTTGCAATGGTAGCTTATTTGCTGCTAATCGGTGACTATCTGTTGCGACAAAGTGTAGCTGATCATCTTGCACTTTCAGATTAACCCCCGTTAAAATCGGCCGAGTTTCTGAAGTAGAAACGGCAAAGACTGTTTGTTTAATCATATTTTTCAACAGATTAATTGGTAATTCAAAATGTGTATCTGTTTGAATTTGCGATATTTGTGGATATTCCTCAGCATCTTGACCATTTAAATGAAATTCAGCATGACCAGATTTTATCGCTATTTGTAATTGGTCGTCCACATCTATTTGAACTGTTTCAGAAGGTAATTTTCGGATAATTTCAGGAAAATACTTGGCGTGAACAATGATCTCTCCTTGTTCAATTTCATCTATAAATTGAATACCTTCTTCTTCCATCGGGATAAAAGATTCAATCGTAATATCGGAGTTACTACCTGTTAATGTTAAGCCATTGTATGTAGCTTGCATTTTTAATCCAGCTAAAATAGGAATGGCCGTTTTCGATGATATAGCTTTTGTCACGTGTTGAATACTTTCCATAAGTTTATCTCTATTTATTACAATTTTCATTTTCATCCTCCTTGAGGAATATATTTATTTATTATTAATATAATATCGTATTAATAGTAATAGGCCCTGTGATTATGTGGATAACTGCATTATGCTTATTCTCTAAAAGTTATCCAGATGTGTATAAGTTGTTTGCAAGTTCGGTTTACTTATCCACATTAATCACAACGAGTTGTAGAAAGGAATTTCTATTAGATAGATTTTAATTGCTCTTTTATTTCCTCTATTTCTTTACTTAATAATTGATCTGTACCCATTAATTTTGAGATTTTTTCATGGGCATGAATCACAGTTGTATGATCTCTACCACCAAATTCTTCACCAATTTTCGGTAGAGAAAAGTCTGTCAGTTCCCTTGATAAATACATGGCGATTTGTCTAGGGAATGCAATAGATTTAGTCCGTTTTTTTGCAGAGAATTCTTCCAGCTTCACGTTATACCGTTTGCCAACTTCCTCTTGAATATGCTGGATAGTAATAACTTTTGGTCTGGAAGAAGGGATAATATCTTTTAATGCTTCGGCTGCTAATGAAGCGTCTATATCCTGATTAATAAGAGAGGAATAGGCAACTACACGTATTAATGCACCCTCTAATTCTCTTATGTTAGTATCAATTTGATTGGCAATATATAGCATTACTTCATTAGGAATATCTAAACCTTCTGCTTTTGCTTTCTTTCTTAATATAGCAATTCTTGTTTCTAAATCTGGAGGGGTAATGTCGGTAATAAGTCCCCACTCAAACCGAGAACGCAAACGATCTTCCAATGTAGGGATTTCTTTAGGAGGCCTGTCACTGGAAATAATAATTTGCTTATTCTCTTCGTGCAGTGTATTAAATGTATGGAAAAATTCTTCCTGCGTTTGTTCTTTTCCAGCAAGGAATTGAATATCATCTATTAAAAGGACATCCACATTTCGATACTTATTTCGAAAATTGACCGCTTTATTATCTCGAATGGAATTGATAAATTCATTGGTGAATTTTTCAGATGAAAGATAGACCACTTTTGCTGATGGATTATGATCGAGCACATAATGTCCTATTGCGTGCATTAAGTGTGTTTTACCGAGCCCAACGCCACCATATATAAATAAAGGGTTATAAGCTTTTGCTGGAGCTTCAGCAACTGCTAATGATGCTGCATGAGCAAATCTGTTACCAGAACCAATGACAAATGTCTCAAATGTATATTTATCATTTAACATGGATTTTGGTGATGTTTCATTGTTTTGAGTCGGAATCGTTTTTTTCTTTTTCATTTGTGTAAATTCTTCTGCTGTGTCACTTGAACTTTCAGGAATCACAAATTTTACGGCTAATTTTGCTCCTGTTAGTTCATAGAGAGCATCTGCAATAATGGTTGTATATCTTGATTCTAGCCAGTCTCTAGTAAATTCATTTGGAGCAGAAATAATAACAGTATCTTCTTTTAATTGATCAACAGAAGTATTTTTTAACCATGTATCATAGCTTGGCTTACTTACTTTGTCCTTGATTAATTCCAACGTGTTTCTCCATAAATCTTCGATATTTTCCACGAAAAACCCTCCTTTCTTTGGATATCATCAGGAAGTATACATGCATAATAACATGTGGATAGAAATACACTGACAAAAAAGCGGAAAACCTAAAAATTAAGTTTTCCACATATTTGTGTATAAACTAATATACAAGTTGTGAACTTTTGTCCACACTATATCCACAATCTGTGGATAAAAACTTACGCTATAATTTTTATTAACAAACTAAAACACAAATATAATATCAAAAAAACCCGAACAATGCAATGTTTTATCTAGACTTATCCACAACTTAGACAAAATGTGACTTATATCTTTCCACAGATGGTTATTTTGTGAGTAATTTGTCGATAAAAGGTTAAAAATGATGTATGTACTTTCTATACTTATCCACATAGCACTGTGATATAACAGTTTTGAAGATGATTTGTTATAATACAGAGGTGAGTGAAGAATTTCGGCAATAAATTGGTGTTAAAAGTTAGAACAAGATGGAATGATGAATTAGATGAAGTTTTTTAGAACTAATCATTGACATGTTAAATGATTTATAAGTATAATGAGTAAGACTGTCTAAATCGATGATGATTTTCAGATTCCTCAGGGAGGTGCATATAGATGAAACGTACATTTCAACCAAATAACCGTAAACGTAAAAAAGTTCATGGATTTCGTGCGCGTATGAGCACAAAGAATGGACGTAAAGTAATTGCTCGTCGTCGCAAGAAGGGTAGAAAAGTATTGTCTGCATAGGCCACTGATACACTCAGTGGTCTTTTTCCATGTAAGACATTTAATTGAATGGAAGCATTGTTTTCTTTAATGGAGGCGCGCTAGTAATGAGGAAAGCATGGAGAATTAAAAAAAATAGTGAATTTCAAGAGGTTTTTAAGAAGGGCGCTTCTTTTGCTAATCGACAACTAGTTATTTATTATTTACATAAAGATCAACAGCAACATTACCGTGTTGGTTTATCTGTAAGTAAAAAAATAGGGAATGCAGTAGTACGTAATCAAGTAAAGCGCTATATTAGACAAGCATTTCTTGAACTAGATACAACTATTAAAAAGGATTATGATATAATCATTATTGCAAGACAACCAGTAAAAAATATGGATTTTCATCAAATAAAAAATAGTCTCCATCATCTTCTTTATAAGACAAAATTGTTAGAAAAGAAATGAGACAATGAAAGAAAATATTATTTACTATTAGGACTAGCTTATTGTTAGTTACTAGTGGTAAAATGATTTACTATAAACAGTGATTGTGTAGGAATTAAGGAGGATAATGATGCGTAAGAAGCTCCTCATATTATTGAGTTTAGTTGGAGTGTTAGTTTTTTTATCAGGTTGTACGGAGATCGACCAGGATATTACTTCAGAAAGTGAAGGGATATGGAATACTATTTTTGTATACCCGCTATCTTGGTTACTCGTCAATATTGCTGAATTCTTTCGTGCAGAATATGGTTACGGACTGTCTATTGTTATCGTTACTATTTTAATCCGGTTGCTATTGCTGCCGTTAAATATTAAACAATTGAGAAGTTCAAAAGCAATGCAGGAAATTCAGCCCAAAATGCAAGAGCTTAGAGAAAAATACAGCTCTAAAGACCAACAAACACAGCAAAAATTACAGCAGGAAACGATGGAATTATTCCAAAAAAATGGCGTGAACCCACTAGCCGGTTGTTTACCAATCTTGGTGCAGATGCCGATTTTGATAGCTTTTTATCATGCAATTATGAGAACAGCCGAATTACGAAGCCATGAATTTTTATGGTTTGTACTTGGAGAACCAGATAGTTTATTCATATTACCGATATTAACAGCTGCATTTACGTTTTTACAGCAAAAATTAATGATGGCCGGAACTACAGCGGCTAATCAGAATAATCCAATGATGCCTCAAATGACGATGATGCTTTATATTATGCCGATTATGATCGGGGTATTTGCTATATTTTTCCCATCAGCATTGGCGCTTTACTGGGTAGTAGGTAATATCTTTATGGTATTACAAACATTATTAATTAAAAACCCTATGATGAAACGTGATGAGGCGAATGCAGGAGGAAATAAATAGTGAGAAAAATAACTGCTACTGGACAAACTGTTGAAGAAGCGGTCCAATCAGCATTAAGGCAGTTAAACATCACAGAGGACCAGGCAAAGGTAGAGGTCATTGACGAAGGAAAAAAAGGGCTATTAGGTTTATTTGGATCGAAGCCTGCGATTGTAAAAGTAACTGAAGCTGAACCTCAAGTTGAAAAGAGTTCAGTGGAAAAAGTACAAGCAGATGAAGATCCAGTGAAAAAAATTCAGCAGTATGTTGAAAATATTATTTCTGAATTTCAGGTGGATGTAAAAGTCAGAACAGAAGTAGAGCAAAATATTGTGACAGTACAATTGTCCGGTGAAAAAATTGCTTTATTAATTGGTAAACGTGGTCAAACACTAAATGCTATTCAGTACCTTGCTCAATTAGCCATGCATCAATATGCCGAAAAATATTATACCGTTATTGTAGATGCAGAAGGGTACCGTGATCGTAGAAAAGAAACATTATATACTTTGGCGGAAAGATTAGCGGATCGTGCCAGCAAGACAAAGAAAGATGTCAAAATTGAGCCAATGCCGTCATATGAAAGAAAGATCATTCATACTGCATTACAACAAAGAGCAGATGTAGAAACAGTTTCACAAGGAACAGAACCTAACCGCTACGTTGTCATAAAACCAAAAACATAACTGACCCATAGACGAGTAATCAACACGATTACTCGTCTTTTTATGAGGTTGAGACAAAAAGAAAGTTTTTCGCCCAGAAGCCGGCTAATAGAGCGTAGGAAGTAAACGTAGACTCCTGTGGGAAAGCGGAGTATATTTCCTAGGCGGGTTATTGGGACCATTTATTAAGAGCGTTGTCTTACTGAGCTCTCTTCTCGTTTTGCTTCGTTTTTTTAGTTTTGGTAGCAGTTGATTCGTAGTAAAATTTTTATTTACTTTGCGTAAGCTAAGTGAGCTATGAGTGAAAGGTGGATAGGTTTATTTTGGATGCTTGTGAACAAATGGTTTCATAAAAAGTTATACACATGTGGATAATAGAGAATAAAGGTAAAAATAAAAACTAAGTGTGGATATCTTTTCAATTGGTATAGTTTTGTGCTATTCTAATAAGTTAGTGACACAAAATCGAATGTAGTTAATGGATATATAGAAAAATCAGAATAATGGGGGTGAAGAAATGGAAAATGATACAATAGCAGCAATTTCGACACCAATAGGTGAAGGAGCGATTGCGATTGTACGTTTGAGTGGAGATGAAGCAATTGCTATAAGTAATAAAATGTTTGAAGGGAAAGACCTTGAAAAAGTTGACTCCCATACGATTCATTATGGAAAAATCATCGATACAGAGACTAAGGAAATGATGGAAGAAGTAATGGTTACCGTCATGCGGGCACCAAAAACGTTCACAAAGGAAGATGTAGTCGAAATCAATTGCCATGGTGGACTGGCATCCGTAAACCGTTTATTAGAACATGTTTTATATCATGGTGCGCGATTGGCGGAACCTGGTGAGTTTACCAAACGAGCATTTCTTAATGGACGGATTGATTTATCACAAGCAGAAGCTGTAATGGATTTAATTCGTGCAAAAACAGACAAGGCAATGAATATAGCGTTAAAACAATTAGATGGAAAATTGTCGAAACTAGTCGATCAATTAAGACAACAATTAATTGAAACAGTTGCACATGTGGAAGTGAATATCGACTATCCTGAGTATGATGACGTGGAAGAAATGTCTCATCAGATGTTAAGAGCAAAAACAGAAGAAGTATACCAAGAAGTAGAACGATTATTAAGCATGGCCAAACAGGGGAAAATTTTACGTGAAGGAATTGCAACAGCCATTATTGGACGTCCGAACGTAGGTAAATCTTCATTACTAAATGCGTTTGTACAGGAAACAAAAGCAATCGTAACAGATATTCCAGGAACAACAAGAGACGTGATTGAGGAATATGTGAATGTTCGTGGTATCCCGTTACGTTTAGTTGATACAGCAGGTATTCGTGAAACAGAGGATATTGTGGAGCGAATCGGTGTAGAGCGATCAAGACAAGCTCTGAAAGAGTCAGACTTGATTTTGCTTGTGCTAAATTATGGAGAGGAATTAACAGAGGAAGACCGTAACCTTTTTAAAGCTGTAGAGGGTTTAGAGTATATCGTGATTGTCAATAAGACAGATCTGGATCAACAATTAGATTTGGAAGAAGTGAAGCAATTAGCAGGTGATCAAAAAGTAATAACGACTGCGTTAATAGAAGATAAAGGAATGGATACGTTAGAAGAGGCAATTGCAGATACCTTTTTTGCTGGAGAGTTGGATAGCGGTGACTTAACGTATGTGTCGAATGTACGCCACATTCAATTATTGCAGCAAACGTTAAAGGCATTGGAAGATGCTATGGACGCAATGGATGCCGATATGCCTATTGATCTCGTTCAAATCGATGTAACGAGAGCATGGGAACTATTAGGAGAGATTGTAGGAGATACCGTGCAAGACAGTTTGATCGATCAACTGTTTTCACAGTTCTGTTTAGGAAAATAATATAACAAAAAAGGAGGATCAGCAATGTCAACTTATGAAGCTGGCGGGTATGATGTAATCGTGATCGGGGCAGGACATGCAGGAGTAGAAGCAGCCTATGCTGCAGCTAAACGCGGTGCGAAAACATTAATATTAACATTGAACTTAGACATGATTGCATTTATGCCCTGTAATCCGTCAATTGGTGGACCTGCTAAAGGTATTGTTGTTCGTGAAATAGATGCTTTAGGTGGATTAATGGGTAAAGTTATTGATAAAACTTACATTCAAATGAGAATGCTTAATACAGGTAAAGGACCTGCAGTACGTGCATTACGTGCACAGGCAGACAAACCTCTGTATATTCAAGAAATGAAGAAAACACTAGAACAAACGCCAAACTTAACCCTCCGCCAAGGAATGGTAGAAAAATTAGTTGTAGAAGATGGAAAGGTAAAAGGAGTGATAACGGAGACTAAAGCATTATACCGTGCTGCATCTGTTATCATTACAACGGGAACATTTATGCGTGGACGTGTCATTATTGGAGATATTTCCTACGAAAGTGGACCTAATAATCAACGGGCTAGTGTGAAATTAGCAGAAAACCTAGAAGAGCTAGGCTTTGATCTAGTACGTTTTAAAACCGGAACACCACCAAGAGTTAATAATGCTTCCATTGATTATGATAAAACGGAAATTCAGCCAGGCGATGAAAATCCACAACATTTTTCCTATGAAACAACGGAAGAAATACTGGATCAAATTCCTTGCTGGTTAACGTATACTAATGAAAAAACGCATGAAATTATTAATGACAATTTAGGCTTATCAGCCATGTACTCAGGTATGATAAAAGGAACCGGACCACGTTATTGTCCATCCATTGAGGATAAAATTGTCCGATTCCATGATAAACCACGTCATCAAATTTTCTTAGAGCCTGAAGGTCGTCATACAGAAGAGGTATACGTACAAGGGTTATCGACTTCTTTACCTGAATATGTACAACGTGAAATTTTACGCAGTATTCCTGGATTGGAAGAAGCGGAGATTATGCGTGCTGGCTATGCAATTGAGTATGATTCGGTGGTGCCAACCCAGTTATGGCCAACCCTTGAAGTGAAAGACATAGAAGGATTATTTACTGCGGGTCAAATAAATGGAACATCTGGTTACGAAGAAGCAGCGGGGCAAGGCTTGATGGCCGGTATTAATGCTGCTGCTAGAGCTTTAGATAAAGATGCATTAATTCTAGATCGTTCACAAGCTTATATTGGTGTTTTAATTGATGACCTTGTAACAAAAGGTACCAATGAACCATATCGTTTGTTAACTTCACGTGCTGAATATCGTTTATTATTACGTCATGATAATGCAGATTTACGCTTAACCGAGATTGGCCATCAAATCGGTTTAATTTCAGATGAGCGGTTTGCACGATTTGAAGAAAAGAAACGTTTAATTGAGGAAGAAAAAGAACGCCTTAACAATACCCGTTTAAAGCCTACTGAAGAATTACAACAGTTAATGGAATCTGTTGGTGGTACTAGGTTGAAGGATGGTATTCTCGCTTATGATTTATTGAAGCGACCAGAAGTGTCTTATGAAGTAATTGATCAAGTTGCACCAGCTGAGAAAGAGTTAGCGGATGATGTAAAAGAACAGGTGGAAATTCAAATTAAATACCAAGGCTATATCGCGAAATCCAACCAACAAGTTGAACGTATGAAAAAAATGGAGAACAAATTAATACCAGACAATATTGATTATGATGCCATCAGTGGTATTGCAACAGAAGCAAGAGAAAAATTAAAACAAGTACGTCCATTATCCGTAGCTCAAGCATCGAGAATATCGGGTGTTAATCCAGCTGATATTTCTATTTTATTAGTGTATATTGAACAAGGGAATGTGGCGAAAGTATCGAACGAATAGAGGAGTGGCATAATGAATCTTCAGTCCTTTCAAGAACATTTGCAACAAGAAGGCATTGAGATAACGGAAAAGCAATTGCAACAATTTGAAAGATATTTTCAAATACTGTTGGAATGGAACGAAAAAATGAATTTAACAGCGATCACTGATAAAGAAGAGGTTTATGCCAAACACTTTTATGATTCGATTACTGCTGCATTTTATTTTGATTTTACCAATGAATTTCATTTGTGTGATGTGGGTGCTGGTGCTGGTTTCCCAAGTATCCCACTCAAAATATTGTTTCCACATATTCAAGTAACCATTGTCGATTCATTAAAGAAACGAATTTTATTTTTAAATCATTTAGCTAGTGAATTAGGCTTAGGAGATGTAAGTTTTTACCATGATCGAGCAGAATTGTTTGGTAAAAATGAAAAATTCCGACACAAATTTGATGTAGTAATGGCCCGGGCTGTTGCTAGAACATCTGTTTTGTCGGAGCTTTGTCTACCTCTTTTACGGACTAATGGTACGTTTATTGCGATGAAAGGTTCTAATGTGGAAGAAGAACTGACAGATGCGGAAGCTGCTATTGAGCTGCTTGGTGGAAAAATCCAGCGTGTTGAACATCTCTCCTTACCCAATAATAATGGAGAAAGAAATATTGTAATTATCGATAAAAAACGTAAAACGCCAAAAAAATACCCTAGAAAACCTGGAGTTCCCAACAAAAATCCACTCTAATAAATAATTTTTATAAAAAATAAGTAATATTTTTTATCGCTTTTTGGATTTTTATGATAAAATAAAAGTAACAGATTACTAGTTATGTTCCACGTGAAACATTTGGGATATAAAACGGCTTCTATGACTTGCTTAAATTCTGGTTTTAAGCAAGTTTTCCCTTTTATTTTATCTATCAACAGGGAAAAGTATTCGCTCTCATAATAGTATTAATAGAATTATTGTTAAGCAGAAAAAGGTGGTGTTTATTATGTTACACCCATTTGGTCGAATTTTTGGATTAGGTGACAAAGTGGAAGAGGAATTGATAGAGGAGCCAGAAAGCTATCAAGACGAAGTAGTTTTTATCAATATTGAGGACATTGAAGCAAATCGATACCAACCTAGATCCATTTTTGATGAAGAAAAAATAAAAGAATTAGCCCAAACCTTACATACACATGGTATGATTCAGCCGATTGTCGTCCGACCTATTGCTGAGGAAGAAGGAAAATACGAGATTATTGCAGGGGAAAGACGCTGGCGAGCAGCTAAAACCTTAAATTGGGAAAAGATACCTGCCATTATCCGTGAGATGACAGATAAAGAGACGGCATCCGTTGCATTAATTGAAAACTTACAACGTGAGGAACTTACAGTAATCGAAGAAGCGGCAGCATACGAGAAATTAATAGAAATGCATGAATTAACACAAGAGGCATTAGCCCAACGCTTAGGTAAAAGTCAATCTACTATCGCCAATAAAATGCGTCTCTTGAAATTACCTGAACAAGTGCAACAAGCCATTTTACAGAAAAAAATTACAGAAAGACATGCTCGTGCGCTGATTGCTTTAAAAAATGAAGAACTACAATTGAAAATTTTACAACAAATCATGGAACGTGATTTGAATGTTAAACAAACAGAGGCACATATAGAAAGGCTATTATCAGATAAGAAAAAGCCGGTTAAAAAACCTCGTTTAAAAGGTATTAACAAAGATATGAGAATTGCTATGAATACAATAAGGCAATCATTAGATATGGTATCCGATACAGGGATAAATCTTGAAACAGATGAACAGGATCTTGACGACTTTTATCAAATAACGATCAAGATTCCTAAGAAAAAATAATTACATGATTGGACCCATCTTTATTAAGCTAGGAAGATGGGTTGTTTTTTGGTAGGATAGTAGCTTTTTAAAAAGATTAGCAAAAAAATAATGTTAAATAGAGAATTAATGATAAAATAAAAGGAAATGATGCAAGAGGTAGGTGACACCATGGGTAAAGTAATAGCCGTTGCAAACCAGAAAGGTGGCGTCGGCAAAACGACTTCTGCTGTTAATTTAAGTGCTTGTCTAGCGCACCTTAATAAAAAGATATTAATTGTAGATATAGATCCACAAGGAAATTCAACAAGTGGAGTAGGAATTAATAAAGCAGATGTAAATCATTGTATATATAATGTGTTAGTTGATGATGTGGAAACGAGTCAAGTATGTATGCAAACAGATATTAATAACCTAGAGATCATACCGGCAACCATTCAGCTAGCAGGTGCAGAGATAGAACTGGTTTCTACTATTTCACGTGAAATTCGTTTGAAAAAGGCAATTGATAGCATTAAAGATAGCTATGATTATATTATAATAGATTGCCCTCCTTCATTAGGGTTATTAACCATCAATGCATTAACAGCTTCAGATACCGTCTTAATTCCTGTTCAATGTGAATATTACGCATTAGAAGGATTAAGTCAGTTGTTAAACACGATTCGTTTAGTGCAGAAGCATTTAAATAAAGAATTAATGATTGAAGGAGTTCTTTTAACAATGTTAGATGCTCGAACAAATCTTGGTTTACAAGTAATCGATGAAGTAAAAAAATATTTTCAAGATAAAGTCTATAATACGGTGGTACCTCGTAACGTTCGGCTGGGTGAAGCACCAAGTCATGGACAACCAATCATATCATATGACTCTAAATCAAGAGGTGCAGAGGTATATCTTGATTTAGCAAAGGAAGTGATTGCAGGTGGCTAGAGGATTAGGAAAAGGATTAGATGCATTTTTTCCGGAAATTGAAGAAAAAGATTCGGATAAAATTGAGGAAGTGGAACTAAAAGATTGTCGTCCAAATCCTTATCAACCCCGCAAAGTGTTTGAGGCAGATGCAATCGAAGAGTTAAAAGAATCTGTTTTACAACATGGTATCCTACAACCTTTAATAGTAAGAAAAAGTATTAGAGGATACGAAATAGTAGTGGGGGAGAGAAGATTTAGGGCAGCAAAGGAAGCTAATTTAGAAACCATTCCCGTTATTGTTAAAGAATTAACGGATGAACAAATGATGGAATTAGCGTTATTAGAAAATATTCAACGGGAAGATTTAACGCCAATAGAAGAGGCAACTGCCTACGATCGCTTAATTAATGAGCTCGGCACCACACAAGATCAACTTGCTAAGCGTTTAGGGAAAAGTAGGTCACATATTGCGAATCTAGTTCGTCTACTTAGTTTACCAGACGATGTAATAGCCCAAATTAATAACGGATTACTTTCAATGGGGCACGGCAGAGCGTTATTAGGATTGAATGACAAAAGTAAAATTCAACCAGTAGTGAAGCGTATTATGAAAGAGAAATTAAATGTCCGACAAGTTGAGGCATTAATAAACGAACTGAATAATAAAGAACCGAAGAAGAAGAAAAAACAAAAAAAGGATATTTTTATAACGGAAAAGGAAAATCATCTAAAAGAGTATTTTGGAACGAATGTCAAAATTAATAAAGGTAAGCGAAAAGGTAAAATTGAAATTGAATTCTTTTCCGATGAAGACTTAAATCGTATTTTAGATAAAATGGAATAACGCTAGGTCTGATTGTTTGCAGAGCAAATGATCAGATTTTTTTTCATAGAGAAGAAAAAGTAGCAGTAATGCGTCCTATAGCTGGTAATAGAGAAAGTCTCATCTATCCATTCGGTAGAAAGAAACAATTAAAAGCAATAAGCTCTGAATAGGTGCACAATGTTTTGCTTAGATAAATACTTTGAACGAAGGTGACAACATAATGGCTTTATTAGGAACGTTAGTAAATGGTTTATGTATTATTATCGGTACCATTATTGGACTTGTTTTTTCCAATATCCCCGAGAGAATTAAAACTACTGCTCTTCAAGCAATCGGTTTAGTAGTTGCACTAATAGGTATTCAGATGGCGATTCAAGCAAATAATATTATCTTAATTCTACTTAGTTTATTGCTTGGTGCTGTTATAGGAACCGCCATACATTTAGAAGAAAAATTAAATTTAATGGGTGAGAAATTAGAAAAGAAAGTAAGCAAGAAAAGAAATAGTAACCTAACAGAAGGGTTTATTACTGCTAGCCTCATCTTTGTCATTGGTGCAATGGCAATTGTAGGTGCTTTAGATGGTGGCTTGAGAGGAGATCATGAGGTATTATATACAAAGGCGTTTCTAGACGGCTTTATGGCAATCGTATTAACTTCTACTTTAGGTTATGGTGTTATTTTCTCTGTTATTCCAGTTGTACTTTATCAGGGCTCTATTGCATTACTAGCTGCACAAATTAATAAGTGGCTTCCACAAGCTGTCCTGGATGGGTTTATAAATGAAGTGACGGCAATAGGGGGATTATTAATTTTAGCTATTGGGTTAAATATTTTAAACATTACTAAAATTAAAATAGGTGACTTTTTACCAGCAATTTTTGTGTTTATCATCTTTTATTTCAGTTACAGTTTATTAGCCTTATAAAAATTCCTCCTTAAACAAAGATTTTACGTGAAAAGAGTTGGGAGTTAGCGATAATCCGTAGCAACCTCCAGATAGAAAGAAAGGAGGTGAACATTAAAGAAGCGGTCAACGCCCCTGCTTGCTTCTACTTAAATGGATTGAAGTTTCTTTCATACCTTTGTCCCATTTCGCATATTTTTAATATATCTAAAGCTTTTTGGGGGCAACGATATGTGGAAATCGGGTTTGAAGTGGATGTTTTTAATTATAGGAACCATGGTGGGAGCAGGATATGCTTCAGGAAGAGAACTGTGGCAGTTTTTTGGTCAAGAAAGTGGACTAGCAATCGTTTTATTCACGGTATTATTTATTATTTCTGTCGGTATTACAATGAAAGTAAGCTATCAACATCAAACATCTAATTATTATGTACTATTGGAAATCATTCTTGGTAAACATATTGCACGATTTTATGATATATTAATTTTTTTCTATCTTATGTCTACAACCGTTATTATGATTGCAGGAAGTGGTGCAACCTTTGAGGCCTTTCAACTGTCAAAATGGTTAGGAATTTTATCGATAGTAGTCTTTATTATTATGATTTTTATGAAAGGGATCAAAGGGGTTGTCACTTTTAACGTAATAATCCTACCGTTATTAATGATAGGATTATTATCGATATTAATGATTTATTCGATAGATGAGCAACTAACATTTATTATATCTTTGGAAAATCAAGCAAACTGGACTGCTGCTTTTACTTTTACAGCATTAAATATCTTATCTATTTTAGCAGTATTAGGAGCAGTAGGGGATAAGATTAAATCCAATGGTGAAATCATTATTGCAAGTGTAGGTAGTGGATTGATATTAGGAATTACCTCTTTACTTTATAATAATTCATTAATACAAATTTCGGAGATTATTATTTTATATGAAATCCCCTTATTTGCTATCCTAAAGAATTATCCAAGCTATACGTATATTATCATGTCGATACTGTTGTGGTGTGCAATATTTACCACTGCGATCTCCAGCGTATTGGGGCTTGTATCGAGAATTGCTCGTTTTCTAAAGTACCATATGTGGCAAATTGCAATGATTTTATTAATCCTTTTAATCCCCTTAACAAATATTGGATTTTCAACGCTTATTGCATTTTTATATCCGATATATGGAATAGTTAATTTATATTTGCTTTGTGCTATCTTACTATTTCCTTTTTATAAGAGAATCTAATATAATAGTAGCAGTACATCGTGTAAGATTGAGGTGATAACATGGAGCGCAAGGAATTTCAATTGAATGATATAGTCGAAATGAAAAAGCCCCATCCGTGTGGAGAGAATCGTTGGAAAATAATCCGTATGGGTATGGATATTCGAATCAAGTGTGAAGGATGTGGGCATAGTGTCATGTTACCACGCAAACGATTTGAACAGAAAATGAAGCGAATAATAGAACAGCAACAATGAATTAATTTTCATAAAATTGTTTCACGTGAAACAAAATCGATTTTTCTAATAGATAGAAAGAAAGATTTACATGATTTCTATAGAAGAAAATCGGGAAATCAAGGGGATCTGACCCTTGATTTTTGCTTTTTAATAACTTGTCAATTTGACAAAGTATCACTATAATTGGTATGACTGATACGTTCATATGGACGGAATCCTTAAGGAGTGAAAGTTAACATGGCATTAACAGCAGGAATTGTTGGTTTACCTAACGTGGGTAAGTCAACCCTATTTAACGCAATAACACAAGCAGGTGCAGAATCGGCAAACTATCCGTTCTGTACGATTGACCCTAATGTAGGAATTGTAGAGGTACCAGATGAAAGATTGCAAAAACTAACAGAATTAGTAAAGCCAAAAAAGACTGTTCCAACAGCTTTTGAGTTTACAGATATTGCAGGGATTGTGAAAGGTGCAAGTAAAGGAGAAGGGCTAGGAAACCAGTTTCTTTCTCATATACGTCAAGTAGATGCGATTTGTCATGTTGTTCGTTGTTTTCAAGATGAGAATATTACCCATGTATCTGGAAGAGTAGATCCTATTTCCGATATAGAAACGATTAACTTAGAGCTTATATTAGCTGATCTTGAAACTGTTTCAAAACGGATTCAACGAGTTGAAAAAATGGCAAAACAAAAAGACAAAGAAGCAATGGCGGAATTTGAAGTGCTTGCGAAATTAAGAGAAGCATTTGAAGATGAAACGCCAGCACGTGCGGTGTCTTTTAATGAAGAACAACAAAAACTTGTGAAAGGTCTACACTTATTAACAAGTAAACCAGTATTATATGTTGCCAATGTAGGGGAAGATGAATTATTAGCAGCAGACAACAATGAAAATGTACAGCTTGTAAAAGACTTTGCTGAAAAGGATGAGGCAGAAGTAATTGTTGTTAGTGCAAAGGTAGAATCGGAAATAGCAGAGTTAGATGGAGAAGAAAAAGAAATGTTCCTGGAAGAGTTAGGTATTGCGGAATCAGGATTAGATCAACTAATTAAAGCAACATATAGTCTGCTTGGTTTAGCAACATACTTTACAGCAGGGGAGCAAGAGGTACGAGCATGGACTTTTAAAAAGGGGATCAAAGCACCACAGGCAGCAGGTATTATTCATAGTGACTTTGAAAAAGGGTTTATCCGTGCTGAAACAGTCTCTTATGATGATTTAGTGGCAGCAGGTTCTGAACAAGCTGCAAAAGAAAAAGGAAAAGTAAGATTAGAAGGTAAAGATTATTTGGTGAAAGATGGAGATGTCATGCATTTCCGTTTTAACGTATAGCAGGATCACTTGTAACGATGTAAAATATATTTGCAATAGTGGAAGAAAATTGATATAATATTTTATTGTGAGTAATGAGACTATTACTCCTTGCTCTATTATAGAAAATAGAGCCGCTAAGACCAAAAGGAGGTGTAAACGGATGAATAAATATGAAATTATGTACATCATCCGCCCAGATATCGAGGAGGAAGCACAAACAGCGCTAATCGAGCGTTTTAACGGTTACCTTACGAATAATGGTGCGGAAATTGAAAAAGTTGAAGAAGTAGGTAAGAAGCGTCTTGCTTATGAAATCAATGATTATCGTGATGGATATTATGTAATCATTAACTTTACAGGTGATGAAACAGCTATTAACGAATTCAGTCGTCAAGCGAAATTCTCTGATGACATTCTACGTCACATGGCAATTCGTGAAGACGATCAATAATAAGGAGTGGTTCTGATGTTAAATCGTGTCGTGCTTGTCGGCAGGTTAACGAGAGATCCTGACTTACGCTACACACCAAATGGCGTTGCCGTAGCTAATTTTACAATAGCTTGTAATAGACCTTTTTCTAATCAGCAAGGACAGCGAGAAGCAGACTTCATTAACTGTGTAGTCTGGAGAAGACAGGCAGAAAACCTTGCAAATTATATGAATAAAGGGAGTCTTGTCGGTGTAGACGGTCGTATCCAAACTCGTAGCTTTGATGATCAAGAAGGAAAAAGAGTATTTATTACGGAAGTTGTAGCAGAATCGATTCAATTCTTGGAATCTAAGGGTGGAGCAACTGGTGGACAACCTAACATGCAAGGATCTCAAGAATATAATCAAAATCAGAACCAACCGAGTCAAGCAAATCAATTTAACCAAAATAATAATAATCAAAATAATCAAGGAAATAACGATGGAGGTAACCCATTCCAGGATAGTGGAGAGCCTATCGATATTTCGGATGATGATTTACCATTTTAAAAAATTAAAGGAGGTTGTTGTTTATGGCAGCTCGTCGTGGTCGCGCAAAGCGTCGTAAGGTGTGTTTCTTTACAGCGAACGGTATTACACACATCGACTATAAAGATGTTGAGTTATTAAGACGTTTCATTTCTGAGCGTGGAAAAATTCTTCCTCGTCGTGTAACTGGAACTTCTGCAAAATATCAACGTAAATTGACGAAGGCAATTAAACGCGCTCGTCAAATGGCGCTTTTACCTTACGTAAATGATTGATAAGAACGATAAAAGCTTGGAGCACAGCATGTGTTTCAAGCTTTTATTATACAGAAAAATAGAATAGTCTTTTAACGAGAAATCGAGATATATAGAAGATTATGGCTAGAGGTTTACTGAAGAATGGTTGTGAAAGAAGATTATATAAAAAGTTCGAAGGGCAACTTAAAGGTTTGTGAAATTTCGCCCTTAAAGTAACGAGTGCGTTAATTCAATAACTCCAATATCAACAAAGAGCCAAAGTATACATTATTTTACTCATTAAAATGTATGCTTTGGCTCTTTGTTATTCATCTTCAGCGTATAAAATCAGGACAATGATTAACAGATGGCTTGTTATTAGAGGCTGCAATTCACTATAAGATGAGGTCATCATTTCCAATAAAGTGTGTCCGTTATCTTAGCAGAAACTGTTCATTTTAAATGACGGTCACCTGTCTCCACCAGAAAACGGTAATTATCATCAAATTCCTTCATATCCATTACTTTCATAAATATTTCAAGATTATTAGAATGAGAACGCAAGAAATGAGAAGTACTTGACTCCCACTTAATGATAAAGTTTTACTGAAGGAAGGGATGTCTTATGAAAAAACGCTCAATTGGTTTATATGAAGGGATTGCATTATATATTGCCGCAATACTAGGTTCAGGTGTGCTATTTATTTCCTCCGTTACTGCTTCTATTGCAGGTCCTGCGTCCATATTATCATGGGTAATTGTCATTATAGCTAATCTTCCACTTGCCTACACATTTGCTTGTCTAGCACGTGAATATCCAGATGCCGGGGGTGCAGCTACTTTTGTCCGAAAATCATTTGGATTTCATTCTGGAAATATTGTAGGTTGGTTTTACTTTGTAACTGCTGCAGTTGGACAAACAATTGTATCTTTAACTGGGGCATTTTACGTTAGTCAGGCTTTTGGATTTTCTGACTTTACAAGAAGTTTACTTGCATTCACCATTCTAGTTATTGCTGGTATAGTCAATTATAATGGAGTGAAGGTGAGCGGTAGAGTCGCATTAATCCTGAGTGGTTGTTTACTATTATTACTTACACTTACTGTTATAGTTTCAATACCGAGCATTAATTTAGAGAATTTCACCCCTTTTGTGTCTAATGGATGGCAGTCAATTGGAATAGCAATAACAGCGATATTTTGGGCATTTTTTGGATGGGAGGCTATTTGTAATCTTGCGAACCACTTTAAAAACCCCAATAAAAACATTGTTAATGGAACCATTATTAGCGTAATAATTATAGGGCTATTATTTTTAGCACTAAGTTTTGTAACAATCGGGACCGGGACATATGGAAGTATAGAGAGTGATCTTTCACCAATTGGTGCTATAATGGGAGAAACACTAGGAATTGGTGCGCAAATTGTAACCGCCATATTGGCATTTTTCATATGTGTTGGAACTTCCAATGCGTTTGTAGCTAGTCTAACGCAACTCGGTTATTCTTTAAGTAGAGACGGTGCATTTCCAAAACAATTATCACATATACACTCGACTAAGAAAATTCCAAGACGTATGGTTATTTTTGTGATTGGTTTTGCAGGTATCGGAGTTATTATTACGGAATCCTTTACAATGACATTTAATGATATTTTATTTATCCCGACCTCATTAGGTGTGCTTGTGTATATTTTTTCTATGGCTGCTGGTGTTAAACTTTTTAAAATTAAAACATTACCTTGGTGTTCCTCTTTAGTATCATTAATCTTTTGTATCCTTGTGTTACCGTTCTTTCAATTGTACATTTTTGTTCCGGTAATCGTTGTTGCTTTATACATTAGCTATATGACATTTCCAAAATTTATGTCTTATGATAAAAAGTAATCCAGTCTGAAAACATAATTAAATTGTATGGGGAATTCTTTTCTATACGTTAGCTTGAAGATTCTTTATTGATTGGAGAGTAATTTTATATGAAATCAAATACTCAATTTTCTATCGAGTTAATGTGGGGCGCAGTAGTTAAATGTGATAAAAGATATGATGGAATGTTTTTTTATGCGGTAAAGACAACTGGTATTTTTTGTCGACCATCTTGTAAATCTAAAACTCCCAATTATGATAATATATGTTTTTTTGATAATGCTGCAGATGCTATACAACAAGGATTTAGACCATGTAAAAGATGCAAACCTGAACTATCTATTAACACATTTGATCCTCAGCAAGAAATAGTTGATGTTGCAATAAATTATTTAAACCAGCACTATCAAGAAAAATTAACCTTAAACGTCATTGCTTTCCAAATTGGGGTAAGTCCGTATTATTTAAGCCGAATCTTCAAAGAAAAGTTAGGCATCAGCCCACTTAAATATCTAGAAGCCATTAGAATCTATAAAGCTCAGCAATTATTGTTGCATACAGCTCATAATAGTACAGAAATTTGCTTTCAAGTAGGATATAAGAATTTTTCTAGTTTCTATCGACACTTCAACAAAAAATATGGGTGCTCACCATCTCAATATAGGAAACAAAAATGGAATAAGAAATTGGAGGAAGTAAATAAAAAATAAGAATGTTAAGGGTGCTATAAATAGGTGCAAAATAAAGTGGAGGTCTGCCAACAAAATGCGGATATTATACACTAAGAAAATTGGAAACCTAAAAAAGTCGAATTCCTGTGAAGTGACCCCTAAAAGTTAGACACGGTTAATTCATTAGGCAGCTTGCTCAAAATGAGTTCGGTATTGTACCGGGCTCATTTTGAATTTTGCCTTCAATCGTTTCGTATTATAATAATCCATATATTTTTGAAGTTCTTGTTTAAAAAACTCTACACTTTCGAATTTGTTATAGTAAAGGAATTCTGATTTCATAATCCCAAAGAAATTCTCCATCACTGAATTATCGTAACAATTTCCCTTACGAGACATACTTTGTTTAATGCCTCTTTCTTGGAGGGCATGACGGTATTCTTTCATTTGATAATGCCAACCTTGATCGGAATGCATCAATAGTTCGTGTTCTTCTGGCAAGCGCTCAAGGGCTTTCTCCAACATCTCTGAAACAAGTGAATAGGTAGGTCTAGAGCCAATTGTATATGTAATAATTTCTCCGTTAAATAAATCTAATACAGGCGATAAATAAAGCTTTTCACCAAATAATTTAAACTCTGTAATATCCGTTACCCACTTCTTATTAGGGGCATCAGTTGTAAATTGACGGTCTAAATGATTTGGCGCAATTTTCCCTATAGTACCTTTATAAGATTTATATTTTTTTATCCGTACTAAACATTTTAAGCTGAGTTCTTTCATGATACGTTGAATCTTTTTGTGATTCACTTTTTGCCCACGATTCGTTAACTCATCACGTATACGGCGGTAACCGTAACGACCTTCATGTTCCTCATAAATAGCCTTTATTTCCGTTTTCAAGTCACTATCAGGATCTGGTCGATTCATTTTCTTCACTAAATCATAATAGGTGCTACGTGGAATATCAGCCAGCTTCACTAACTTCTTCACCGGGTATTTATGCCTTAACTCAAAGACTACTAACGCTTTGTCTTTTTTGGTGATTTTTCCTTGTTTTGAACTAAGGCATTCAACTTTTTTAAAAACTCATTTTCCATTTCTAGTTGTTTAATACGTGCTTCAAGTGCCTTTACTGGCTCTTCAACTGGTGCTTGTTTTTGTGGTTTAGTAGATTTATTTTTCATGGATGGACGCCCCTTTTGACTCGGTTCAAGGGCTTCTATACCACCGACTTCCATCTTTTTCTGCCAATCATACACCATTGTATAACTAGAGATTTTAAAGAGAGCTGCGGTATCCATTAATGACGCACCAGATTGAACCATATAGTTTAGTACGTCTAGTTTAAAGCTAACTGAACAGTTTGTATAGGTGTTTTTTAAACCTTCTTCACCATGTAATTCATATAACTTCAACCAATATTGGAACTGTGCTTTAGGAATATCCATTTGTTTTGCATATTCACTTTGAGAAAATACTTTTGGATTATAACCTTGAATAATATTAAATTTAATATCGCTTGTATATTTAGTCATAAAAAAACTACACCTCCAATTGTTAGACAGTGTCTAACAATTGGGGTGCAGTTCACTGTACATTAAGGAACCGACTTTTTAATTTAACTAGACATCATAAATGATCAAACTTCATTTACACCCAGATTTACATAGAATATATGTGAATGATGTGAATATAATTCTAATCTCCTGACGCTACCCCATGCCCATCTGTGGAGATGCAGCTTCTAACAAGAACTGATAGTTGTCCTCACTCTTCTTCATATCAATAATCTTAAAGTGTTTTAGATTAGGCATATTGTTTATCATTTCTTATTTCCTTCGTTATTTCTGGTAAAAACTATTTATTCATGAGAGTAACGTTGTAAGAGTTTCTCCTTATGAGAATTAAACACTTCTTCTAAAGAAATGTTATATTTATTTGCGATTACAATTACATTGCCTAATACATCTCCAAGCTCTTCTACCAAAGCCTTTCTATTGTTCATAAATGAATCTGTTACTTCGTCTGGTCTATCCCTTCCAATTTCAAGAGCTCTTATGGCTCGTGCAACTTCGCCGGTTTCCTCCGCTAAAAAACCAATACGAATGAAAATGTCTAATTCAGACCAGCCTCTATTTTCATAATAATCATTTACCCATTTTTGAAATTCAGTTACATCCATTACTTACCACTCCTTAAATTTCATTACCATAAAGTTTAACAAACTATCAAGACTTTTGTATAATATAATCACTGAATTCGCTAGGGGGACGGTCATAATGAAAAGCATAGCTGTATTTTGTGGTTCCAGTGTTGGAGCATCTAATGTGTATATAGAAAATGCCAAAAGGTTTGGTAAAGAACTAGCCAAACGTGATATTACACTTGTTTATGGTGGCGCAAGTGTTGGTGTTATGGGAGCAGTTGCGGATGCTGTCTTAGATGAAGGTGGACAAGTCATTGGAATTATGCCTACTTTTTTAGAGCAGAGAGAAATATCGCATAAAAGATTATCCCAGCTGATAGTTGTCGATTCTATGCATGAGAGAAAGGCTAAAATGGCAGAGCTTGCAGATGGATTTGTTGCTTTACCAGGTGGCCCAGGAACATTAGAAGAATTCTTTGAAATTTTTACATGGGCTCAATTAGGACTTCATCAAAAACCATGTGGTCTTTTAAATATTAATCATTACTTTGATCCTCTTGTTGAACTATTTAACCATATGACAAAGGAACAATTTTTACACGAAAAGTACCGTTCTATGGCACTTGTAGATATTGAACCAAGTCAATTACTTGAAAAGTTTGCGTCTCATGAACCACCAACCATAAAAACTTATATTAATGAAAAACAGATTTAAAAGTCAAACAACAGACCAAGCTACTAACATGTGGTCTGTTGTTGGCTTTTTAAAATTCTTAAATTATACCTTCACTCGGGAATTCCAGAACACATAATTTTCTATTCTGTTAAAATAAATTAATTTAAGAATTTTCCAAACGATAATTCAAAGTACCCATAATTTCTCTTTCAAGATGTTGAGTTTTTAATACGGTAAAAAAAATATATAAATACCCAAAATCAAGAGTAATGCACCCAAGGGATTAATGTTCGTGTTTAGGTTAAATTATGAGTTTTGTATAGATATTAACATACAAAAAACACCTAAAACACGAACGTTAATAAATAATATCACTAATTTGTATTGACAATCTCTTTTAATTTGCTATGATAGAGAAAACTTGAATAAAAGTAAGATAACAGGAAAGTAAAGTGTCAAAATTTTCTTAATTCCATTCTATTTATTAAAGTGCAGACATGCTATAATGGAGGTTAAGTGGACATAAGTGAAGTATTTCACTTAATAAAGTAGGTCGAGATTTTTTACATGAAATATAAATTCTGGAGGGGACAACTGTGACATTTAAAGTACTAATTAGTGATCCATTAAGTGAAGATGGAATTAAACCATTACGTGAAGCAGACAACGTGCAAGTAGACATTGATACTGGCTTATCTCCTGATGAACTGATCGAGAAGATTGGAGAGTATGATGCATTATTAGTTAGAAGTCAGACGAAAGTAACGAGAGATATTATTAGTAAAGCATCTAATCTGAAAATAATTGGTCGTGCAGGTGTCGGGGTAGACAATATTGACTTAAGTGCAGCAACAGAATACGGCATTATCGTTGTAAATGCCCCAGATGGTAACACTAATTCGGCTGCAGAGCACACGGTTGCGATGCTGATGTCGTTGGCCAGAAAGATCCCGCAAGCATTTGTAGCATTGAAGAATGGTAAATGGGATCGCAAAACCCATGTTGGGGTAGAATTAAAAGGTAAGACATTAGGTGTTATTGGTATGGGTCGTATTGGTGCAGAAGTAGCCGCTCGTGCGAAGGGGCAGCGAATGAATGTAATTGCCTATGATCCGTTTTTAACGAAAGAAAGAGCTGATAAACTAGGTGTTGATTTTGGTTCAGTCGAGGATGTTATTAAGGTAGCGGACTTTATCACGGTTCATACACCACTAGTGAAGGAAACCAAGCATTTAATTAATAAAGACGCTTTCGAAAAAATGAAAGACGGAGTACGGATAATTAACTGTGCTCGCGGTGGTATCATCGATGAGGACGCACTTTATCATGCTATCAAATCAGGAAAAGTAGCAGGTGCCGCATTAGACGTGTTTGAAGAGGAACCTGCAACTGATCATCGTTTATTAGAACTACCTGAAGTGATTGCAACCCCACACTTAGGGGCAAGTACAGTAGAAGCGCAAGAAAATGTAGCAATTGATGTCAGTCATGATGTTGTTCGTTATTTAACCGAAGGAGTAGCAAAAAATCCAGTTAACTTACCTTCTGTACCGAAAGAGTTGATGAATAAGATCGAACCATATTTCTACTTATCTGAAAAACTAGGTACATTTTTAACCTATCTTATCCCTGGTGTTATTGAAGAGATTAATATTTATTATTCTGGGGAATTAACGGAGTTGGAAGTAGCACCATTAACAAGAAATACAATTAAAGGTTTATTAAAACGCCACCTAGGTGACCATGTCAATGATGTGAATGCCTCTTACTTAGCTGAAAAAAGAGGTATTCAAGTTAATGAAAATAAGTCCTCCACGACAAAAGGCTTTACCAACCTATTAAAAGTAGAAGTGAAAACAAAAGAAGTGACACGTTCTATAGCAGGTACATTACTCAATGGTTTAGGACCTCGTATTGTTCAAGTGGATGCCTATAGTGTAGATCTGGTACCAGAAGGTGATCTTGTGGTTATTAAGCATAATGACCGCCCTGGTGTTATCGGTAAGGTAGGTAGTTTGCTTGCTGAAAGAGGCATTAACATTGCGACGATGCAAGTAGGTCGTTCAGATGTTGGTGGAGAAGCGATAATGATTCTAACGATAGATAAATATTTAGAAGAGGAAGAAATTGAACTTCTAAAACAAATGGAAGAAATTGAAAAATTAACAGCAATGGAATTATAACAAATGATGAGGCTGAGACAAACGAAATAGGGAGAAGGAGGATCCAAATATCTGATTCAGCGTAGGCAAAATACCGAGACTCCTATGGGAACAGCACTAGCTGAAGCCGTGCCCAGGGAAAGCAAAGTATTTTGCCGAAGCGACTAGGCCATATGGTATTTAACGTTCGGATTTTCCTTCTTCCCAACTCTTTTGTCCCACCTCTATTTTTTTACGGTTAATTAGAGTAATGTAAATAGCTCTTCCAGATGTTTGATTTCATACGTAGGCTTGACATCTTGAGTTGTTTTGTTTTCACGATTGATCCAGACACTCTTAATTCCGGTTCGATTTGCCCCAAGAATATCAGTCATAAGATTGTCACCAACCATGAGAGCTTCTTCATTTGTGACACCGGCCGTTGCTAATACATGCTCAAAAATACTTGGATCTGGTTTTCCTTTACCAAAGTCTCCGGAGATAATAATATGGTCAAAATAATCTTTTAGTTCCGGAGTAATGGTTAGCTTCGTATTTTGCAGGTCAGGAGAGCCATTCGTCAGCATGATTAGTTGATAGTCATCCTGTAATTTTTCTAAAACAGAAAATGTCTCTTTATAGATAAAAGGATTTTTTTTGCGATTTTCGGGAAACTTTTCTGCCAAATAAGCACCAAATTCCTGATCGTCGATTCCTAGCTGTTTTAAGCCGTTTGTCCAGGAATCCTTACGGTAGTTAGGCACAATCTCTGCCATTTTTTTGAAATATGTATGGTCATCGAGAAAATTCCCCCACAGTCCTTCAAATGGGTTAATACCAATCATTTGGGTGAATTCATATGTTTCATATCCTTGATAGAGTTTTCGCGCTTGTTCACGGACAGCCTCTTCCAGCTTTTCTGGATCTACTCCATATTTTTCTTTCGCTAATTGACAGGTTTCTTCAAAAGCGGTTTTGACACTTTTCTTATCCCATAAAAGTGTATCATCAAGGTCAAAAATTATCGTCTTAATCATTTACTGCTCCTCCTCTACACATTCTTCCTATATTATACGGGAAATAAGTGATCAACGCATAGCCTTTTGTAGATATTGCATAAACTAGCAGTAAGTGAAATCAACGGAAGAGAAAATGAGGATAGGATCACTGGAATAATAAACGGAGGCTGAAGTCCACCCCCATGAAAAGCACAGTATTCTGCCGAAGTCGTAGAAGAGCCACTTTTTTTAATGATGCAATAACTAGTATGGATGAAAGACCTTCACCAATCATCAAAAAAGTTGGTACTTTACGTTATAATGAATTTAATTTGTCGCGGAATGGTTGTTCATATATAATGAATATAGTAAATGTGGCCGATAACAAAGCACAGCGCTTTCCTGCTGTGCTTTTTCAGTCAAATAGAAGTAGTAAAGGTGGTTTCTCAATGGATAAGCAGCCTGTAAAAAAAGATTTTTATATATATGTGGGGATCTTTATCCTGCTGTTGTTATTAACGATACTCATTCCATTTCTCCAAGTAGTTACACTGGTTTTGCTACCAATACCAGTTATCTTATTAATGAAAGATTATTCCATAAAATGGATGATGATAGCCATGCTTATTTTGTTATCTTTTGCTCTTTTTGTTGCCCCTGTATTTTCAATTCCACTGACATTGCTAGCGTTAATTAGTGGAGGAATGATCGGTTGGTCAATAAAGCAAGAGCAGCATCCTTATGAAACCTGGGCCAAAGGGACGGCTGGTTATGTTTTAGGACTGGTACTCATTTATGCTTATATTGAAACAGTACTGCAGTTTTCGGTTATGGATGCTTTTGAACAGGCAATAGAAGATTCCGTCCAAAGGACAGAGCAGTTGTTCCAAGCGGTAGGGATGGGGCAACAGGATTTTGATCTCATCCATCAAGAAATGATGAATATGCTACAGTTAATGCCAGTCATGTTAGTAGTTGTTTCCATGGTGATGGCAATATTCACACAATGGATATGCTATAAAGTAATAAATAAAATGCGACAGGAAAAGCTGTATTTTCCGCCATTCCGCAGCTTTCATTTACCTAAAATTATTCTCTGGATTTATTTCATCGTACTACTTGCTTCCTTCTTTGTTGCAGGAGATTACACTACTATGGGTGGGGTGATCGTATCCAATGTGTACCAATTAGCAGGCATATTAATGGCTCTACAAGGATTATCCTTCATTTTCTTTTATACTCATGAAAAGAAACAATCACTTGCATTACCAGTTATTAGTATTCTTTTACTCGTATTTTTTCCCTTCATGGGTCTTTATTTGCTCAGAATCTTAGGTATAATTGATTTAGGGTTTGAATTAAGAAAAAGAATGGCAAAGTAAAGGGTACTTTAGTTAGGAGCTGACAGCAATGCCAAAAAATAAAGATAAGCCAGTTGCAATAGGGAGGCATATAATCGGGATATATCTTTTGTCCTTTGTGTTATTAGTTTTTCTATTTTATTACCATTGGATAATAGGTATCGCGATGACTGTTCTGTTTTCTGTTTCATTGTATTACAGCATTCAGCGCGAAAGGCAACTGGTGGACCAAACAGAGGCATATATATCTACACTGTCTTATCGTGTCAAAAAAGTTGGCGAAGAAGCCCTGTTAGAGATGCCGATTGGAATTATCTTATATGGAGAAGACGATCAGATAGAATGGGCAAATCCTTATATGGGTCAGTTCTCAGAAACTGACTCGATAATTGGAGAACAACTTGACGTCTTATCTGAAGATATTACTTCCTATTTGAAAGATGACAAAGAATCATTTTGGATGTCGATTGGATCATATGATTTTCAAATATATCATAAAAAAGAAGAACGATTACTATATTTGTTTGATCGAACGAAACAAACGGAGCTTCACACGCTGTACCAGAATGAGAAAACAGTGCTCGGTATTATCTTTTTAGATAACTATGAGGAAATCACGCAAAATATGGATGATACAGCGAAAAGCCAAATCAATTCACAGGTTACCTCTATTTTAAACAATTGGTCGAATGAGCATGGTATTTATTTGAAACGAACATCACAGGAGCGCTTTATGGCGGTGCTGAATCAACAAATTCTGTCAGACTTAGAAAAATCAAAATTTGAGATTTTGGATGAGGTTCGTGAATTAATTACTGATAAAAATGTACCCTTAACCTTAAGTATCGGAATAGGCTTGGGAAGCGAAAACTTGCCAGATTTGGGAGAGCTGACCCAATCAAGCCTTGACTTAGCATTAGGTAGAGGTGGAGATCAGGTTGTTATTAAAGATGATGAATCAGGCAAAGTACGTTTTTATGGTGGTAAAACAAACCCAATGGAAAAAAGGACTAGAGTTAGGGCAAGGGTAATTTCACACGCCTTAAAGGAATTAGTCAAAGAGAGTGACCAGATTTTAGTGATGGGGCATAAATCTCCGGATATGGATTCGATTGGTTCGTCAATCGGTGTGTTAAAAATAGCACAAGCAAACAATGTAGAAGGATTTATTGTATTAGATGAAGATGATATAAATACAGGAGTTCAGCGATTAGTAGATGAAATGAAAGACGATCAGGAATTGTGGTCACATTTCATTGACCCTGGATCAGCCTTAGATATTGTGACAAAAGATACACTGTTAGTCATCGTTGACACACATAAACCTTCATTGGTGCAAGAGCCTAAATTAATTAATAAAACAGAGCATGTCGTGATTTTGGACCACCATCGACGAGGTGAGGAGTTTGTGGATAATCCGACCCTTGTTTACATGGAGCCATATGCTTCCTCAACTGCAGAGCTCGTAACAGAATTGCTGGAATATCAGCCTAGTAACCTTTCGTTATCCATGTTAGAATCGACAGCATTATTATCTGGTATCATTGTCGATACCAATAGTTTCACATTACGTACGGGTTCTAGGACGTTTGATGCTGCTTCCTATTTACGGTCCAAAGGTGCAGATACGATATTAGTACAGAAGTTTATGAAAGAGGATTTAGATATTTATGTAAAACGAAGCAGGTTAATTGAAAATACCAATATTTATCGTGGTAATATTGCTATATCAGTAGGAAATTCACGAGAAAGATATGGCCCTGTCATTATTGCACAAGCAGCCGATACATTGTTGATGATGACCGGAATCGAAGCATCATTTGTCATTTCTGAGCGGGAGGATGGCCGTATCGGCATTAGTGCAAGATCGCTCGGAGATGTCAATGTTCAAGTGATAATGGAAAGAATGAATGGTGGCGGGCATTTGACCAATGCAGCGACACAATTAGATGATATGGCTGTTATTGATGCCTATGAATGGTTGAAAGAAATTATCGATGAGTATTTTGAAGGAGGAGAAACAGAATGAAAGTGATTTTTACTCAAGATGTAAAAGGAAAAGGAAAAAAAGGGGAAGTAAAAAACGTTTCAGATGGATATGCACGTAATTACTTGCTTAAAAATAACTTAGCTATTGAAGCAAATCAGGCAAATATGAAAGCACTCGATGCTAAGAAAAAGAAAGAAAAGAAACTAGAACAGCAGGAAGTAGAAGAAGCGAAACAATTAAAAGAAAAGCTAGCAAATATAGAAGTGACATTAACGGCTAAATCTGGAGATGGCGGACGCTTATTCGGTTCCATCACAAGTAAGCAAATTGCTGAAGTGCTAAAGAAGGATTACCAAATAAAAATGGACAAGCGTAAAATTGAATTAGATCAGCCAATTCGTTCGTTAGGCTATACAAATGTACCGGTAAAAATTCATCCGGAAGTAACAGGTACTATCAGAGTCCATGTTGTGGAGGCATAAATAATGGGGAAGTTGATGCCACTTCCCTTTTTCTAATGAGAGAAAAGAGATAAGGTTTGTAAGTGAGAGGGGGTAGAGATATGACAGACACCATTCAAGGACGGACACCACCACATAATATAGAAGCAGAACAGGCGATACTAGGTGCGATTTTTTTGGAGCCGAATGCTATCTCCAGCGCGACGGAAATATTAATGCCAGAAGATTTTTATCGAGCAAGCCATCAAATTATTTATCGTGTCATGTTAGAATTGTCCGATAAAGGGGAACCGATAGATATTGTGACAGCTACAACTGCTTTGGCAAATAGGCAACAGTTGGATGATGTAGGAGGAGTCTCTTATTTAAGTGATTTAGCAAATGCTGTACCTACTGCTGCTAATATCGTTTATTATTGCAAAATTGTCGAAGAGAAGTCGATTCTACGAAGACTAATTCGAACCGCAACAGATATTGTGACAGATAGTTATTCGAAGGAAGATGAAGTAGAAGAAGTATTAAATGAGTCTGAAAAACGAATATTAGAAGTATCTAATCGAAAGAATGCTTCTTCTTTTAAAAATATAAAAGATGTATTAATACAAGTCTATGATAATATCGATCAATTGCATAAAAATAAAGGGGAAGTTACCGGAATTCCTACTGGGTTTCGTGATTTAGATCGAATAACATCAGGTTTTCAACGTAATGACCTTATCATTGTTGCAGCAAGACCGTCCGTGGGGAAAACAGCTTTTGCTTTAAATATTGCCCAAAACGTCGCGATTAAAACAAATGAAAATGTCGCTATTTTCAGTTTGGAGATGGGGGCTGATCAGCTTGTCAATCGTATGATCTGTGCGGAAGGGAATATTGATGCCCAGCGATTACGAACAGGTTCACTGGAAGAAGAGGACTGGGGGAGATTATCGATGGCAATGGGGAGCTTATCCAATGCAGGTATTTTTATCGATGATACACCAGGAATTAGAGTAAGTGAAATTCGTTCCAAGTGCCGTCGCTTAAAACAGGAGCACGGTCTAGGGATGATTCTGATCGATTATTTGCAATTAATTCAAGGGAGTGCAGGTTCCCAAGAAAACCGCCAACAAGAGGTTTCAGAAATCTCGAGGTCATTAAAGGGATTAGCAAGAGAATTAAATGTGCCATTAATCGCATTATCACAGCTATCTCGTGGAGTAGAATCCCGTCAGGATAAACGACCGATGATGTCTGACTTACGTGAGTCAGGAAGTATTGAGCAGGATGCTGATATTGTTGGATTCTTATATCGTGATGACTACTATGATAAGGAATCTGAAAAGCAAAATATTATCGAAATTATTTTAGCGAAACAACGTAATGGTCCAGTTGGAACAGTCGAACTAGCCTTTGTAAAAGAATATAATAAATTCGTAGACTTGGACCATCGCTACCAGGATAGTGATATACCACCAGGATAAGGATCTAGCGTCCTTATCCTTTTTTTCTTTATCACGGGTTCGTTGTAAGGCCCCACTCCAAGCTGAAGGGTAGATATGTTGAGGGATAACAAATGTTCATTACATAGAAACCAGCGGAACTATATAAAAACGAAGAAGGCTTGGTATAGTCTGAATAGTTGATGTTCATAATAGAGCATAGATTGATAAAGTAGATTTTCACGAACGATAATTATAAAATGATCAAAAATGTTCGTAATTAAATTGACATTGCTCGGTAAGATTGGTAGAATTAGTTCGGAATGAATAAATTGATAAGGCGGAGGTGCCGTTTATGTCTTCAGTAGTCGTTGTTGGAACACAATGGGGAGACGAAGGAAAAGGCAAAATTACAGACTTTCTTTCACAAAACGCAGAGGTAGTAGCACGTTACCAAGGTGGAAATAATGCAGGTCATACCATAAAATTTGATGGTATCACATATAAACTACACTTAATCCCTTCAGGCATATTCTTTGATGACAAAATTTGTGTATTAGGCAATGGGATGGTTATCGATCCAAAAGCCATGGTAGAGGAATTAAAATATTTACATGATAAAAATGTCAGCACCAACAATTTACGAATAAGTAATCGAGCACATGTTATTTTACCCTATCATGTAAAACTAGATATGTTACAAGAAGAAGATAAAGGCGTCAACAAAATCGGTACGACAGGTAAAGGAATTGGACCAGCTTATATGGATAAAGCTGCTCGCGTCGGCATTCGTATCGCCGATTTATTAGACAAAGAAGCTTTCCGCGAGAAATTAGAAAGTAACTTAAAAGAGAAAAACCGTCTTTTTGAGAAAGTGTATGAGACAGATCGTATAGAAGTAGAAGATATATTAGAGGAATACTATGAGTACGGACAGCAATTGAAAAAATACGTTGCAGATACATCGGTTGTATTAAATGATGCATTAGATGATGGACGTCGTGTTCTTTTTGAAGGGGCACAAGGAGTAATGCTTGATATTGATCAAGGTACGTATCCATTTGTGACATCATCCAACCCGATTGCAGGTGGTGTAACGATTGGTTCTGGTGTAGGACCTTCTAAAATTGATCATGTCGTAGGAGTATCAAAAGCCTATACTACACGTGTTGGTGACGGACCGTTCCCGACGGAATTACATGATGAAATCGGAGATCAAATCCGTGAGGTAGGGAATGAATATGGTACAACAACAGGTCGACCTCGACGTGTTGGATGGTTTGACAGTGTGGTCGTACGCCATGCTCGTCGAGTTAGTGGGATTACTGATTTATCCTTGAATTCGATTGATGTATTAACAGGGATTGACACATTAAAGATCTGTACAGCTTACAAGTATAAAGGGGAAGTAATGGAAGAATTCCCTGCCAGTTTAAAAGTACTTGCAGAGTGTGAACCAGTTTACGAAGAATTGCCAGGATGGAAAGAAGATATCACTGGTGTGAAGAGCTTGCATGAATTACCAGAAAATGCGCGTCACTATTTAGAGCGTATTTCTCAGCTTACAGGCATTCCGTTATCGATATTTTCCGTTGGACCAGATCGTTCACAAACGAATGTGGTAAGAAGTGTTTATAGTAATTAATAAATGATATGAAAAAGGTATAAACCCAGTTCATTTAGGTGAAAGAGGGTTTATACCTTTTTTATATGGAATAAAGGGTTGAATAGGGTAAATTTACCCCATTCTATCATAAAACGACATTAGGTATATTCGCCTATTGTTACAAAACATGTAAATAATTGGGTTTTATTATACAGTTTTGTTACATTACTATTAAAAATGTTTAATGATGTTTTATTTTATGATAGATTGGGGAAGGTAAATGATTTGAATTGAAGATAAATAGATTTTATATAGTAGTTGGGGTTATAGGAGGAAGCTAGTTATGAGCTTAAGCAGGAAAGGAAGTATCAGGCAATTTGCAATTGTTGGTATTGTAGCATTAGGTCTTACGTCACAAACTGCATTTGCGAATGAAGCAGAATTAAGCAACGTCTATCATGTGTATGTTGATAATGAGCATGCCGGAATTGTAGAAAGCAAAGAAATAGTAGAGGACTATATTTCCGACAAAATTTCGAAACATCAAGATGATAATGACATTACATATACAGTTAGAGAAGAGGTTGACTATGTGCCAGAGAAGGTTTTTTCTTCTAAAGCAGATAATCAAGAAGTGTTGCATTATCTGGAAGAAGAATTAACGCTAGCTGTAGAGGCACAGGCATTAACCATCGGTGATGAAGTAGTCGGTTATTTTGCAGATAAAGAACAGGCAGAAGAAGTGATCCAAGAGTATAAAGAGAAATATGTGAGCAAGGACATATTAGAAAAAATAGATAATGATTCAGAAGAAACTGAACCATTATCAGTAGGGGAGTCTACTATTATAGACGTTTCTTTAACAAAAAACGTTTCACTAGAACCTGAAAAAGTTTTAGAAGATGAAATCTTAACGGTTAAAGAAGGTATTACTTTATTGGAAAAAGGAACGTTAGAAAACAAAAAGCATGAAGTAGACGATGGCGAAGTTCTTGGTTCTATTGCAAGTAAGTATGATCTTTCATTAGATGAATTAATGGAATTAAATCCAGATTTAACAGAGGATTCATTGATTAAAGTCGGTGATGAGTTAAATGTAACAGCATATGAGCCATATGTAGAGGTTATAGTGACGGAAGAAAAGCTAGAAGAAGAAGAGATCGATTATGAAACAGAAGTAGAAGAGTCAGAAGAGATGTATAAAGGCGAAGAAGAAGTGAAACAAAAAGGTAAAAAAGGTGCTGTTGAAACACATTATCGTATTCAAAAAGTGAATGGCGAAACAGTGGATACAGAGGTTATCGATGAAAATGTTATTAAAGAACCGACGAATAAAGTAATTGTAAAAGGTTCGAAGGTAGTTTCTTCACGTGGTACAGGAGAAATAAAATGGCCAGCGGTTGGTGGACACATTACCAGTCATATGGGTGAACGCTGGGGTAGACAGCATAAAGGAATCGATATTGCAGGTGTTAGTGACCGTTCTATCTTAGCAGCAGATAATGGAAAAGTAACTTCTGCTGGTTGGGACAGCAGTGGTTATGGTAACAAGGTAGAAATCGACCATAATAATGGATACCGCACTGTTTACGCTCACTTGGAATCTATTGATGTATCAGTAGGACAAACTGTTGAACAAGGTCAAAAAATCGGAGTTATGGGTACAACTGGTCGTTCAACAGGCATTCACTTACATTTTGAAGTGTATAAAGATGGTTCACTAAAAAATCCAGCTGACTTTTTCTAACATCCAACAATTAGATAAAAGCAAACCCTTGTTACAGTAATGGTAACAAGGGTTTTTACGTATAAAGGGGAAGAAATCAACATGTTCATGACGTTATCTTCCAACCTAAATGGAGGGTGTTTTTCGACTGGACACTTTTTTTCCATTTATAGTAGGATGATTAGAACAATATAATAGTAGCTATAAGACATTTTGGATTATTTCGGTTAGAATATAAGATAAGGGAAAAATTAATGGAAAAAGGACGTGCTTGCTATGAGTCAAAAAATATTAGTGGTAGATGACGAAAAACCAATTGCAGATATATTAAAGTTTAACCTAGAAAAAGAAGGCTATGAAGTATTATGTGCGTATGATGGAGAAGAAGCAATTGAGCTTGCCGTAAATGAAAATCCCGATCTGATTTTATTAGACATTATGTTACCGAAGAAAGATGGTAATGAAGTGTGCCGGGAAGTAAGAAAAACACATAGTATGCCAATTATTATGTTAACTGCAAAGGACGCAGAGATTGATAAAGTTCTTGGTCTTGAGCTTGGGGCGGATGATTATGTAACGAAACCTTTCAGTAACAGAGAGTTAATTGCGAGGGTGAAGGCTAATTTACGCCGCTTGGATGTAGAACCAGCTAACCAAAAAAGCGAAACAAGAGATATTGCGATCGGTTCATTGGTAATTCACCCAGACGCATATACGGTTACAAGAGATGGGGACTATATTGAGCTAACACACCGGGAATTTGAGTTACTCCATTATCTTGCACGCCATATTGGTCAAGTCATGACTAGAGAACACTTACTCGAGACAGTCTGGGGTTATGACTACTATGGTGATGTCCGTACGGTCGATGTAACGGTAAGAAGGCTGAGAGAGAAAATTGAGGATAATCCGAGTAATCCGTTATGGATTGTAACTAGGAGAGGTGTCGGATATTATTTACGAAATCCTGAACAGGGGTAATGTTACATGAATCAAGTTAGCTTTTTTCAATCAATCCGGTTAAAGATTATCGTCATTCTTACGCTATTTCTATTATTAGCTATCCAAGTAATTGGTACTTATTTTGGCCAGCAATTAGAAAACAGACTGTTGGAAAGTCATAAGGAAAATGTCGATGATCGATTACAGGTACTAGTAACGAATTTAGAGGAAGCATTTCGCAAAGAGCGATCAGATGATGGAGAAGGACCGACATTGCAAGAAGAAGTTCGTGATATCACATCGAGATATTCGAGTGAGATTTTTTCTGACTTACAAGTAATCGACTCACAGTTCCGTGTCTTAGGTGCTAATAGAATCGATATGGTCGGAAAAAAGATATCAGGAAATAGCAGTATTCGTCTTGCTTTGTTACATGGGCAACCAGACGAGGATACTAGAAGAAATAAATATTCTTCCGATCGCGTATTTGTACGCACTCTACCTATTATGAATGGTGATGTCGCTGTAGGAGCAATTTATTCTGAAGCATCGATTGAGGAAGTGTATGACCAATTACAGGAGATTAATCAAATCTTCTTAAATGGGACTATACTAGCTGTTATTGTATCGATTGTCTTAGGTATTCTGGTCGCTCGAACCATCACCAAGCCGATAACGGAAATGCGTAAACAAGCGATGGGGATGGCGCGAGGAGACTTTTCGAAGAAGGTAAATGTATATGGCCAGGATGAAATTGGCCAATTAGCGATGACCTTTAACGATATGAACGACCGGTTAAAGCTAGCCAATCAAACGACAGAAGAGGAGCGCAGAAAGTTAAGCTCTGTTCTCTCCAATATGTCTGACGGTGTAATCGCTACGGATGAAACAGGGAAGATAACGTTAATGAATGACCCTGCGACGCACTTAATCGGTATGTCTTTACATGAAGCGAAGGGTCAGCCACTTGCAGAAGTTTTACAGGTAGAAGAGAAAGTAATTGATGTCAAGGAATTAGAAGAAGTAGGCTCCTTAACAATCGACTTCAGTGAAGAAGACCAATTGTTTCTAATCAAAGCTAACTTTTCGATTGTAGAAGATGAAGATGGTAACTTTAATGGACTTATTACCGTTATTAGTGATGTAACAGAACAGGAAAAAGTAGACAGAGAACGGAAAGAATTCGTTTCGAATGTATCCCATGAATTAAGAACACCACTAACAACGATGCGAAGTTATCTGGAAGCATTAACTGATGGTGGTGCATGGGAAGATAAAGAGCTAGCACCACAATTTTTACAAGTTACACAAAACGAGACAGAACGAATGATTCGTTTAGTAAATGACTTATTACAATTGTCAAAGATGGATCATAAAGAAAGTGCGATGTACAAAAAGAAAATCGATATTATTCCAGTTTTCCATCACATTTTGGATCGGTTTGAAATGAATAAGACAGAATTAATCGATTTTGAGCGAAAGATACCAAATGAGCGCATTTATGTCTGGGTAGATCAAGATAAAATTACGCAAGTGACAGATAATATTATGTCGAATGCGATTAAGTATTCCCCAGAAGGTGGAAAAATTACATTCCAGGTTGTGAAAGAACGCAATCGACTGCGGATTAGCATTAGTGACCAGGGATTAGGTATTGCCAGGGAAAAAGTCGACAAGATTTTTGAACGTTTTTATCGTGTGGATAAAGCACGTTCAAGAGAATTAGGTGGAACTGGTCTAGGTCTAGCTATTTCCAAGGAAATAATTGAAGCACATCACGGTCATATATGGGCTTCCAGTAAAGAGGGACAAGGAACGACCATTTATTTCACGCTACCGCTCACGAAGCGAAAGCGAGGTAGTAAAAAATGAAAATAGATTTTGAGATGATTAAGACTATATTACTTATTTTCTTAGTTTCATTAAGCTTATTGTTAACATTGGGAATTTGGACATATCAAGGAGATTATGAGCCTTCTAGCAGTGATTTAGTAACAGATGCTCAATTAAATGGAACAGATCAAACAAAGAAAAATTTGGTACAACCATCACAAATTGTCTTTCATGATAATGGAGAACTATCTGGCTTCAGTGAGAAAGGGCTTGAGCTAGAAGTTTTTCAAGATATTACGGAATGGCAATTGTATGATTTTTCCATGATTCCGGAGGATGAAGAGGTTACTATCAATGAAACAGCGCAAAGTATAGAAATTATCTTTCCGACCTCTATTCCATCGTCCATTATTAATGAAATTTTTACGACGGATGATACGATGTTAATTGATAGTAAGTTCAAGAGTATTTATATTCTGATTGATCCAAATAGAGCTAATCAGCAAATAGTATTCAAGAATAGTGACCAAAATGGCATTGATATTCAAGCAAGTGTGCAAAACATAGCTGAAGTGGTGGAGTACTTCAATCGTACGCAATTAGTGAATGACTTTATTCAGTACGTAGAGGTTGAACTTGCTAATGAGCGGAAAGTATATATACCAAATGGTGAGAGTAATATTTTAGGTAAAAAATTCCGTTATGAAGTGATAAATGCAGATTCTACCAACTTTCAAAATATCTTTTTCCGTAATCCTTCGACCATCGCAAGCTCGCCAAACTCAGAAGGTGGTCAGGTATATAGCGACGGTCAACGTGAAGTAGTGGTAAAAGGGTATGCAATGGAATATACGGATTTCTCCACATCTGAAAATCGTCGGGAGTCAGAAAACTTACCAGAAACAGCAAGTAATTGGAGTGATTATCTAGTTACAAGTTCGATTGATTATATTAATAGACATGACGGGTGGCTAGTTGATCAGGATATTCAGTATCGCTTATATAACTTAAATGAAATTTCGAATATAGTAGAATATCGAATGATGTATCAAAATTTCCCGATATTCTCTAAAGAAGGTTTATCCACGATCTCTGTCGTGTATCAAAACCTAGCGGAATATCAATACAGCCGGCCATTAATGCAATTAACGTTCTCTTATGATCGTGCAACGACTAATCTAATGACTGGTGAACAATTAGTTGATTATCTTGAGCAATCTGATCGTTTTTCCTTTAATGAGATAGTCGATATTCAATTAGGTTATCGAATTGAACAGCAAGCTGGCGGTCAGGTATTTGATTTAATACCTACATGGTGTATCGAGACTTACTCAGGTTGGCAATATGTAACAAGTGATGCTAATCCTGTTACACAAGGAGGGGAAACAAATGCAATGGGGCCAAATTAAAACACTGTTCATTCTTTGTTTCCTTATCCTTGATATTTTCCTATTACATCACTATATTAATAATCCAAATACGGAATACGAGTATACCGAGGACTTTCCAATAGAAGAGAATGTCCGTAATAATGTGAACGGCTTAAACCATCTACCAGCAGAGTCACCAGCAGAGGAAGCGATGTTATACGCAGAACGTAAAGTATTTTCTGATGTAGAGCTAACAGAAATTGCCGCCTTACCGAATCAGAAAAGCCTTGTAATTGATGGTCACCTGCTTTTGTCTAATTTTGAGAATCCATTAGCGATTAATGTGGAAGAAAATCCACAAGCATTAGCAGAGAATATATGGCAGTTTGAGCAATATCAATACTTTGGAAAAGATGAGGCTTCTAATACGTATATTTTCTTCCAAGAAATAGACCGTCCGATTTATTTCAATCTAAGTGGGGTTCTATTGGTCCAAGTGAACGAAGAGGAAGAAGTAACAAGGTATATACAAACCATCCTGGAAAAAACAGAAGACCAACCGAATCCAGAGGAGATTAATACACCTTTTGAGGCGCTGACCGGATTATATTTTAATGAGGGTTTTATTACTTCCGGAGATGAAATTACGAAAGAAGTAACACTAGGCTACCATAACTTACTTCCTTTACCAAACGGAGTACAAGTACTGGCACCAACGTGGGAATTTGAAACAAATGAAGAGAGCTATTTTTATGTCAATGCAATCGAAAGTCATTTAACATATAGAAATACGAAGGAATTCATTGACGAAATGAAGTTCCAAATCGCTGACTATTTTGCCGATGACAGTACCGCAATAATTGAGGAAATAGATGAAGAATGGGATGAAGAGGAAATCGATTTATTCCTAGAAGAGCTATTAAACAATGAACTAGAAGTAGAAGTAAATGGAGTGGAGTAAGATGACGTTACATTTTAGTGTACTAGCATCAGGAAGTACTGGGAATGCTTTTTATATAGGAACGGAAAAAGAGAAGATTTTAGTAGATGCAGGATTGAGTGGCAAAGAAATGACGCGATTATTTTCGGAAATCAATGTGGATCCCCACAGTCTTTCCAAGATATTAGTGACTCATGAACATAGTGACCATATCAAAGGCTTAGGCATTTTTGCTAGAAAATATAACTTGCCGATTTATGCCAATGAAAAAACATGGAAAGCAATGGAAGGTGCCATCGGTAAAATCGAGCTTGATCAGAAATTTGTATTTAACATGGAAGAAACCAAAACCTTTGGAGACATGGATGTCGAATCTTTTGCCGTTTCGCATGACGCTGCAGAGCCAATGTTCTATACCTTCCACCACAACGGTAAGAAAGTAGCACTGGTAACTGATTTAGGTTATGTTTCAGAGCGAATTAAGAAAACCGTACAAGGAGCAAATGCTTTAATTTTTGAAGCAAATCACGATGTGGAAATGCTCAGAATGGGTCGTTATCCATGGAGTGTAAAAAGACGGATATTAGGAGATAGTGGCCATGTTTCCAATGAAGACTGTGCGGTTGCACTAAAGGATATCATCGATAATGAAACAAAACGTATTTATTTAGCACATTTAAGCAAAGATAATAATATGAAGGATTTAGCGAGAATGTCAGTAGCAAATGGTTTGAATGATTATGGTTTCACGGTCGGTGATCACGTCACGTTGCATGATACAGATCCAAGAACACCGACACCTATTTATGAAGTAGTATAAGTCAGGAAAGAAGGTGAAGTAATGGGCTATTATGATAGCCATTACGGGTCAAGACAAACACCAAAGAAAAGAAACTGGCTGATGCCGTTTATCGTCGGTCTCGTTTTAGGTGCTTTTCTGTTTGCCGTATTACTGCCATCATTAGTAAGAAATAATCTTTTACCGTATCAAGTAATAGTAGGTGGTAATACCGACACCAATTTGCATCAATCAGATAATCGAGGACAGGATTTACAACCATCAGATGTTCGTAATGTGCAGGTGGATATCTCCACAAGAATTTCAGAAATAGTGGCCGAGGTGTCGCCGGCAGTGGTAGGCGTCGTGAATGTTCAAAGCCAGTCTAATTTTTGGCAGCAAGAGGAAGCAGGTGAATTCGGAACAGGCTCTGGGGTTATTTATAAGATCGAAGGCGACAGAGCATTGATTGTAACCAATCACCATGTTATTCAAGGGGCAGATCAAGTAGAAATCGTCCTGTCAGATGAGACACAAGTAGAAGCGAATCTAATTGGCAGTGATTTGTACACAGATTTAGCGATCATTGAAATGGATGCAAGCTATGCCAATCAAGTTATCGAAATCGGACGATCGGATGATGTTCACGTAGGAGAGCCTGCGATTGCGATTGGTAATCCATTAGGTCTCCATTTATCTGGTTCGGTCACTCAAGGAATCATCAGCGGGAAACAACGGGCAATACCACAAGATTTTAATATGGATGGCCGTGCAGATTGGCAAGCAGAGGTTATCCAGACAGATGCTGCGATCAACCCTGGTAATAGCGGTGGCGCCTTATTGAATATGGAAGGACAGTTAATCGGTATTAACTCGATGAAAATCGCTGAATCTGCGGTAGAAGGTATCGGCTTTGCGATCCCAATTGATGATGCGATCCCTGTTATGGAAGAATTAGAGCGTGATGGGGAAATTATGAGAGCTTATTTAGGTATTGAAGCATACTCTTTACATGATATCGCAAGAGTAGAATGGGAGCGCAGTTTAAACCTACCAGATAATGTAGAAGGTGGCATTTATATACGAAATGTAGAACCATTGTCACCAGCTGAAAATGGTGGCTTAGAGCCATACGATGTTATTACCGAGCTTGATGGAGAACCAATTGAAGATATTGTGGATTTACGAAAACACCTTTACTCAGAGAAAGCCGTCGGGGATGAATTAACAATTACGTACTACCGTGATGGTGAACAGAACCAAGTAACAATAGAATTAACATCTTTAGCATACTAAATCAATGTGGGTAAGAGCTTGTGCAAGTTTTTATCCACATTTTTTGTTAGTTATTCACATCTTGTGGATATAATTATGGATAAATGTCTAGATATGGTGTAGAACATAAATTCCTATACGATATATATTCAAAAAATGTGAGTATGTTGATAAATTTGTGGATAACCTGTTCGATATCGCTGTTAAGGTGTGAATAAATGCTAAAATTCGTGTATTGTGAACAAAATTGTGGATAAAAAAGCTAATATCGATTGATTTTAGCTGTAGAAGGTAGTATCTTTTAGGAAGTAAACTTAAAGAAAAGCTAAGGGAGAGTCTATGTTATGTATCAAGAACCAATTTTCCTTCAACCAATATTCCAAGAACGTATTTGGGGAGGCCAGAAATTACATACAGAGTTTCATTACACCATACCATATGAGAAAACAGGTGAAGCATGGGCGATATCGGCGCATGAAAATGGACCGAGTAAAATCATCAATGGTGACTTGAAGGGCCAAACATTATTAGATGCGTGGAAAAACCATGGTGACTTATTTAATAAGCCTGTGGATAACGAGGAAGCTTATCCACTGTTAATTAAAATCTTGGATGCGAATGACAATCTTTCTGTACAAGTGCATCCAGATGATCAATATGCGCGAGAAGTAGTGAATGAAGCCTATGGAAAAACAGAATGCTGGTATGTATTAAGTGCGGAGGAAGATGCCGAGTTAATCATCGGCCATCACGCACAAACAAAAGAAGAATTAGTAGCAATGATTGACCAAGGCAAATGGGATGATTTATTACGTCGTGTGAAAGTGAAAGCCGGAGATTTTGTCTATGTTCCAAGCGGAACGATCCACGCCATCGGTAAAGGAATCGTCATTTTAGAAACACAGCAAAGCTCAGATATTACCTATCGAGTGTATGATTATGATCGAACAGACGCCGCAGGTAATACGAGAGAATTACATTTGCAAGAAGCAAAAGAAGTGACAACTGTTCCACATCAAACACCGCAGTTAACCGAGGAGATTAACGAAAAACAAGGGTTAACAGAAAAAAAATTAGTGGAAGAAACATATTTCACCGTTTATCATTGGGATTTAAATGGTGAAGTAGAACTGGAAAGGTCAACAGACTTCCTGCAAGTCAGCATCATAGAAGGGGAAGCAACTATCACGACTAACGATCACACACACAACATCAAAAAAGGCGATCATTTCATTATTCCAGCTACTATTAACCATTATAAATTAGAAGGCGATGCAAGCTTTATCGTGTCCCATACATCTTAAACTAATAAGTAAAGGAATTCCTCTGATCAGAAGGAATTCCTTTTTTATTTGTTGGAAAAAATCAAGAAAGGACGATATTCAACAAATCCTTTGATGGCGAGCGAGGATTTGTTGGATAAAAGGAGATAATGAACAAATCATCAGTTGAGGAGCGAGGATTTGTTTAATAAAAATAGATAATAAACAAATCCTCAGGTGGAGAGCCATGATTTGTTTAATAAATAAGTTAACTGTCCAATTTCGTTATAATATTTTCTAAGCTTAGCATATTAGCTACTTGAACGGTTCATACTAAGCATCAAGAAGACAAGGACAAAGGAGGGAGACTTGTGAAATTTAGAAGAAAGAAGCTTGCCAAGCGAAGACAGTTACCTGAAAGTGAGTTACTAAGCGCATCTCAAACACAGCAGCTTTCCAAGAATCTGAAGGACAATGAAAAAACAATCAAACAGATTTTTAAAAATGACATAGATTTCACGAGTCGTCCCTTTTCTCTATTTGGTGAAATACCTGCAATGGCCTTCTTTATCAATAGTTTAGCGAATAAGGAAAAAATTAACCGGGATATTATCAATCGTTGCAAAAAGCAAATAAACTACAAAAGAAAATACAAAAAACAACCCCTTCATCTTTCATGCAGATATTGCTGGAAGAGGTAGTTTATTATTCAGAAGGAGAGCAGAAAAGTGGCTTAAGCAATTTGTTAAATGCGCTATTAAGAGGTAAAGCGGTCATTTTAGTTGATGGGGAGCAGGATTTTCTAGCTTTTGACACCTACCAGCCTGAAAAAAGAGCGATCACACAGCCAGAAACGGAACGTGTCGTTAGAGGACCGAGAGACGGTTTTATTGAACAATTACAAGCTAATATATCCTTGTTGCGTTATCGGCTTCCTGTTCCAGAATTCCGTGTCGAATCCCATGAAGTAGGAGAAAGAACCAAAACAAAAATATCTATTTGTTATCTGGAAAATGTCATAGACAGCTCACTAAAGGAAGAGGTAACGAAAAGAATAAAAGATATTAAAATAGACCGAATCTTGGATGCTGGCTATGTGGAGCAATTTATTCAGGATAATCCTCGCTCCCCATTTCCACAAGTACAAAATACCGAGCGACCAGATAAAGCTGTTGCCAATATTCTAGAAGGAAGAATCGTTATCTTGGTGGATGGTTCCCCATTTGCATTATTACTTCCTATTACGTTTAATCAGTTCTTTCAAACGAGTGAAGATTATAATGAAAGAACTGTGACCACCAGTATGGTCCGTTTTATTAGATTATGTGCTTTGATCTTTTCCCTTGTTTTTTCGGCTTTTTATATAACGGTTTTATCTTTTCATCCTGAAATGATACCAGCAGATTTTATCGTTGCTGCTGCAAGTGGACGTGCGGGGATACCACTTCCAGTTGTTTTAGAGGTTTTAATATTGGAGTTTTCCATGGAAATATTAAGGGAAGCAACGGTAAGGATGCCACAGCCGGTTGGTGGTGCCTTATCGATCGTGGGTGTCCTCGTTATTGGTGAAGCAGCTGTTGCAGCGGGCTTTGTCAGTCCAATAACGGTGGTAATTATCGCCTTGTCTACGATATGCTCTTTTGCGACACCCTCTTATAATGCAGCTATTACATTTCGTTTATTGAAGTTCCCGTTAATTATCCTTTCGGGTTTTATCGGTTTACTTGGTCTGGCAGTAGGTTTAATGTTTATTGCCAATCACATGGTTTCTTTGCGTTCTTTCGGTGTTTCCTATCTTACTCCTATGGCGCCTTGGGATAAACAAGGATTTAAGGATACCATCATTCGATTCCCTTTACGCTGGTTAACGACAAGACCAGCCGAACTTTACCCACAGGATACAATCAGGGTTGATAGTGGAGTCAAAGAAGGACCAACAAATCCTCTTGCTAAAGGAAAGAAAGAGGGATCCAATGAGTAAGAAAAGAGATTATGTGTCTAATTTGCAATTAGCCTTTATTATTATCAGTACCATGATCGGCGTCTCGATCTTATCATTTGCCCGGTTTGTGGCGGAACATACAGGCTCAGGAACACCTTTTGCCAGTTTAACAGGCATTATCTTCGGGTTTGTAAGCTTACTATGTATTGTCATCTTAGGAAAGAGATTCCCGAAAAATACATTGATTGGATACAATGAGATGGTATTTGGATCGATACTTGGTAAAGCTATCAGTTGTTTGATTATTCTTGTGTTTTTAGTAATGTTTAGCTTGGAAACAAGACATTATGCCGAAGCAATTCAAGGATCGGTATTACCCAATACGCCCATTCAAGTTGCGATCATTATTATGATTGCCCTATGTGTAACTACTAGCTATCAGTCAGCATCTACTTTTGCTAATTTGCATTTTTTTTATTTACCATTAATTATTATGCCGATCATCATTATTATACTTCCTGCATTTAAGGATATGGAATATTACAATCTACTGCCAATCCTAGGGGATCAGCTGACATTTGCCAATATTACAGCAGGGGCAATCGTTACCCTATCGGCAATAGGTAATTTTATTGTCATTGGCATGGTTATCCCGTTTATGAAAGAACCTCAGCAAAGCTTAAAAAGTGCAATGCTTGGCTATTGGATTGCTGCCATTATCGTGATGTTCGTCGTTGTGATGATTATTGGAACATTAGGAGAAAGTGAGATTTTAGAAACAATCTGGCCAACTCTTGAACTTGGCAGAACCATAGATATCCCAGGCAATCTCCTTTCCAGAATAGATGCGATATTATTAACATCCTGGATATTTAGTGTGTTTACGACTCTGTTATCCTATTATTTTCTAATTGTTAGAGGAATTTGTGAATTATTACGGTTCCATCACTATCGTGTGGTAGCCATTATCTGTGCACCGATCGCTTTTGGCATCGCCATTTATCCAGAGGATATTTACAAAATGTATGATTACATTATTGTCACCACAAATTATGGACTTTTGGCGATACTTGCCTATCCGTTCATTGCTCTAATTATTGCGAAGATTCGAGGCAAAAGGGGGCAAGCAGCATGAAGAAGCTGTTGTTATCAGGCTTGATGCTTGTATTATTAACAGGATGCTGGGATCGATATGAGCTAGAGGAGCGTGCCAATATTATTGGGTTGGCAATAGATATAGCAGAAGAAAGCGAGATGGCTCAAGAGGATGAAGCAAACCATAAGGAAAGTAATTATCCAGAGGTTGAAAATGAAGAATATGTAAAAATGACTGCTCAAATTGCACTTCCAGGTAAAATTAAGCTTGGACCAGAGGGAGTAGAAGGGGAGGGAGGAGCACAAAAAAATGCCTGGATGATCGAAATAGTTGGTCATAGTATCAAGGATGCAATGACTAATTTACAACAGCAATTAGCTGAAACACTATATCTAGGGCATTTGCAGGTTATCGTCATATCAGAGGATGTTGCCAAAAGAGGTGTGAGCGATATTAATGACTACTTCAAGCGGAATCCAGAAGTAAGAAGAACATCCTGGATGGTCGTCGGTGGAAACAATGCCAAGGAGGTACTAAATACTTCTCCACCCGTAGAAAGCGTACCAGCTTTATATTTATCAGACACTCTTGATAATGCGGTGCGATTCGGTAAATTTCCAAGAATACATTTAGGGAAATATTGGACCAATTTATCGACAGAGGGGCGAGATGCGATTCTCCCATCTGTTCAGCAAAGGAATGGCGATCGAGTTATTATCGATGGGTTAACTTATTTTAAAGATGACAAAATGATTGATAAACTGTCTGCTATCGAAGTTGGGGTATATATGGCTGTTCTCGGTATTAACCCGGGAGGTTACAGTTTTCCTGTTTCGCTACCAAATGATGAAGCTGTCTATATGGTAGAAGCTTTATATCGCAATTCCAACATAAATGTTCATGTAACAGAGGGAAAGCCAGTAGCTGATATTCAAGTGAAGATAGATGCCGATATTAGTGAAGAAGTAAAAGGGAATCATTTGACCCAAGAACATTTTGATGAATTGGAGAAAGAAGCAGAGAAAGTTACGAAAGAGATTGCTGATAAAGCCTTCCAGCAGATACAAGAGAATGGTTCAGACATCTTCGGGTTAGGAGCGAGAATAAAAGCGGAGCATCCCGCTTTTTGGCGCGAGAATGTGCAAAACAACGGCGATTGGACGGAGTTGTATCAAGAAATGGAGGTTAGCCTAGCATTTGATTACCAATTGAAGCATACAGGAGCGAAATGGAATTAAATTGCATAAGGCTGATAAGGCGCCCCTTATTTTTAGTGGATAGCTTGCATCATTCCATAAAAAGGACCCTATAGGTAGACGCTTTACAGTGTTTACGACTATAGGGTTTTACTCTCTTTAGTTTAGAATGTCATTAATGGCATCGAGTTCTTCTTGGGTAAAGGAAGTATTGGCTAATGCTTTGACATTTTCCTCGATTTGACTAACACGACTTGCGCCAATTAAGGCAGATACAACAGATTTCTCCTGTAGGACCCAGACAAGTGCCATTTGCGCTAAGCTTTGTCCACGCTCCTGGGCAATAGCATTTAATGCTTGAATCTTCTGGAGCTTATCCGAGGAGACATCTCGTTCATTTAAGAATGGTATAAATTCCTTTGCGGCACGAGAATCTTTTGGAATGCCGTTTAAGTATTTGTTCGTTAATAGTCCTTGTGCTAATGGTACATAGGCGATACAGCCAATACCATGTTCATGAAGGACATCGGTTAAGCCATTTTCGATGGTACGATCAAGCATAGAATAAGCGGCTTGATGAATGATAAAAGGTGTCCCTTGTGCTTTAAGAATATCAATTGCTTGTTTTGTTTGTTCGGCGTCATAGTTGGAGATACCGACGTATAGTGCTTTTCCTTGTCGGACGATTTGATCGAGAGCAGCCATTGTTTCCTCAAGCGGTGTCTCTGGATCAGGACGGTGGTGGTAGAATATATCGACATAATCGAGGTTCATTCGCTGTAAGCTTTGGTCGAGACTAGAGATCAAATACTTACGAGATCCCCAATCACCATAAGGACCATCCCACATTCTGAATCCTGCTTTCGTCGAGATAATCATTTCATCCCGATAGCTGGAAAAGTCCTCTTTCAAAATACGGCCAAAGTTTTTCTCTGCTGCTCCTGGTGGTGGACCATAATTATTGGCGAGGTCAAAGTGGGTAATACCTAAATCAAAAGCCTTCATCAACATTCTGCGTTGGTTTTCTAATGTATCCTCGCCCCCGAAGTTGTTCCACAGACCAAAGGAGATGGCTGGAAGCTGGATACCGGAGCTGCCACAGCGGTGATACGGAATTTCATGGTAACGTTTTGGATTCGCAATAAACGTCATTCACATTCCTCCCTATAAGTTTAATAGCCTACTTCTACAGCTGCATTGACAATATACATCAGATCATTCTTATCTTCTTTATCTTCGAGAATGATACCTGATGTCGTCGCCATTCCACCATCCATCACTTCTACTGTCACTGTTCCATATGGTATTTCTTTTTTGACTAGTTCAATATCTACTTGATCTTTGTCCATTGGAACGGCTAGTCTTACATTCACTTTCATATTATGAAGGTTGTTTTCCGGCAGGTAATCTGCAATACCTGGCATGGAATTGTAATGAATGGCATTTTCTACAGCGCGAAGGCAGGCTTTGGTCACATTTTGTCCATGTACATCGATTCCAGTCCCTGTTTCAACAAATATGATTTTCTCCATGAAATCGCCTCCAAATAGTGTTGTTAGATACTAAGATGTCATTATGCTTATTATTTATGTTAAGGTAAATTGATTCGTAAATCAATTAAGAACAATTAGTATCAGCTTGATGAATTTGGTAAAATAGTATTATGGATAGGCTTCGGAAGGGTGAAATAGATGAAGATCACGATAATAGCGGTAGGAAAATTAAAAGAGAAATATTTAAAACTGGGTATACAAGAGTATATGAAAAGATTGAGCGCTTATGCCAACATGGAAATAATCGAAGTGCCAGATGAGAAGGCTCCAGAGAATATGAGTGAAGCGGAACAAGAGGAAGTAAAGCGAAAAGAGGGAGAACGAATCCTGTCGAAAATTTCCCCAGACGCTTACGTTATTTCCCTGGAAATAATGGGTCAAATGCCAACCACCGAGAAATTTGCCGAAAAAATAGAGCAATTAATGATTCATGGCAAAAGTAAAATTGTTTTTGTTATTGGTGGATCATTAGGGTTGAGTAAGGAAGTGACAGATCGTAGTGACTATGCGTTGTCTTTTTCTAAGATGACATTTCCTCATCAGTTGATGCGGTTGGTTTTGTTGGAGCAGGTTTATCGGGGGTTTCGGATTATGAAGGGGGAACCGTACCACAAATAGAGGCAAAAACTGTTGTAGATAAGGTGGTAATTCTTTATCGGAAGCGGGTATTGAAAATGTATGTTCATTATCCGTTTCTCGATACAACAAGTGGATTAGTATAAAGGTTTTCGATATATTCAGTTCAGTAAAATCAAATTCAAGTTCTATGTTTTTTATGGTTCTAGATTTATCTATTTGCTTGATTGAGATATTATCGATTAACAACTGAAGTAATTGTTTTTTATTTTCCCTAGATGTCTTCCTATATACTGATAAGAATTTTTTCAGTAAATTTTCAATCAAATCTGGTTGGATTACTTTTGAATCGATAGATCCTAATTGTATTATAATCTCATTTTTCTTTTGTTCTAACCCCCTTTTATCATTCGAGACCTTTTGTAACCGTTCTTGTAGAATATCAACAGGGAGAGTGTTTTTCTCAAAGGCATCCATATACTTTGCCTGTAATTGTTCAATCTCTTTTAATCGTATTTCAATCTTTTCTAATTCTTTGTTAAGCTTACTTATCGAATGAGCAGAACTTGAACTTATGTCAGTGATCGTCTTATATAATCTCTTCTTATTAGAACTAAAATGTTCAATTTTCTTGATAACCGTTTCTTCTGCTTTATATGCCTTAATGGAATTAGCTTTACAAGCAGCAGATCCTTTGTTATGAAAATCGCTACAAACGTAATAACGATGTTTTCGTTTCGTCCCATCTTTTCGTGTATGTGTTGTAATTGACGGAACCATTCCTTGACCACAATCAGGACAGCGTAAAAGGCCACTAAGTAAAAATGGTTCGTTTGATTGACGCTGCTTAAATGATTTACTTTTTCTCCTTGCTCGTACAACGCTCCATAGTTCGTCCGAAATAATAGGTTCATGTTTTCCTTCTACAAGAATAGGATTTGGATTTTTCCCTTTTCTTCGTTTGGAATCCCAATTTTCAAATTTTAGCCAACTGATTTTACCGTTATATATTACATTGTCTAGGATTTGTGCTACTCCATTGATGGAGAAATAACGATTACGCTTGGTTTTATATCCAGCTTTATTTAAGTGGTTAGAAATCGCTCTTAGCCCTTTGCCATTTGCATACATATGATAGATTAACTGTACTACTTCAGCTTCCTTTTCATTGATAACTAGCTCCTTCTTAACAGTGTCATATCCAAATACAACCCCGCCGTTCCATCTCCCTTCCAAAGCTCTCTGTTTCATCCCAAGCTTAACGTTTTCCGCTAATGTATTTCGCTCCATTTCAGCGATTGAGGCCATAATTTGAAGTACTAAACGACCTATAGGACTACTGGTATCAAAGTTTTCTGAGTAGGATATAAATTTCACGTTGTATTTTTCAAACTTATCTAGAATCATGAGTGTTTCTAGCATATTTCTTGAAAGTCGGGAAATTTTCCAAACTATTACAGCATCAAATCTCTCATTCTCTACATCTTTAATTAGTCTTTTCATTTCAGGCCGTCCTTTTACGGATTTACCACTAATTCCTTCATCGACATATTCATCAATCACCTCCCAGTTATAAATTTGAGCATATTGCCGAAGTGTTTGAAGTTGCGCGGCTATACTAAAACCTTCTTTTGCCTGTTCTTCTGTGCTTACACGAGCATAAATTGCAACTCTTGATATATCCATATCTAATCCTCCTTCATACTGATATTACAATGAAATACTAGATAAGAGAAATGGGACCTTATGTGATTGTTTGACTTAAATGGGAAATTGAAGAAGTACTTTTTAGAATTGGAAATACCCATTTCTTTTTTATTTCATTCAAGTATATGCTTGAATGTTGCGCTGGAAAAAGTTATTATATAATCAAGCGAATACTTGAATGAGGTGATGAATTGAATAAGAAAGATACTTGTGAAATTTTTTGTTATGACGAGGAAAAGGTTAATCGAATACAGGGTGATCTACAAACAGTAGATATTTCAGGTGTTTCTCAAATGTTAAAAGCAATTGCCGACGAAAATAGAGCAAAAATCACCTATGCTTTGTGTCAGGAAGATGAACTATGTGTTTGTGATATAGCTAATATCTTAGGCGTTACAGTTGCTAATGCTTCTCATCATTTACGAACACTTTATAAGCAAAGGATTGTCAACTATAGAAAAGAAGGAAAGCTTTCCTTTTACTCATTAAACGACGAACATATCAAACAAATTATGATGATTGCATTAACACATAAGAAAGAGGTGGAGGTAAATGTCTGAACAAGCTGAACGGTCTGAAGTGGAAATGACTTCCTACCGAGTACAAGGCTTTTCATGTGCTAATTGTGCAGGGAAATTTGAAAGAAATGTTAAGAAACTGCCCAATGTGCAAGATGCAAAAGTAAATTTCGGTGCATCTAAAATATCCGTATATGGTGATGCAACGGTTGAAGAATTAGAAAGGGCTGGCGCTTTTGAAAATCTTAAAGTAATGCCTGAAAAACCAAAACGGCAAACACCAATTGTTGTTCATCAGGATAAAAATGTGTATCGGGTTGAAGGCTTTTCGTGTGCCAATTGTGCGGGTAAATTCGAAGAGAATGTAAAAAAATTATCAGGGGTTCATGATGCAAAAGTAAATTTTGGTGCATCTAAAATTGAGGTATATGGGAATACAACTATCGAGGAATTAGAAAAAGCTGGTGCTTTTGAAAACCTTAAAGTCGCTCCAGATAAACCATTAAGGGAAGAGAAACAAGAGGTTAAAGAAGAGAAAGAGCCATTTTATAAAAAACACAGCACATTACTATACGCTTCTTTATTAATAGTTTTTGGTTATATCTCTCAGTTTGTTAATGGGGAAGAAAATATTATTACCTCCCTATTGTTTGCAGCAGCCATCGTTATTGGGGGATATTCACTCTTTAAAGTCGGGTTTCAAAACTTACTACATTTTGAATTTGACATGAAAACTCTTATGACAGTGGCTATTATTGGAGCAGCTATTATTGGAGAATGGGCAGAAGGTGCAATTGTTGTTATTCTCTTTGCAATTAGTGAAGCTTTAGAACGTTTCTCTATGGACCGAGCAAGACAATCAATTCGATCTTTAATGGATATTGCTCCGAAAGAGGCGCTTGTTAGAAGAAATGGGCAAGAAATGATGATTCATGTTGATGATATTGCTGTTGGCGATATTATGATTGTGAAACCCGGTCAAAAGCTTGCTATGGATGGTGTAGTAGTACATGGTTACTCGGCTGTTAATCAAGCAACTATTACAGGCGAGTCAGTCCCAGTTGAGAAAACAGTGGATGATGAAGTTTTTGCAGGTACATTAAACGAAGAGGGAATACTTGAAGTTAAAGTAACAAAGCTTGTTGAAGATACAACAATTTCCAAAATCATTCACCTTGTTGAAGAAGCTCAAGGGGAACGCGCGCCTTCTCAAGCGTTTGTAGATAAATTTGCAAAATATTATACGCCTATTATTATGATTATCGCAGGGCTGGTAGCTGTAGTACCACCATTATTATTTGGTGGCAGCTGGGGAACTTGGGTTTATCAAGGGCTAGCAGTATTGGTCGTTGGTTGTCCCTGTGCATTAGTTATTTCAACTCCTATTTCTATTGTTTCAGCAATTGGAAATGCAGCTAAAAAAGGTGTGCTTATCAAAGGCGGAATTTATCTAGAAGAAATGGGTGCTTTAAAAGCAATAGCTTTTGATAAAACGGGTACACTTACAAAAGGAGTTCCAGTTGTAACAGATTTTAAAATGTTGAACAATCAGGTAAATGCAGAAGATATGTTGTCTATCATTACTGCATTAGAATATCGTTCCGGGCATCCTCTAGCTTCAGCTATTATGAAAAAAGCAGATGAGGAGAACATTTCCTACACTCATGTAATCGTGGATGATTTCTCTTCTATCACAGGAAAAGGAATTAAGGGGACTATCAACGGTACGACTTACTACATTGGAAATCCGAAATTATTTGAGAATCTGTCAGTTGACTTTAATAATAAACAAGAGCAAATTGTTAAGAACCTACAAAATCAAGGTAAAACCGCAATGATGGTTGGAACTGAAAAAGAAATACTTGCTGTCATTGCAGTAGCCGATGAAGTACGTGAATCCAGCAAGGAAATCATTCAAAAGTTACATCAACTTGGAATCAAAAAAACCATCATGCTTACAGGTGACAACAAAGGTACAGCCAATGCAATTGGAGGTCATGTTGGGGTAACGGATATTCAAGCAGAACTATTGCCTCAAGATAAATTAGAATTTATTAAACAATTGAGATCTAAATATGGCAACGTAGCGATGGTTGGGGATGGTGTCAATGATGCCCCTGCGTTAGCTGCCTCTACAGTTGGAATTGCAATGGGTGGAGCAGGGACAGATACTGCCCTTGAAACAGCAGATGTAGCTTTAATGGGAGATGATTTAAGAAAACTTCCATTTTCTGTGAAACTAAGCCGAAAAGCACTTACTATAATTAAGCAAAACATCACCTTCGCATTAGCAATTAAATTCATTGCCTTATTATTGGTTATCCCCGGTTGGCTAACACTTTGGATTGCCATCCTTTCAGATATGGGAGCAACTCTTTTAGTAGCATTGAATGGTTTAAGACTAATGCGAGTGGAAGAAGATAAATATTAACTAAATTTGCAATCTCAGGGCTTTTCTTCTTATTGAAAAGCCCAATCCTGAAATATTGGAGATGAAAAAAATGATTACAACGGCACTTACTGCGGCTGCAGTTTATGTAGCAACAGGGATTGATTATCTTATTATTTTAATCCTTTTGTTTTCACAAATAAAAAAAGGACAAGCGAAACATATATGGATTGGACAATACATAGGTACGGCAATTATTATAGCTGCCAGTCTTTTAGTAGCTCTAGGTATTACATGGTTAATCCCTCAGCAATGGGTTTTAGGTCTTCTAGGGCTTATTCCACTTTATCTGGGGATTAAGATTTGGATCAAGGGAGAGGAGGATGAAGATGAAAGCAATATATTATCTTTATTTTCCTCAAATCGGTTTAATAAATTGTATATAACAGTCATATTTATTGTGCTGTCTTCCAGTGCAGATGACTTTTCTATTTATATACCTTATTTCACGGCATTAAACACGGTTGAAATACTTATTGCTAGTATTGTCTTCTTCATTATGGTTGGGGTTCTATGTTATGTCAGCTATCGCTTAGCTTCTTTGGATTTTGTATCAGAAAAAATTGAGAAATATGAACGTTGGATTGTCCCTATTGTATTTATAGGGCTAGGGATTTATATCATGTTTGAGAATGGTACATTCAACGCTTTATTTTCATTCCTAATTTAACAAATGGGGCAAATTTTAATCCTAGAAATCAAACATCTTAAAAATACCGAGAATGCTGCTGGCATTTTTAGTTAGCATGATAATGTTGTTCTGAATGAATTATTTCTGGATAAACAAAAATGTATTTACTTTGCATAGCGAACCGTCACCCTTATTTTGATTTAGCAGATCAAAGGGTGGCGGCTTCTTTATTATTATCTAAATGGTCAATTAGTTGTCGTCCAACTAAGGGGACATTTACCACTTAAAAGGGATTGTAAGTTACTATTAATTTTTATGATTATTTTTCAATGCTAATTTGGTGGCATAATATACAACGATACCGATAGCTAGAAGGTTAAGGATCCATCCTAGTAAACCGTAACCCATCATGCTCATCATCCCCATCATATGGGATCACCTCTCTAAACTAGATATTATTCATCATATCACGGAATCCGGTATTGTTTTGCATCATACCATTTTCACCGTGACAGTTGTTAAACATTTCTTCTTGCTGTTCTGGTGATAAATTAGGATGCATTTCTTCAATATAAGGTTTCATTTCTTCAAAGTTGAAAAATCCATTACCATTTGATTCAGCTGCAACAAAAGTTGCACTTCCTAATAGAACGGCTCCAGTTAATATACCTATTACTAATTTTTTCATTTATAACATCTCCTTTTCTTAACTAAATCATACCTCTTATAAATGTAGAATTTGTGGTGAACTTATGTGGAAGTTGTGAAGATTATCATTTTCATTTTAATTGATGATACTATATGAAAGAGGTGGTTTAACATGACTAAAATTCTTATTGTTGACGATGAAGATATGATTCTTGAAGTGTTAGAAGCATACTTTGAAAAAGAGGGATGGGAAACCATTCCTGCCTCTAATGGAATAGAAGCATTAAAAAAAATAAAAGAAAATAATCCAGATATTATTATTTTAGATCTTATGTTGCCAGATATTTCAGGTGAAGAGGTATGTAGATTAACGAGAAAAGAAAGTGATGTTCCTATCATTATGTTAACAGCAAAATCGACAGAAGACGATTTAATTAATGGAATCGTTATTGGGGCAGATGACTATGTTACAAAACCTTTTAGTCCAAGAGAAGTCGTAATAAGGGCAAAGGCTATTTTACGTAGGTTAAGAAGAGTAAATAGTGGAAACCATTTATCGTTCAATGAAGGAAAGCTAACAGTAGATCTTTTAAAAAAGGAGATGACATTGAATAACCAAATCATACCACTAACTCCTATCGAATATAAGCTATTAATAGCTATGGCAAGCTACCCCGGACGAGTTTACAGTCGTTTGGATTTACTGGAAAAAATTCAGGATGATGGATCTTATTTTGAAGGATATGAACGAAGTGTTGATACACATATAAAAAACCTTCGGAAAAAGATTGAAACAGATTCTCGCCACCCAGAATTTATTTTAACTGTTTTTGGGATGGGATATAAGTTTGGAGGAGCGTCTGATGCGTCGATTGACACTTCGTTCTAAAATCCTTTTTTACCTATTAGTTGTGTCACTTTTTGGTATTTTTCTTACTAGTTTCTCTATACTATGGGGATTTGAAGATCAATTTAACGAATATTTACAAATTAATAGAGAGGAAAGAAGTAAGCTTATAGAAGATGAAGCAATTAATTCTTATAAAGAAACAGGGAAACTTATTGATAACCAATTAATAAATTTAATGCATCAACAAGCTATGACAGACAATTTATTTTATAGAATTACTGATGAAGAAGGACAGGTAATAGCAGATACAACGATGATGCTCGGAATGATGAATAGGATGGGAATGCATTCTGATTCGGACATCGATATGAAAACGGAATACCGAAAAAATACTTATGATTTAACATTTGATGAAAGATATGTAGGCAATATGGAAGTTTATTATCCAGAGGAAATGATAGGGGAAGACATTGCTTTTTTAAATACAATTAAATCGAATATTTATCTTGCTATTATTGTTACAGTTGTTTTAGCGTTCGTGTTTAGCCTATTGTTTTCTAAACGCCTAACAACTGGGTATCGAAAGTTATCAAAAGCTATTCAAGAATTACAAGACCATAAATGGCGAACGCGTGTACCAGTTAAGGAATTGTCAGATGAAATGAAGCCACTTGGTGAATCGTTTAATCGACTTGCTGAATCGTTATCAAAGGAAGAGATACTTCGTAAACAGTTTACTGCTGATTTTGCTCATGAAATACGAACCCCACTTGCGACATTAAGAAGTCAAATGGAAGCTTTTCAAGATGGGATATTTGAACCAACGCCAAAAAGGTTGCAGCAAAGTCATGATGAATTGATGCGTTTAGTACGTCTAGTGGGCGAACTGGAAGAGTTACTTGCCGCTGAAAATCCACAAATAAAACTAAACAAAAGCAATATAGATGTAGGATATTTATTACGTTTATTAGATGGGCAATTTACCCCAGCCTTTCAGGAAAAAGGCGTTTCATTAAATATTCAAAAGCCAACTAAAGAATATTGGTTACATGCGGATCAGGATCGTGTTTTACAAGTGTTAACGAATATAATTAATAATGCCCTTCAGTATACCCCTGAAGGGAATAGCGTATATGTTAAGATAGTGGATTCTAATGGTTATGTTGGATTTTGTGTTCAAGATGAAGGGATTGGGATTAAAGAGGATGATCTACCCTATCTATTTGAACGATTTTACCGAGGGGACAAATCAAGAGACAGAAAAACAGGTGGAATAGGTATTGGATTGTCTATTGTCAAGGCATTAATGGATGCACACCGTGGAAAAATTCAAATCGGCAGTAAATGGAAGGAAGGAACGGAAATTACAGTTTTCTTCCCAAAGCATGAAACTTTATGAATAGATAAGAATCTGAATGGCTGGGTAACATCTTCACTCACGAGGAGGAAAAAGTATGAAGAAATATTTAGGTATTAGTTTGGCTGGATTAGTAATTATTTTCGGAGGGTATTACCTCTTTTTTATACAAGGTTCGGGTGTATCGGGATTTCCAATACATCCAATTAATGAATCAGATAATGGGTATTCCTTTAATAAAACGGATATAGCTGGAAATTCATCTCTACCCATCCCACCATTGTTAGAGGATAAAAATCCAGATCCAGATAAAGCTGAATTCCATATAACTGCCCAAAATGCAACAAAGGAATTTATTTCAGGAGTGGAAACAGAAACGATGGGGTATAATGGAAATTATTTAGGCCCTGTCATTAGGGTTCGAAATGGGGAAGACGTGTCCGTACAGGTAGAAAATAATTTAGAAGATGAAATTACGACAATTCATTGGCACGGCCTAGAAGTGGATGGAGACGCAGATGGAGGCCCACATTCAGGAATTCAACCGGGAGAGTCTTGGACACCGGAATTTACGATAGATCAGCCTGCAGCTACGCTGTGGTATCACCCTCACCCAGAAAAAAATACCGGGAGGCAAGTATATAAGGGATTAGCGGGATTATTTTTCATTGAAGATGAAGTTTCTGACTCTCTGGATATTCCAAAAGAATATGGGGTGAATGATGTTCCACTTATCATTCAGGACAAACAATTTAATGAAAATGGAAGTTTTCAATATGAACTAGGAATGCATGATGTGATGAACGGATTACAAGGAGGCACAATGCTAGTCAACGGGGCTGTAGATCCGTATTTGGAAGTTCCAAAAGGCATGATGAGGCTACGGTTATTAAATGGATCGAATGCAAGTGTGTATGAACTCCATTATAGTAATAACCAAACCTTTTATCAAATTGCAAGTGATGGTGGTTTTCTTGAAAATCCAATAGAAATGGACGAGCTTATTCTGGGTCCAGCCGAGAGGGCAGAAATCCTAGTTGATTTTTCAAATTTTAAGGATGGAGATACAATTCAATTATCGAATAAAGGGTCAGAGTTTATGAAGTTTGTTGTAAACGGTGAAAGTGAATCCAACTATACCATTCCAGAACAATTAACTACCATTGAAAAGATTGATCCTTATGAAGCAGTAAGAACTAGAGAATTTGTTTTTCAAGGAATGGGGCCTATGGTCAACATTAATGGAAAACAAATGGATATGAATCGAATCGACGAATTTGTGGATATACATGAAACAGAAATATGGGAAGTTTCCAATGAGAGTGGAATGGGAATGATGGGAGGGACTGTTCATCCCTTCCATGCGCATGGTGTCCAATTTCAAATAATTGATCGTGATGGAAATCCACCGCCACTTAATGAAACTGGATGGAAGGATACGTTTATTGTGTATCCGGGAGAAAAAGTTAGGGCTATTGCTACATTTAATCATTCTGGTGTATTTATGTATCATTGTCATATACTTGAACATGAAGATGCAGGAATGATGGGACAATTTAAAGTGGAATAAAAAGTGGAAGCTTAAATATTATATAAATAATCTATATGAGCATTTCGGAAATATACTCATTATAATCAAAAAATACGGTGACATAATTCACCGTATTTTTTGGTTAAGCGGAAATTCAAATAGATAATAGCTTAGATGAAGGAACGGAGGTTTCGATTATTTTTACGATAACTCTCTTGTACTGTTATCAGTAAATATAAAAATAAACCCTATATGGGTATATCATAATGCGGGTTAACAGTGAATACAATAAAAGTGGACAAACTAAGATTGGGGTTGAAATAATGTCAATTTCATTATTTTTTATACTTTTGTTGTGTGCCACCCAAGTTATAACAACCATTATCTATGTAGTGCATTACCGAAATTGGGTAACAAAAATGAATGGAATGATGATATCCATGTCATTAGGGATGTCGGCAGGAATTCTAATGGGAACTATTTTAGGGGTCATCTTTCATGGTGATTTATTTAAATCAACCATTTACGCTATAATAATTGGATTGGTTGTTGGTTTTTTAGCAGGATTACCTATAGGTCTTCCTGCTGTCATTGATGGCATACTCTCCGGACTAATGGGGGGGATGATGGGAGCCATGCTAGGAGATATGGTAGCAATGACTAGGCCGAATGCGATCATTAATATTATAGCTGTGTTGATAACAATGGTTTTGTTACTTGTTTTATATGCAGCTGAAGAATCAATTCGTAAACAAGCCAACCAACAAATTCTTTCCTTTTTTAAATATCCATTCTTAATGATTTTTACCATTGTAATATTATTTTTGGTATTGAATTACATTGATCCACTTGATTTTCACTTTCTAGATAAGAGTGGGCATTAATAACAGATTTTCATTAAACAGCATATATTAAAGGGAATTTATTTAATGAAAGGTGAGTTATATGTCAACTTTACCATCTGTAGACCTTGGCTTAATGGCCGAACATTTGTCTACACACGAAGGAATGATAAATAAGTTAAAAGTCTATCATATTAATACTACAAATCCAGATTTGAAAAGTATTATTGCTCTCCAGATAAATGTCATGATGTCGCATGTTAGGGTAATGTTATCTTTAATTAATCCTGATAATAATGAGTATGTTGAAGTTCCAGATTTAAATATGTATGATGTAAGCAATCAAAGAGCAGATGGTACGGGAGTTAATAAATACAACGATAAATGGATTGCATTAGAAGCACATGCTGGTGCCAAATTGATGTCAAATGAAAATTATACTTCTGCTTTATTAATGAAAGATAGAAATGTTAGAAATGCGCATGTGGAAATGGCTTTGCAACAGTTAGAAATTCAAAAAAGATATTCTGATTTTATCAATCGTATGGGTTGGTCATTTGTTCCCCATGCAGATGCTCAGGAACAGGTAAAAACCTATCAACATTTTCAACACTTGTTAAATAATTAAATTTAGAAAAAGGCATGATCATAACTTTAAACTAAACGGTGACTTTTACCGATTTTTCTATTAATTGTTTTCTGAGCATTTTATAAATATGGTATGATATAAGTAGAGTTTGTAAATATATTACTTACTTAAACGGGCAGAATACTTGAAGAAGAGAAACCTAATATTATACTTGACCGTGTACTAAGGTACACGGTTTATTATATTTATAGAGGTGAATAATTTGAGTTACCAAATTAGTGTATTTGCAGAGAAATGTGGTGTAAATAAAGAAACAATAAGATATTACGAAAAAAAATCATTACTAAGAGAACCTTCCCGAACCAATGCAGGTTATAGGATCTATTCGGATGATGATATTAAGCGGGTAAAATTTATCAAAAGACTGCAAGACTTGGGATTTTCATTGAGTGAAATTTATAAATTACTTGGTGTTGTCGATAATGATGAAATTCGTTGCAAAAATATATTTGAATTTGTATCAAAAAAGGAAATAGAAATTCAAGAACAAATTGCAGACTTAAAGCGTATTGGGTCAATGTTAAAGGACTTAAAGAGTCGATGTCCAGATCAAAAAGCATTATATCAATGTCCTATTATTGAATCATTAATTTTTGATTGAAAATACTGTTGAATCTAAAGATGGTAGTGGAGGGATAAATAATGAAAAAATATCAGGTTAAAATCAATGGAATGACTTGTACAGGATGTGAACAACAAATTGATACTGCATTAAATGGAATAGGTGCTAAAAATATCGAAACCATTTTTCAGCGTGGCGAATCGGTTTTTGAATTACCAGATGATATTAATGCTGAAAGTGTAAGACAGGCAATTAAGCAAGCTAATTATCAACCAGAAGAAATAGAAGAAATTTCATTGCTGGACTTGAAAAGCTTTGAGTTACACAACAAAGATGATTATGATTTACTAATTATCGGTTCAGGTGGGGCTGCCTTTTCTGCCGCCATTAAATCAATAGAATATGGTGCAAAAGTGGGAATAATTGAACGCGAAATAGTTGGAGGAACTTGTGTAAATATTGGCTGCGTTCCATCAAAAACACTTCTAAGAGCAGGGGAAATCAATCATTTCGCAAAAGAAAATCCGTTCACAGGTTTACAAACATCTGCAGGGGAAGTCGATTTATCCTCTTTGGTGAACCAAAAGGATGAATTAGTTAGCAAACTTCGTAATCAAAAATATATAGATTTAATTGATGAATATGGCATTAATTTAATAAAAGGTGAAGCTAAGTTTTTTGATGAAAATACAGTTGAGGTAAATGGGAGGAAACTTTCTGCAAAACGATTTTTAATTGCAACAGGTGCTTCGCCATCTATACCAACGATTTCAGGACTTGAAGAAGTGAATTATCTAACAAGTACAACACTACTCGAATTAAAAAAGATGCCTAAACGATTAACGGTTATTGGTTCAGGCTATATCGGATTGGAACTTGGGCAACTGTTTCATAATTTAGGTTCAGAAGTAACGCTTATACAGAGAAGTGAGCGTCTTTTAAAAGAATATGATCCAGAGATTTCAGAAGCCGTAGAAAAAGTATTGACAGAACAAGGTATAAACCTTGTAACAGGAGCAACTTATGAACGTATAGAACAAGTTGGTGAGGTGAAAAAGGTTTATGTAACGGTGAATGGCAAAGATAATGTCGTAGAATCCGATCAATTACTTATTGCAACTGGAAGAAAACCAAATACGGACACTTTAAATCTAAGTGCAGCAGGGGTTAAAGTCGGAAAAAGAAACGAAATCCTGATAAATGATTATGCTAGAACTAGTAACGAAAAGATTTATGCAGCAGGAGATGTAACATTAGGGCCGCAATTTGTGTATGTAGCAGCCTATGAAGGTGGAGTTGTTGCTGATAATGCGATTGGTGGGTTAAATAAAAGATTAGATTTATCAGTTGTTCCTACTGTCACGTTTATAAAACCTTCCATTGCAACAGTTGGTTTAACAGAAGAACAAGCAAAAGAACAGGGCTATGATGTAAAAACATCTCTATTATCTTTAGATGCCGTTCCAAGAGCATTAGTAAACCATGAAACGACAGGTGTATTTAAGATTGTTGCTGATGCTAAAACATTAAAAGTTCTCGGAGTTCATATTGTATCTGAAAATGCAGGTGATGTGATTTATGCAGCTTCTCTAGTAGTTAAGTTTGGTTTAACTGTGGAGGATTTAAAAGATAGTCTTGCACCATATTTAACAATGGCAGAAGGATTAAGACTAACTGCTCTTACATTTGATAAAGATGTGGCGAAATTATCTTGTTGTGCAGGATAAATGCGATAAATATACTTAAACTATGGTGCTTTAGTTGAAGAAGACAATTGAAAACGGAAGTTAAAATACGGAAGGGTGATTAATCTATTTAGTAGAATAATCGTCCTTTTCTTGTACGAAAACAGCATGTTATTAGCAAGTAAAATAACAAAGGATGTAGCGTGAATTTGATTATTAGACGGTTGCTAATTTACATACCAATTTCGATGTTAAATTCGTATTGATAACCTCCCTATCCTTGTTATAACAATAGAGAAGCCAAATAATTGCTATTAGCTTCTCTATTTTTATTTTTCTTTTCCTAAACTGACCTTGCTAGACCTAATTTTGCCGTTTTTATTTTTAAGATGCCATTGTTCGGCAAATCTCTGCACATTTAAAACAAGATTCCGCACATTCCTTGCAATGATTAGCATGGTTATGTTGTTCACACATTTTTCCACATGCTTCGCAAATGTCAGCACAAAGCTTACAAATCTGCTTAGCAAAAGGGCTATCCGATTGCATTGCTTTTGCTGCTAATGCGCAAATGTCAGCACATTCCCTATTATAGCGGATGCAATCCGCCATCATTTTTACATTCTCTTCTTTTAAACAAGCATCATAACACCCATTACAAGCTTCCATACATTCTAAACAAGCTTTAATACATTCTTCATAAGACACGGCCATCTGAAAATCCTCCTTTGATTCAAGATTAAGTACAAATTTTACTATCCCCCTTGATATAATTTTTTATCCAACAAGGGTGCTTCAATCATAGTGTGAATTTTATTTTCTGTATTATTTGATTATCAGGTATTAATCTATAACTTAGTTCGTTTACAGTCAGTAGTAATAAGGATAAAAGGGAGCCAAAGAAAGAATCCTAAATAGTAAAATTTAGCAAAAAAGAATCGAGTGCTTTATCTAAAAACACTCGATTCTAATGAAAATATTATAAAACCATATAATTTTTCCAAATAATCTTTATTCTATTTTTTAAATAGTATCACGAGGTAATAATACTAGATTAATTGCATTGTTGTTATACAAGTATTGTCACCTTCAAAAGTGGAAATCTCAGATTCAGCTGTTTTTCCATCATATTGAATCTTCACGTTATATGTTTTGTCACGTGGCAACCAAAAGTCAATGAATCCATTTTCGAATGATGTCATAGTTTCATCAACAACCACATTACCATCTTCATCTTGAATATAAACATCAAATTCTTTTTCCACTAATTCTCCTTGGCAACCTGTTAAGCTGTGATTAGTACAAGGGTGTGTTGTCTCAACAAATGGTGCGATGGAAACAAAAAATTCATCTTCGGGAAGATCGTAGGTAGTCTCTTTACCATCACTATCAGTTACAATCAGCTCTTCTGAAGTAATAGAAGCAGACACATCACCAGAATCCCCGACACTGTATTCTTGGACCATTTTCTTGATATCTTGTGGTTCTTTTTCATTTGATGCACTTTCGCTTTCACTACAAGCAGCAACTATTAAAATAAGTAATAATCCAATTACTGCCAATAATCCTTTTTTCATATATTGTTCGACTCCTCTTTCATCTAATTTGTTAAATCTTAATATATACTACCATGTAAAACAAACGATATTCTACATTGTAACAAAATCTACAAGACAAATTATAATGTTCAAATATGCATTATTCGTGCAGATGTAATAGATAAATTATGGAAAATATATTTTAAAATCCATAAAAACCAAACCATCCAGCTAAGAAGGAAGTTAATTTCGTCAACCAATCAAAGAATAGTGCTACTCCCATGAAAATCATAATGTATCCACCAATTTTAATTAATTTTAGGCTATGTTTTTTAATCCATTTAATTTTACCAATAAACAATGCTAATAATAGAAATGGGATCGAAAAACCTAAAACATAACTAATCATCATAATCATACCAACATCAGGATTTGTTGCAGCTAATGATAACACAATAGCTAGTATTGGACCGGTACAAGGAGTCCATCCCAAAGAGAATGCCATTCCTATGATGAAAGAACCAACATAACCGCCGGGACGATTTTTGAATGTGATTTTTTTATTCTTCATTAGAAATTTAAAATTAAAAATTCCAACAATTACTAGTCCAAAGAAAATAATTAAAATAGCACCAATTTGTCTAATGGCATCTTGGTAGGTTAATAGGAATTCCGATATATAAGAGGTGGTAAAACCAATCATAATAAAAATGCTTGAGAACCCTAGTAAAAATAGAACGGTATGTAAAAGAGCTTTTTTATTCATTTTTTTATTTTCTTCATTTATCTCACTTACGCTCATTCCGGTAATATAAGATAAAAATGCCGGATATAGTGGTAATACACACGGTGAAATAAAAGAAAGGAAACCAGCACCAAAAGCTAGAAATATATTTATTTCATTCAAAAATTTTATCCCCCTTTATTAGAAAATCGTAGTCTATTGTTTTGGTAATATTTCTTTAAAGTAACTCTCCAAACTTTCTAATGATAAGGCCCCATTTACAATCCTTTGAATTTCCCCATCCGGATTAATGAATATGGAACTTGGAATTGGTCCTATTTTGTATAAATCCCTGACTTCTCCTGTTTTATCATGGGGAATTGGAAAGGTTAGATCATATTTATCAATAAATCGATCTACAACCAATTCTGTATTATCCAAACTAACTGCAATGATTTCAATTCCTTTTTCTTTATATACGGGATAAAGCTCTTGCATGTAAGGCATTTCTTCTTCACACGGTTTACACCAAGTACCCCAAAAGTTCAGCATAATACCTTGCCCTTTAAAATCACTTAGTCGTATAGTTTCTAATTCATTATTTTTATTAATTTGCTTTAATTCAAAGTCAGGTGCTTCATCTCCGACTTGATAAATGGTTTTATCCGCTTGTATATTGGACACTAATGCAAATATAATAGCTCCAACCATTACAATTAATATAGAAGTTCTAAAAATTAATCTGTTTTTCCTTTTATTTTTCTTCTTCTTTTTTGTTTCCTCCAAACTCATAAGTATGTATCACTCCTTATAGAAATATAGTATAACGGTGGTATTATCTAAAGACACTCTCTGTTAGATTACGTTACAAGTTTGCAGAAATTAAGCAGATTCTTTGTACTATTTATGAACAGAAATTTACCTACAGAAAAATAAAAGGCTAAGCAATACCATACATGCTTAGCCAAACATAAACTATTTGTTTCTATTAATCGATTTTTAATAATTGAGCGTTTATTGCACAAATAATGGTACTGAGTGACATAACTGCGGCTCCGACGGCAGGGGTTATGACAAACCCAACATTGTACAATACACCTGCAGCTAAAGGAATAGCAACAATGTTATACCCAGCAGCCCATCCTAAATTTTGAACCATTTTCCTGCGACTTGCCTTAGACAATTTAATGATATTTAAAATGTCTACTGGATTACTGTTAACTAGTATGACATCAGCTGTTTCAATCGCAACGTCTGTACCTGCACCAATAGCAATTCCCAAATCAGCTTCCGCTAAGGCGGGCGCATCATTAATTCCATCTCCAATCATCGCCACTTTTTTTCCATTTTGTTTTAAATACTTCACATTATTTGATTTCTCATGGGGAAGTACTTCAGCGATGACTTTGGAAATACCTAATTTTTCTCCTACATAATTTGCTACACGTGTGTTGTCACCAGTCATCATAACCGTCTCAATGCCACGGTCATTTAATTCTTTAATAACTTTATAAGAAGATTTACGGATGATATCAGCTAGGGCTATCATTCCTTGTAAGACATTATCTTTAAGAACAAATACGACTGTTTTCCCTTGTAAAGCCAGTTGGTCATAAATTTTTTCATCAAAAGAAATTTTATTTGCTTTCATAGCACCGGGACTAATAACAGCAATTTCTGCATCACCGATTTTAGCTACTAACCCTTTCCCAGTTAAATTCTGATAATCCTTAACATCAAGGGGGGTTAAATTACGATCATTTCCTTCTTTCACAATTCCTTTAGCAATTGGATGGTCTGATTGTGTTTCAACAGAATAAGCTAATTTCAATAATTCTTCTTCACTAATTCCCTCACTTGGATGGATATCTGTAACACCAAAATTACCTTCCGTAAGTGTTCCTGTTTTGTCAAACACCACGCGATCCAATTTAAATGCACTTTCAAATGCTACTCTATTTCGAATTAACAAGCCGTTTTTAGCTGCAATGGAAGTAGATCTAGATGTTACTAGTGGTGTTGCCAAACCAAGTGCATGTGGACAAGCAATAATTAAAACGGTAACCATTCGTTCCAAAGCAAAATCTAAATCCCCGTTAGTCCACCAAACTGCAAAGGTTATAATCCCTACTACAAGAGCAACATAGAATAACCATTTAGCAGCAATATCCGCAAAGCCTTGGGCCTTTGATTTCGATTTTTCTGCATCGCTTACCAATTTAATAACTTGGGATAGGTAGGTGTCATTTCCTGTTTTACTTACCTTAACTTTTAATACACCATCACCATTGACGGAACCACCTATCGCTTCCATTCCGGGTCCTTTTTCAACAGGGACAGATTCTCCTGTAAGCATAGACTCATCGACGGTAGATTCTCCTTCGTAAATTTCACCATCAATTGGAATCTTTTCACCCGATTTAACTAAAATCAGGTCACCCGGTTGTAAATCTTCGACTGTTACCTCAACAATATTTCCGGATTTGTCCAGTTTATGGGCTTCTTTTGGCATTAACTTGATTAGCTCTTCCAGTGCCTTTGAAGCACCCATCAGGGATTTCATTTCTATCCAATGTCCTAACAACATAATTACAATAAGAGTAGCTAGTTCAAAGAAGAAGTCGCTGCCTTCGATAAAGAATGCTGTCAGTGTGCTATATACATAAGCGGCGATGATAGCTAAAGAAATTAACATCATCATTGCAGGCGATTTCTCTTTTAACTCATCCCATGCACCAAGTAAAAATGGTTTTCCACCATAGAAAAAGACAATCGTGGAAAGCAAGAAAAGTAAGAGGGTATCACCTGTGAAATTTACTTCATATCCAATCAGCATTTGAATCATTGGAGATAAGTATAAAATAGGAATTGATAAAACTAGGGATATCCAAAAACGTTTCTTAAAATCTTCTACCATATGTTCGTGATGTCCGCCGTGTCCACCATGATGCCCACTATGTCCATGACTGTGGTCGTGATTTTTGTGTTCTTCATGTCCATGTTTGTGATGACCATGCATATCTTCATGTTCATGATTATGATGTTGATGACTGTGATGTTTTTGTTCCTCATGTTGATTATGATTATGATGGTCATGTTCTTTATGCTTATTGTGGTTGTGTTGATTCTCTTCATTTCCTTTGTTATTCATTATTACTCCTCCTTTGGTATGGATATTTAGATGAATTTCCTATTATTTTCTGTATTATTCATCCTTCTATCCATACTATATCATACTATACCCCTGTACAGTATTAATTAGGCTATGATTTTATGTAAAAGATTTGTGTCAAAACAAAAGGTCTTCTTTTATAATTGTATTAAAGACCTTTTTATACCTATAATGAAGGCTTGTTTACCCATTTATATCCAATACCCCAAACAGTTATTAAATAATCATCTATGGGAAATCCAGATTGACGAATTTTATCTCGCATGTTCCGTACATGCGAATCAACTGTTCTTCCTTCTGTGTGCGAATCGTATCCCCAAATTAATTCAATTAATTGTTCTCTAGTATACACTTGGTTTGGTTTTCTCATAAAATAACCTAGCATGGTAAATTCCTTTGGCGTTAACTTTAATGTATTATTTTTATATGATAACTCAAACTCATCCTCATTCCATAAGAGACCATTTACTTCAATCTTCCTCGCAGGTTTCATTCTACGTAATACCGCTTCTATTCTTGCTAATAGCTCATCTTCGTCAAAGGGTTTCGTCACATAATCATCTGCACCTAATTTTAACCCTTTTATAATATCCTCTTTCTGTTCACGAGCAGATACCATAATGATAGGGATGTCCGAATCTTTTCTAATCTCTTGGCATAATTCCCAGCCGTTCATTTCAGGCATCATAATATCTATAAGTACTATGTCAAAGGTTTCTTCTTTTAATAAAGATAATGCTTCTTTAGCACTAATAGCTTTTTTACATATAAAATTATGCGGTCTCAAATATAATGCTAATAAATCTAACATTCGTTTTTCATCATCTACTAATAGAGCTTTAACCATTATATTCACCTCTTGTTAAATGAATAATAACCCTTGTACCCTTACCAAGTTCACTTTCGATTTCAATCGTACCTCCGTGAGATTCTATAATTTCTTTTGCAATAGCTAATCCTAATCCCGTTCCACCACTTTCTCTGGAACGCGATTTTTCTACACGGTATAACCGTTCAAATAGATATGGTAATTCCTCTTTTGGAATTCCTTCCCCTTCATCTGAAATAGTTATAGTAATTTCCCTATCATTCTGGGTTACTTCTAATGATATAGACTTTCCATCGGGTGTATGTTTTCTGGCATTATCCAGTATATTTAATAAAACCTGTTGGATTCTATCGGGATCAATATTACCTATGATATTTACTGGGCATGAAGTAGAAAGTGTAATATTTTTTTCTTCCATTACTGGAGCAATTCGTTCTTCAATCGTTTGGATTAGTTGTCTTAAACTAACACTTTTTCGATTAATTACAAACTTATTCTCATCCATTTTAGCTAGGTCAAATAAATTCTTAACCAGAACTGTCAAATGCTCCGTTTCTTCCCGTATAATATCCAGATATTCTTTTCTTTCTTCGTCCGTTATGTCTTGCTTACTGATGATATCCGCATACCCTTTTATGTAGGTTAATGGCGTTCTAAGTTCGTGAGAGATACTTGCCAAAAATTCATTTCTGTCATTTTTTAATCGTTCTAGATCACTAGATAACCACATGATAGAACCGGCTAATTCACCTAGTTCATCTTTTCGTTCCATATGTAATTGCACCTTATTTTTCCCCTCGCTTAGTTGTTCGGTGGCTTCTTTCATTTTCATTAATGGTAACGTAATAAAACGAGAAAGAATAAAAACGGTAAAGATGGTTAGAACAATGGTGATTAGTCCAACTATGACAAATTGATCACTCAAATGATTAACCATATTTTTTACAATATTGGTATTAGCAAACATAAAGACATGCCCTTGATGTTCCTCATCAATAGTAATGGGGCTATCAACCGCTATATATTGTTTTTCCGACCAACGTTGTTCTACTACTTTTCCTACACTGGGTATATCCTTATAATCCGTATGATCAATTACTTCAAACATTTCTTTTTCGACAGGATCGGAATTAATGATGATGTTACCATTGGCATCGGTAATAATAACAGCAAATTCCGATTCTGACTCCATGATAGCAACATGCTCCAACGTGGATGAATTAAAGTTGTTTTCCAAGACAGCACTATGTGTATTGGCACGAGCTAATAAACTATTCATTACTTCATCAATACGTTCATTTGCTATATTTGTATATAGAATAAAATAAACAAAAACCTCGATAATTAACATGAATACAAAGAATAATAGTCCAATTTTTAAGGATAATTTATTAAACATAATTGACCTCTTTTACCAGTAAGTTAAAGTATCCAGAATACCAATAACAAGAATAATAACCCCTGCAAATTTCTGAACGAGTGAACCTATTTTTCTGCTTTTCTTTAATATAATCCCACTTGCCCCAAAATACCAAATAAGAAAAATAATTAATAAAAGTGGGAGAGAGGTTCCAATTCCAAATACAGAAGGTAATACAAATCCATATGATGTTTCTAATACAACTGGCATTAAGGTTAGTATAAATAATACAAACATAGTAGGGCAAAATGCTAACGTAAAACTTGCACCCATTAAAAAGCTTCCTAGATAGCTGTCTCTAAGCCTAGTAGGGATTTTAAACATTTTTCCGGTTTTCCTCCAACTAAATAATCCGAGCATAAATATACCAACTAGTATAAGTAATGGCCCTATTAATTTCCTTAGAATCGGGAACATTTGTGTAAGAGTACTGTGTACTTCCTTTCCGAGTAACCAAATCACTAAACCAATAATTGAAAAAACGACTATTTTACCTAAAACAAATAGAAATACGTGTAACCAAGGGACTTTTTCAATTAATGATTTATTCCCATAAATAGTCATTGCACTAATATTACCTGTAAGTTGACAGGGAGCAACTGCGCCAATTAAACCAAGAAAAAATGCAAATAACAGCGGTATATGTTCATATCCATATGCAATTTGTTGAAGTGGCTCATTTAACATGATGCCTATTTCGTTAAAAAGTTCGAACATATCAATTCACTCACTTTGCCTTTAATAGTCTTATCCATTAAATAACATATAAAAAAAATGTCCATTTTTTGTGCAGATTTCAGCAAATATTAATCAAAGGTAATAATGAAGAAAGAGAATCTCAAAATATTAATAGAAAGTGCGTTTTAATGTGATTGTTAAATAATAGGGGAAATATAACAAAATATAAAGTTTATCCATTGACAATAATACTATACGGGGGTATCGTAAATATATAAAGATAAGGAAGTGATTCATTTGGAGGAAAAATTCTTACATGATCATCCGAGTAAACCAAGAACAAAAGATGAAATGCAAAAAATAATTAATCGTTTAAAACGAATTGAGGGTCAAGTTCGTGGAATACAGAAAATGGTGGAAGATGATCGTTATTGTGTAGATATTTTAGTACAAATAAGTGCCATTCAATCGGCATTAAAAAATGTAGGATTTTCTATCACGGAACGACATATTAAACATTGTGTTAGTGATGCTATCAAACAAGGTGAAGGTAAGGAAACCATTGAAGAATTATTGAATGTCATGAAGCAGTTTTCTAAGTAAGGAGGGAATTATTATGAGTGAAACAAATCATACAACACTTGGTGTAACAGGGATGACCTGTGCAGCCTGTTCTAATCGTGTTGAAAAGGTTTTGAATAAAATGGATGGGGTCAAGGCTCAAGTTAATTTAACAACAGAAAAGGCATCGATAGATTATGATCCAGAGAAAACCTCTATTGAAGACATATCGAAAAAAATAGAGAATGTTGGTTATGGTGTTCTAACGGAGAAAACAGACCTAGATGTCTTTGGAATGACTTGTGCAGCTTGCTCTACCCGTATTGAAAAAGTATTGAACAAACAAGATGGAGTAAAACATGCAACTGTTAATCTAACGACAGAAAGTGCAACGATTGAATATAATCCGGGGTTAGTTGATGTAAAATCATTAATTGATAAAATCAAAAATGTTGGCTATGATGCTAAACCAAAGGCAGAAGCGAAAGAAAAACAAACTTATAAAGAAAAACAACTAAAAAATATGAAGACGAAATTAATTATTTCAGTCTTACTATCTGCACCATTATTATTAACAATGCTTGTTCATTTATTTGGGATGAGTATACCAGATATCTTCATGAACCTGTGGTTCCAATTTGCTTTGGCGACACCAGTTCAATTCATCATTGGATGGCAATTTTATGAAGGTGCATATAAGAACCTACGTAATGGTGGGGCAAACATGGATGTACTTGTTGCTTTAGGTACAAGTGCGGCTTATTTCTATAGTTTATACGAAGCATTTAAGACTATTGGCAATCCAGAATATATGCCACATTTATACTTTGAAACCAGTGCTGTTTTGATTACGTTAATTTTGTTTGGTAAATATTTGGAAACGAGAGCGAAAAGTCAAACAACAAATGCTTTATCCAAATTGCTTAATTTACAAGCAAAAGAAGCTCGTGTAATTAGAGATGGTAAAGAATTAATGATTCCTGTAGAAGAAGTTGTCGTTGGAGATCGCTTAATTGTCAAACCGGGAGAAAAGATACCGGTAGATGGTATGGTTGTAAAAGGTAGAACTTCGGTAGATGAATCCATGCTTACAGGAGAATCAATTCCAATTGAAAAGGATTCAGGGGCAAAATTAATTGGATCTACTATTAATAAAAATGGCTCCATTGAAATGGAAGCAACAAAAGTAGGAAAAGATACGGCCCTTGCATCTATTGTCAAGGTTGTGGAGGAAGCTCAAGGATCAAAGGCGCCAATTCAACGATTGGCAGATGTTATTTCAGGTTATTTCGTTCCAATAGTGGTCGGTATTGCTATCCTTACTTTTATTATATGGATTACTTTAGTCGAGCCGGGTCAGTTAGAACCTGCTTTAGTTGCAGCAATTGCTGTACTTGTTATTGCCTGTCCATGTGCTTTAGGACTTGCAACACCAACATCCATTATGGTTGGAACAGGAAAAGCTGCAGAAAGTGGAATCTTATTTAAAGGTGGGGAACACCTAGAGGGAACACATGAGTTAGAAGCAATCGTACTTGATAAGACGGGTACAATCACAAAAGGAAAACCAGAAGTAACTGATTTTTCAGGTGATGAAGAGACATTACAATTATTGGCTAGTGCAGAAAAAGGGTCTGAACATCCACTTGCAGAAGCAATTGTGGCATATGCTACAGAGAATAATATCGACTTTTTGGAAGTAGAACATTTTGAGGCAGTACCGGGTCATGGTATTGAAGCAAAAATTTCCGGAAAAAACATTCTTGTTGGTAATAGAAAGTTAATGAATGATCATCAAATTAATACAGCAGGTTATGAAGAAAAATTAGTTAATTATGAAACTGATGGTAAAACAGCGATGTTGATTGCCATTGATGGTGAGTACCGGGGAACAGTTGCTGTTGCAGATACTATAAAAGAAACGGCTCCAGAGGCTATTAAGCAATTGAAAGATTTAGGAATAGAAGTGTTTATGTTAACAGGTGATAATGAAAGAACAGCCAAAGCAATAGCAAAACAAGTTGGAATTGATCAGGTAATCGCTGAAGTATTACCTGAAGAAAAAGCAGCTAAAGTAAAAGAGATCCAAGAACAAGGTAAGAAAGTTGCAATGGTTGGAGATGGTGTGAATGATGCACCTGCACTTGTTATAGCGGATATTGGTATTGCCATTGGGACTGGTACAGAAGTGGCTATTGAAGCTGCTGACGTAACGATTCTTGGCGGTGAGCTATTGCTTATACCGAAGGCAATTAAAATCAGTCATGCAACGATTAGAAATATCCGACAAAATCTATTCTGGGCATTCGGATATAATACAGCCGGAATACCAGTTGCAGCAATTGGATTACTTGCGCCGTGGATTGCTGGCGCAGCAATGGCGTTAAGTTCAGTAAGTGTTGTTACTAACTCACTTCGACTAAAAAGAGTGAAGTTATAAAATATATTAAATTTATTTAAAGGAGGTGAAAATATAATGGAAAAGAAAACATTAGACGTACAAGGCATGTCTTGTGGTCACTGCAAAATGTCAGTTGAAGGTGCATTGAAAAAATTAGATGGCGTATCAGCAGCTGAGGTTAATTTAGAAGCTGGAAAAGTAGATGTTACTTTTGATGAATCAAAGGTAAATGTTGATGCCATGAAAGATGCAATTGAAGAACAAGGCTATGATGTTGCCTAAATATACGAAATAGGCTGGTTTTCATAGAGAAGACCAGCCTTTTAATATACATTTAATAAGGTGTGAGGGTGGTTTCAAATTTGGATAAATAATGTTACTTTCACTAAGGGAACCAATATGTTAACCATTAGAAATTAGATAGTATTAAAGAACAAACTTTACCAACACTGACATCAACGTAAAAAATACTAAAATCCCAACAATAAAAATTGTAATCCAAAGAGCATTCCCTTTCTTTTGAAGAATTTTATACTCTTTATAAGTGATTTCTCCTTTTGCAAATCTTACCCCATTGTCATTCGGTTCAATAGAATAATGCTTTCCTTCTAAGTCCTCCAAAATAACTTTTGTAATTAAAGCGGACTTGTTCCCCATTTCCGTTTCAAGACTTACCCAATCATTTAATCTACTTTGGACTTCAAAACAGTTGCCACCTGCAAAGTCAACCCTAATTAATTTGTATAAGGAGCTTTCCCATATCTTTTTGGACATTTCATGAGTTTGTTGTTCAATAAAACTATAGGAAAAACACAAAATATCTCACCTCGACTTCACTTTTTCTCTGAACCAAAAAAGTGATTTAAGTACCAATTTACTTTTACTATATCATATGAAAATATTATAAACGGTTAATTAAAATTGTTATATAAATATTTTTAGTGGAACTTTTCGAAGGCAACAGTAGATTATTTCAAGGATACCTAAAATCTCTTGGCATTAACCAACGTTTTAGGATGAATTGTCAGCAAAATAAAAAGGGGCTGTACGTAACCCAAAACAATCGGTACAGCCCTTCTTAATGTTTATTCCGTAAAATTAGTATACTTCTACTTGCCCCATCATACCGTTATCCTCATGCTCTAGAATATGGCAATGGTACATATAGATTCCCTCTTCTGGAAAGGTGACGAGCAGTCTTACTCGTTCGCCCGGTTCAATAAGAACACTATCTTTCAGCCCTTGTTCATTCGGAGCTGGTTCCCTTCCATCACGCGATATGATTTTGAACTGAGTACCATGAATATGGAATGGATGTATCATTCCCCCCATTTCGTCTGGCTTGTTATAAACTTCCCAAACTTCCGAAACTCCTTTCTTTTGCCGCAAGTCAATCCGTTCAGGATCGAATTTCTTGCCGTTTATGGTGACCTTATCCATCATTCCAAACAGTTCGATCTTCTTGGAGACCGGTAAGGATTTTTCTTCTTCTTTAAGGAAGGTAGTGTCATCGGTCCAAGATATGGATTCCATTTCTTCCGTTCCGCCGTCGATATCCAAATCAAAAGGCAACAGAGCATTACCTTCTTCATCAGTAATGGCAATTGGCTCATCGGATTCCATCGCTGAAAAATCAATTAGGATTTCAGCGCGCTCCGATGGGGACAGCGTAATCTCATCCATTTCAACCGGTTCATGCAATAACCCGCCATCTGAAGCAATCTGAGTAAATGTGGCCCCATTGCTTAAACGGAACGTGTAATTTCGGGCGTTCGCGCCGTTTAGGATTCGAAAACGCATCAGCGGTTTTGTCACAGTCAGTTTCGGATTAATCGTACCGTTAACGAGCGATACATCTCCGATTGTTCCATCACTGTTCATCAGATTTTTATAATCCAGTTGCTTGTTTTCGTCAAAGAGACGATCCTGAAAAATGAGAGGGATATCATCTACACCATAAGTATGTGGCAAAGCAGGAGCTTCTTCATCCGTCTCCTCCACGTAGAGCATTCCTGCAAGCCCTTTGAAAACTTGTTCAGCAGTCGATTTGTGTGGATGTGGGTGATACCACAATGTCGCTGCCGGCTGATCGGCTTTTAAGGTGACGATTTTACTTTCCCCCGGCTGAATTACATCACTCGGACCACCATCCTCAGTTCCCGGTACTTCAAGACCGTGCCAGTGAAAGGTTGTTGGTTCGTTTAATTCATTCCGGACCTTCACTTTAACGGTTTCCCCTTCTTTCAACTGTAAAGTCGGACCCAACAAATTCCCATTATATCCGTAAGTATTGGTTGGAGAGCCATCAAAGAATTGCGTCGTGCCTTCTTGTGCGACCACCTCATAATCGAAATCTGATTCCTTCTGTTTTTCTAGCAGGGGTGGTATTACTAACTCCTGAGTTCCTTTGGAGGCTTGAAGAGGGGGGATATTATCATGGTCCATGTGTTCTTCCATACCTTCCATGTCCCCGTGGTTCATATCCATATTTTCTTCATGTTGCATTTCTCCAGATTCCATAGTTTGTTCTACAGACTGTTGTTCTGTTGTGATGTTTGTGCAACCCGTCAATATTAGCAACAAGCCTGCACCTGTCAATATACTTTTTTTCATTTGTTCGCTCCTTTATTCGTCAAGTATAAGTTGTTGAAAATATCATTTCGGTTTTTGCATTTTAGATTTCTGATGAGTTATTTAGTTGTAATCACCACGAGTTAGAAAATTACCTTTAATACATTTTCCTCCTTCCCTTGCCATTCAATCTATCGTCGCAATTATCATACCGAACAAATATCGAGAAATAATGCATAATTGGAGTAAAAACTAATCACTATTAAATTTAGATGTTGAGTATAAATGGATTATTCTACTGAAATGTCATTGATATTAAATGACATTGTATTTTTATAACCTTTTGTAATCCACTTGGAAAAGGAATGGAGATTTATTTTGGAAATATTCGTAATTTACGTTTTGCAAGGTCTGCATATAATCTGCAAATTTACTGGTTAGAATATAAGCAAGCTTTATTTTATTAGGAGGGATTGTTTAAATGCAAAGTAGAAAAATCGTAATAGGGATAATTACTATATTCACAGTACTTATCTTATCTGCATGTGCAGGTGCAAATGAAGAGGAGAATACAGAAACCGAATCTAATACGGAAGAAAATGTGGCTAATAATAATGAAATGGATATGGAGGAATCTGATACCAATGAAGATATGGAAGGCATGGATCATTCTGGTATGAACCATTCTAGCACTGGCGAAATTCCCGAAGGCTTACAAGAAGCGGACAACCCTTCTTATGAGGTTGGTAGCCAAGCAATTATTGAATCCGATCATATGCCGGGTATGAATGGTGCTGAGGCGACGATTGTTGGTGCATACGATACGACGGTATATACTGTTTCCTACACACCAACGACTGGTGGAGAACCAGTAGAAAATCATAAATGGGTTATTCATGAAGAGATTGAAGAAGCAGGAGATGAACCTTTTGAACCGGGTACTGAGGTGACCTTAAATACGGATCATATGGAAGGAATGAACGGGGCTGATGCAGTTATTGATTCTGCCGAAGAAACAACGGTATATATGGTTGATTTTGTAACAACTGATACAGGAGATGAAGTAAAAAACCACAAGTGGGTAACGGAAAGTGAATTGTCATCAGTAGAATAATTATTAAATTAGGGACTTATCCAAATCGGGTAGGTTCTTTTTTAGTAGTTGAATTGGGAGAGGTACTTGCTATTATTTACATATATATAGGTAAGTTGTATAACTCTATCTGACACAATAAACATTCGTTGCTACTACTATGGAATAATCACCAAGATTAATGCACTTCTGAAATTTTAATGAAAAGGGAAGGAGAACTACAAAGTTGACCTAGAAGGAGAGAGTAGAGAATAAAAGAAAGAATACAAAAAGAATTTAAGTAACAGAGCTAGTTAGAAATACAACAAACTCCAAAATTATTCACCTTGTAGAAGAAACACAAGATGAACGCACACCATCTCAAGCGTTTGTAGATAAATTTGCAAAATATTATACACCTATTATTATTTGGTGGGAGCTGGGGAACTTGGGCTTATCAAGGGCAAGCTGTTCTTGTCGTTGGTTGTCCTTGTGCATTAGTTATTTCAATTGTTTCAGCAATTGGAAATGCAGCTAAAAAAGGTGTGCTTATCAAAGGCGGAATTTATCTAGGAGAAATGGGTGCCTTAAAAGCGATTGCTTTTGACAAAACTGGTGCATTAACAAAAGGGATTCCTGTTGTAACAGATTTTAATGTGTTGAACAGTTAATGGTACATTCAACGACTTATTTTCACTTCTTTAAAATATATCCGATAATTAAAGGGAGAATCTTTAAAGAAGATGTAAACCAATTTATTTAATATGGAGACACAGGATAGAATAGAAAGAACGCATCATAAGCTAAAATTTGATGTGTTCTTTTTTTCTCTTATGTGGTCTTACCTTTAGAGATAAACAATAAAATCTGAGTGATAATAGCAAGTATAGGTAATTCCAATAATGGACCTATAACTAATGTTAAAGCAATTAAAGGTTGATCCGGAAATGCTGTCATAGCAATTGCTAAAGCTATAGGTGAATTTCTAGCTAAAGTGGTCATATTCAAACTGACTTTATCAGATTGCGAGAATTTCAGAAGCTGCCCAATTTTCCGGCCAACGATAAAGTTTATTACAAAATATAGAAGAATAGGGATTGTTAACTTCCACAATAAATTTAGGTTATCAAGTAGTAATTGTCCTTGAGAAGCAAACATTGCAACGATTGCAAGGCTTAGAGAAATAATTGGTAGCGCACTTAATTTCGATAATAGATTTTTAGCGAACTGTTGTTTACTTTTCAATAATGCTTTTGTTAAGACTGATAAAGCTAATGGGATGAATAATACAATCAGTATACTTTCAACCAAAAAGGAAAGTTCAATAAATCCTGTAGTTCCACCGAAAATTAGAAGATAAACGGGTAGTAAGAAAACCTGTAATAGTAAATTTAAAGGCAAAATAGCAGTTGATAAAGCAACATTTCCCTTTGCTAAACCTGTAAAGATTATGTACCAATCAGTACAAGGAGTAACCATTAACATGATAAAACCAATATATAATGCAGGGTTATCACCTAAAAATAGTAAAGCTAATAGCCACGCTAAAAGAGGTGTCCAGAGAAAATTCATGATGACTGTAGTAGATGTGAACTTTAAGTTTTTAAAAGACTTTCTTATTTCTTCAAAAGGAATTTGTAAGAAGGTAATATAAAGCATTGATATTAATAACGGTACAATAAAACTCTCTGCACTCGTTCTTATTGGTTCTAATTGTCCTAGACTTATGCCTATGATTACTGCTAAGAAAATAATAAATGTATACATCTTTTCGAATAAACCCATTTCATAATCACCCCAACGACAAGATAACTGTTATTCACGCCATTTTACCACAGAGTAACGACTTTAAGTTTTTTAGTAACTGAGAAATATTATTGGTTTGTAACTTTAATACATAAAGTAAAATAGACATCAATAATTATACATGCATTATTGCTAAACGTGCTTTATGTATTATTGATACAGGTTGTTGAATAAAACATTATTTTAAATGTCACATTTTAATGAAATATTTTATTGTATATATAAGCAAATAGTTATATGCTAATGTTGTAATGAAATTATAAGGAGGAGATGATGTGCTGCAAACAACCATTGAAATGGAAAAGGCTGCAGTTATTTTAAAATTATTGGGTGATAAAACAAGATTAACGATTATGAAATTAATTGATAATCAAGCTTGTTGTGTCTGTGAATTTGTTGAAATATTTCAAGTCAGTCAGCCATCGATTAGTCAGCATTTACGTAAGTTGAAAGACTTAGGATTGGTTAAGGAAGAAAGAAAAGGGCAATGGATATTTTACTCCGTAGATAAGGAAAATGAATATTATTCATTTATTAAACCTATTCTTGATCAATTACCTAATCAAGATTACAAATTAAAAGAACTTGAAGAAAATGGTACACGAATTTCTTGTTGTTAAATTGGAGGTATTATTTTGTCTACAACGCTTATACTCGCAATATTAATTTTTATTGCAACCCTAGTACTAGTAATATGGCAGCCAAAGGGCTTAAACATTGGCTGGTCCGCAATGGGTGGAGCTGTAATTGCCTTATTAGTAGGGGTAGTAGGATTCAGTGATGTTCTTGAAGTAATTGACATCACATGGAATGCAACGCTATCCTTTGTCGCAATTATCCTTATTTCTTTAATACTAGATGAGATTGGATTATTCGAATGGGCAGCACTGCACATGGCACGGGTAGCAAAAGGTCATGGAATAAAAATGTTTGTTTACATTAGTATTTTAGGTGCAGTTGTTGCAGCATTATTTGCGAATGACGGAGCGGCACTTATCCTAACACCGATTGTTCTTGCAATGGTGCGAAATTTGAATTTTAAAGAAAAAATGATATTCCCTTTCATTATGGCAAGTGGATTTATTGCGGATACAACTTCATTACCATTTATTGTAAGTAACTTAGTAAATATCGTTTCTGCAGACTTCTTTGGCATTGGATTTGTTGAATATGCTTCGCGGATGATTATTCCGAACTTATTTTCACTAATTGCAACCATTTCGGTATTACTAATCTACTTTAGAAAAAGTATCCCTAAGAATTATGATTTATCGAAACTTAGGGAACCGAAAGAAGCAATAAACGATATAAAGATGTTTCGCCTTTCTTGGTATGTTCTCGGATTATTAGTAATTGGCTATTTTAGTAGCGAATTCATAAATTTACCAGTATCTATTATTGCTGGGGCCATAGCTATATTCTTTATCATAATGGCCAGACGTAGTGCCGCTGTTAATACGAAAAAAGTTATTAAAGGCGCTCCGTGGAATATCGTTATTTTTTCAATTGGAATGTATGTCGTCGTATATGGATTGGGAAATGCCGGGCTGACCTCTGCGCTCGCAAGTGTTCTTCAAACTGTGGCTGAACAAGGATTATTCGTTGCTACAGTTGGAATGGGTTTTATAGCTGCTTTCCTGTCATCGATTATGAATAATATGCCAACCGTAATGATTGATGCATTAGCCATTGCTGAAACGAATACTTCTGGTGTATTAAGAGAAGCGCTTGTTTATGCTAACGTAGTTGGTTCGGATTTAGGACCAAAAATTACGCCAATTGGTTCACTAGCAACCTTAGTGTGGCTCCATGTACTTTCCCAAAAAGGAATTAAAATTTCATGGGGAACCTATTTTAAAACCGGGATTGTTTTAACTATCCCAATACTTTTTATTACTTTAGTAGGTCTTTATCTAACACTTCTACTATTTTAAAAAGGAGAATGAATTATGGCTAAAAAAACAATTTATTTCTTATGTACAGGGAACTCATGCCGTAGTCAAATGGCAGAGGGATGGGCGAAAAAATATCTCGGAGATGAATGGGAAGTTAGAAGTGCAGGGATTGAGGCACATGGACTAAACCCAAATGCGGTAAAAGCAATGAAGGAAGCTGGAATTGATATTTCTGTTCAAAAATCGGAAACCATTGATCAAGAATTTTTAAATAACGCAACATTGGCGGTAACATTATGTGGAGATGCCAAAGACCGCTGTCCAGTGACACCACCTCATGTAAAACGTGAACATTGGGGCTTTGACGATCCAGCCAAGGCTGAAGGTACGGAAGAAGAAGTTTGGAAAGTGTTTCAGCGCGTTCGTGATGAAATAGGTGAACGGATTAAGCGATTTGCTGAAACAGGTGAATAATAGGGAATGATGAGGCATGTTGATACGCAAGCCTTATCTTTTCGGTTTCTATATAAGTATATAACTATACATCAATAAAGAAGTTGTTCATGATGAAAAAGGTAGAAATGTTTGACCCAGCAAAATGTTGTTCTACAGGTGTTTGTGGACCGAGTGTCGATCCAGATTTAACTAGAGTTGCATCAGCTGTTTATTCCCTTGAACAAAAGGGTGTTACTGGTAATGCGGCTCAGAATGTATTAATTAATATGAGTTTTAAAGAGGTATTTAACCTGTCTGGTGGGAATAAGAATTATCAGAGTTTTAAAAAGGGAAAACAATAATCATAAAACGACTGATAAGTGAAATAAAAGGTAGGGAGAACTTCCAACCTTTTTAAATTTATCTTAACCATTTACTAGTGGGGGCAATTTTATAATAAAAAACCACTTTTCATTGAAGGAGAATACTTTAGTAGGGAAATTTTAATAATATATATCTACTTGACCATGTACTGTAGTACATGGTTTATAATTTTATTGAGGTGAAAATAGTGATTTATCGCATTGGTGAGTTTGCAGATAAATGTGGAGTTAACAAAGAGACGATTAGATATTACGAACGAAAAAATTTACTAAAGGAACCTTCCCGAACAAAAACTGGTTATCGTTTATATTCAGATTATGACGTTAAGCGTGTAGGATTCATCAAGCGAATACAAGAGCTTGGTTTTTCTTTAGGTGAAATCTACAAGTTACTTGGAGTTGTAGATAAAGATGAAGTCCGTTGCCAAGATATGTTTGAATTTGTTTCTAGAAAACAAGAGGAAGTTCAAAAGCAAATAGAGGATTTAAAACGAATTGAAACTATGTTAGGTGACTTGAAACAACGATGTCCTGATGAAAAGCAATTACATGCGTGTCCAATAATAGAAACTTTAACATGAGAGATTAATGAAAGGAGCTTTATTATGAATAAATATAAGGTAAATATTGAAGGAATGACTTGTACAGGCTGTGAAAAACACGTAGAGTCAGCACTTGAAAGTATAGGTGCTAAAAATACTGAAGCAAATTTCCGTCGCGGTGAAGTAGTATTTGAATTGCCTAATGGTATAGAGGTTGAAAGTGCAAAAAGGGCAATTAACGAAGCAAATTATCAAACTGGAGAAATTGAAGAGTTACTACAACAAGAAAATGTGGTGTTAGGTACTAAAGGTAATTATGATCTTCTTATTATTGGTTCTGGTGGTGCAGCTTTTTCTGCTGCAATTAAAGCTATTGAATACGGTGCAAAAGTTGGAATGATTGAGCGTGGAACGATTGGAGGGACCTGTGTGAATATTGGCTGTGTTCCATCCAAGACCCTTCTTAGAGCAGGGGAAATCAATCATTTAGCTAAGATAAATCCGTTTATAGGTTTACAAACATCTGCTGGAGAAGTGGAATTGGCTCCTTTAATCAAGCAAAAGAACGAATTAGTGAGTGAACTTCGGAATCAAAAATATGTCGATTTAATAGACGAATATGGATTTGATTTAATTGAGGGAGAAGCAAGCTTTGTTGATGAAAATACAATTGAGGTAAATGGAACAAAACTTTCTGCAAAACGCTTTTTAATTGCAACAGGGGCCTCTCCTTCTATCCCATCGATTTCTGGACTTAATAAAGTTGATTATTTAACAAGTACAACGCTATTTGAATTAAAGAAAGTTCCAAAACGTTTAACGGTGATAGGTTCAGGATATATTGGGATTGAGCTTGGGCAACTCTTCCATCATTTAGGTTCAGAAGTAACACTTATACAAAGAAGTGAGCGATTATTAAAAGAGTATGACCCGGAAATTTCTGAAACAGTAGAAAAAATGTTAATCGAACAGGGTATACACCTTATCAAAGGAGCAACATATGAGTGTGTCGAACAAGATGGGGAGATAAAAAAGGTTTATCTAACTGTAAACAGTAAGAAAAAAGTCGTTGAATCAGAGCAGTTACTTATTGCAACAGGAAGAAAACCAAATACGGATTCTTTAAATTTACGTGCTGCAGGTGTTGATGTTGGAAAACAAAAGGAAATACTGATAAATGAATTTGCTCAAACAAGTAATGAAAAGATTTATGCAGCAGGAGATGTGACATTAGGACCGCAATTTGTGTATGTAGCAGCCTATGAAGGTGGAGTTGTTGCAGATAATGCAGATGGTGGATTAAATAAAAAAATAGATTTATCCGTTGTTCCAAGCGTTATATTTACAAATCCATCGATTGCAACAGTTGGTTTAACGGAAGAACAAGCAAAAGAAAAAGGCTATGAAGTAAAAACATCAGTATTACCGTTAGATGCAGTCCCAAGAGCGATAGTAAATAGGGAAACAACAGGTGTATTTAAACTTGTAGCTGATGCAAAAACGTTAAAAGTATTAGGGGTTCATATCGTAGCTGAAAATGCAGGAGATGTGATTTATGCAGCGACATTAGCCGTTAAATTTGGCTTAACCGTAGAGGATTTAAAAGAAAGCTTTGCTCCATATTTAACATCGGCAGAGGGAATAAAATTAGCTGCCCTTACATTTGATAAGGATGTATCAAAATTATCTTGTTGTGCAGGATAAAGCTCCTTATTTATAGGAGCTTTAATTAATACACTTAAACTATCTCACCCTTTACAGGAATAACAGCAATTTAATAGTAATTTGGCTGGTTGCGGTTCAGTAGAATGTGTAATTAATGGTAGAGTATTATTAGGACTTATATCATTTGTTAATGGGTTCGGAATTATAACGAAAATAAAAAACCAATGTCGGAAAATGGTGATGATAATATGTTATCGAAACAAGCAATCCTTGATGAATTATCAAAAAACCTAAATACTTGGAGAGATAAACACGGTGTTAAGCGAGTTGGTTTGTTTGGTTCTTACAGCCGCGATGAACAAAAAGAATCCAGTGATATTGATGTAATAGTAGAATTTAACGACTCGGATTTATCTTTTGATAATTACATGGACTTAAAAATAAGCCTAGAAGATCACTTTCAGAAGCCGATAGATTTAGTCATATTAAATGATATTAAACCTGCTTTAAAGTCAGAGTTTCTATTGACTACTACATTTGTAGAAGAGGGAAAATAATAAGATTATAATTTTAGCAGTCTATTTGCTAGAAAATAGACTGCTAATTGAGCTTCCTACTAAAAATTGTTCAAATCTACAGTAAAATGCCAGCAAGTTGTCAAACAAGTTCATTATTTATCTCTTTAAATAACTTCTGATCAAACTCGTAGACTATTTTTTTGATGGTTCGATCTTTAGGCTTTTCTCCAGTATTTACTTGAATTTCTTTGATAAGCAACCGAAGTAATTCTTTCTTATCAAAGTCGTCTAATAAGTTAAAAAATGAATTAAAATCATTAGCAATGCGGTTAATTACTGGTAATAAGTCATTGTTATTCTTTAATTCTATCTGATTTGTTAGTAGTATTTTAAATTCCTTATGTTCACTTTCTTGATTCTGAACTCTTTTCATTTCATCACTAAGTGTATCAATGTCGATTATTTTCTTCGTATAAAGTTGTATGAGATCCTGCTTCTCTCTTTTTAGTTCTCTTAAATTTTTTTCTAGTAATTTAAGTTCCTCTTCAATTGGTTCAAGTTCACTTTTTAGGTTATCCATAACAACTGTTTGTAATGGTACAGAGAGGTTTAAATCGTTAAGGTAATTCATAACCTGTGATAAAACCTCTTGCTCTGCATACTCCTTTTTTACAAGATTCGACTTACATGCTTTAGAGCCACTGTTTTTAAAACGGCTACACACGTAATATTTGTATTTTTTGTTTGCATTTCCTTGTACCATCGCTCCTCCGCAAGTAGGACATTTTAATAGACCTGATAACGGAAAAGAGCCGTTGTGTTTTTTTTCTTGGGTATAACTACGTAGTGATAAAAGCTTTTGGGTTTTTTCCCAAAGCTCTTCACTAATAATAGGATAATGATTCCCTTTTTTATATTTACCTTTCCATTTAACATAACCATTGTAGATTTTATTATTGAGAATAGTTCTAACAGCAGTAATAGACCAATAATTATCCTTTTTGGTTTTGATACCTTGCATATTTAAACTACTAGCTATTTTTCGATAACCCCACATTTTGTTAGAGTAACAATCAAAAATGTATTTCACTACTCTTGCTTCATCTTCGTTAATAACTAATTTCTTATTTACTAAATTATATCCAAATACCCTTCCACCGTTGAAGTCTCCATTTTCAAAGGTTTTTTCCATACCTAGTGATGTACGAAAAGCGATTAGATCTTTTTCGACTTCTGCAATAATACCTAATATCTGATAAATAAGCTTTGAGTTAGGATCGTTTGTGTCGATATTATCAGCTATTGAAATTAGGTTCTTGTTAGCCTTTTTTAAACGGTTAAAGATATATTGAGAATCTAAAGAATTGCGTGATATGCGGTCTTGTTTAAATACGATGACGGAATCAATATTATTCTCCTCTTGGAAAACATTATAAAACATCTCTTTAAACTCAGGTCTATTTGAAAAACTCTCCCCGGATGCTGGTTCCTCTACATATGTTTTTACAAGAATAATATTATTTTCCTTACAATACTTTTCTATTGCTTCAATTTGTTGTTCAATAGATGTGTTATCTAGTTGTTTATTTGTGCTAATACGAACATAGGCGTATGCTCTTGTATATTTAGTTATCATCTTTCATCCTCCAATTCAGTAATAAAAGTATCCGAGTATTTAATCATTAAGTCTGTTAGGAAGTTTAGAAAGTCATAGCCTTTTATTTTTGTTAACTCTTTATTTGTTGCGAGTTTAAGTTTGTAATGCTTATCAAAATCTAAAATTTCGTTTTTTATCATAATGAATGAACTCTCCCCTTATCTATTTGTGGATTAAACACACAAATAACAGCCGGCTAGTCATTTGCTGAAATATGATAACCGCGAAAAAATGATATTTTAAGAGGAAATAAAAACTTTTTTTTTGCAACTTGAAATTTTATATCGATCATTTAGAGTAGCTATATCATTTACAGTTTTTAATTACACAAAAAAGCTTGAGGTATGTTCAAACTCCTCAAGCTTTGAATAATTGTAGTATTTTGGTCTTTAATTAATATTCCTGTTACGGAAGATCAGGAAATAATACTGTTCCCTCTTCGGTAAAAAAGAGATGGGGTTTTTTATATCCAAGAAAGTGGACATAAAGTGATTTTCCTTCATAAAGATTATCTATATTGGTTACTAAGTTACAATATGGTATGAAACCTAATTTACCATCTTTCGAATAGGTATATACCTCTATTCCTTTGTCTAAGAACTTACGTATTCTTACCTTTGTTGTCTGGTGGATAAAAAAGCCCGTTCTATCAAATGCTCTCACTAATAAAATCTCCTTTTATATTCTTTTCATATATACTTCTATATTTTGGGCATTTCTGCAGTATTATGTAAAGAAAAATTTTTGTTATTTCCATTTCTATACCATTTGTCCCATAACTCATGAAATACGAAGTTGTATTTAATCATTGTCTGATGTGATGTTTCAGTTGATTTAGATTTTAAATATACGATTACGGACCTTCCTTTAATCTAATGAAACTATTATAGCGATACTCATGTAAGAAATATACACTTTGTCTATAACCGGGTAGATAATAGTCATAAACGGTCAATTTAGAGTCATGTTTATATTTAGGATTTTTAAAGTTATATATCAATCTAATCAAATCACAGATCAAATGAAAAAAGAGACTATTATCTTTTTGACAAACTTAAATAACGTTCATTTAAAAGGTATTACTGGGCTTCAGTAGTGATCTTTTTAAATTTATAAAAAAATTTTATCTAACCTATTAAAATATGAAAAACACCACTTTATAATATTTAGGCTTTATCGTTGATAAAGCAACAGGACTAAAAATTATTCAATTAAAACGGAGAGGAAGGTGATAGAAATTAAAAAGAAACTAAAAAGAGCTGTAATTAAAGAGGAGTACGTCAAATTAACAGGCAGCACAGAAGAAGCAATCATACTAAATCAGTTTATTTACTGGAGTGAACGTACCAAGGATGTAAGTAAATATTTACTAGAAGAAAAAACAAGGTTAGAAAATGGCAGTAAGGAAGGTGATGTTTCCCTAAAATATGGATGGATTTATAAGAAGGCAGAAGAGTTAAAAGAAGAAGTGATGCTTAGCGTATCTGTAAATACAGTGCGGAAGCACATAAATCAACTGGTAAAAAAGGGATATCTAAATAAAAGAAGCAATCCTATCTATAGATGGGATAAAACATTTCAATATCGCGTAAATCTAGTAAAAGTGACATCAGATTTAAAAAAGATTGGATACCGTTTCGAAGATGAAAATTTGTTAACTGGAAGCGCAGATTTTGATGCTCGAGAAACAAATACTGAACAGTTGAATAATTATAATGAGTTTTCGAAACGCACAGGTATTACTGCAATACCAGAGATTACTACAGATACTAATACAAATAATTTATCAGAAATATCATCTTCATTGTCAATTGATGATGATATGAAATCCAATGATTCTAAACAATTTAATAAAATATGTGAACTTTATTTGAAGCTTAGTGGAAAGTCCAAAATATCATCTAATGACTATAAAGCTATTTTAGAAGTAGTCAAAGAGCAATGGAACACTAACCTAGTTCTGAAATGGATTGAGGATTGTTTTCGCCAGTTTAAGCCACAACACAAAAACGATCAAATTCGTTCTTTTCGATATGTAACAAACTATATTTTTGATCAAGCGCATAAAAACTATTTTTTTCAGGAGGTTGTTAACAATGAACAGAATACAGGAGATTATGTCGAAGATGAATATTTCGAACGATATGGGTGATTTGTCGTTGAAAAAGCCAGGGAAAATCACTAAGCCGTCAAATAAGTGTATTTATAATGAGTGTGATGGAAGTGGTATGATTCATTATCGCAGAGAAGATGGGACAGAAGCGATGACATTTTGCAAGTGTAGAGAGCAAAGACAATTACTAAATTCTATTAAAACTGCTAGAATTCCGAAAGAATATCATCATAAGAGCTTAGAAGATTTTAACGTTAACCATTATCAAAGTAAAGATGCTATAAAGCATGCAAAATATGCGCAAAAGGTAGCATCTGGATTTATCAAATCTTTTGAAACAATGAATGATATGGGAAAGGGTCTCTACATTTATAGCAAGACAAAAGGTACAGGAAAAACACTATTATCTATCATTATCATCTATGAACTAATGATGAAATATCAAATAAATCCACTTTATATTTCAGTGGTAAATATATTAAGTGAATTGAAGAATACTTTTCATCAAAAAGAGGTAAATTCATACGATATCATTCGATCTTTAACTGAAGCAGATATCTTAGTTATGGATGATTTAGGTGTGGAAAAAACTACGGATTGGGTGGAAGAAATCTTAACTCAGATTTTAGATGAACGAATGATGGATAATAAACCAACCATTATAACTTCAAATATGCCAATTACAGAGTTAGACCGAAAATACCCAAGCGGTCGTATAAAGAGTCGGGTGGAAAAAATGACTTTTCCAATTCCCATGCCTGAAGAATCTGTACGTAGCACCCTATCCAAACAAGAGAATGATAAAGTTGCTAAATTGTTTTTTGAAGATGAATAAGTCTGTCAATTAATAATGGGCCGTTACCTTTGGTAGCGGCTCAATTTTATTATTCTATTATGGTACTTTCGTGGTAGAATAAAATAAAGATAAAGTATAAAAAAAGTAAGAGTAGGTGACTCTTAAATGGAAATTAAAATATTTCAACGAACTCAACGTGATCTTGCAGCGTCTATTAACCAAGTTATCGATAAATATTGGGAAGATGAAATTGATGAAGTAGCAATGATGGATTTGATTCAAAAATTGTACATAAATAATACGAATAAACTTATGAAGAATGGGAGTTATACCACGATAATTCGTCAACAATGTGGAAAACGAAGACTTGAAGTAGTTGATAAAGTAATCAACCAAATAAATAAAACACAATAGAGAGGAGGGATAGAATAAATGGAATATTCAGCAGGATTCACGAAAGAAAAATGGTCAGAGAATGACATTGCGGTAGTAATCAATCTTATTTTGCAAGGGAAAAATAAGAAAGAGATTTTAGAAGAAGTGACGGAGAATAATTTATTTCAATTAAGAAGTCCTTTGAGTATAAAAAATAGATTTAACATGGTTTATAATCGTGCAGCTTCCTTAGACGATGAAATGAAACAGCACTTTTTACGAGCGAATGATTATGATCGAAAGGCATTAACGTTGTATACCTTTCTTCAAGTTTATCGAATACCATTAGAATTTTATATAGAAGTTATTGTTTATAAGTATGAACAACAGGAACCACTGTATCGTAATGATTTTCATTATTTCTTTGAAGGTAAAGCAAGTGTAAGCGAGCGAGTTAATGGATGGAGGCCTGAGACGATTAAACGTCTAATTAGTACCTTAATGTTATTTTTTAAAGAGGCAAAAATGATTGAACAAATTGACCAGACAAAATATACCATTAACCCAATACATATAAGCCGAGATTTAAAAACTTATGCTGAAAAGAATATGCCATTGTTGTATTCTTTTTCAGTTTTAGAAAAGGTGAATGAGTCATGAAGTCTACATATGAACGATTAGAACAAATGGAAAAGCGAATTAACCAAGACGGATTCACCCAACCAAAAGGGATTGGGAGCGATATTCCTCATTTTGTATTGGATTATCCAGCGAAAGATGAGCTACAAGTACGTGTTTATGTAAAAAATATGTTGAAACGCACGTCACTTAAGATAAAGGAAGTAAATCTGTTTGAATTCTTACTTTCATTCTTTGACGAAGATGAACTAGAAGAACTATATGAGTTAACAGAAAGTGAAGGGATGCGTGGATTAATAGATGTAATCGATCCAATTTTAAATGAAGGTAATATTATGTTCCAACAGTTTAAGGATAAAACGGAGGAAGCGGATTTAATTTTTATTACAGGTGTTGGTACCGCTCACCCGTTTCTACGCTCAAGTCAATTACTAAAAATTGTTTCCAGTAAAGGCTATAAAAAGCCGATTGTCTTGTTTTATCCCGGTGAATTTACAGGGCTGAGGCTAAAACTATTTGGCATTTTGGACTATGAAGACGACTATCAATTATCACGTATTTCCTAGGGGGAAAAGGGATGCAAATTAAAGAACTATTTAAAAAAGATATTTTTCGTCCAATTAACAATGTTGTTCAAGCAGAGCAAGTGGACGAAGAGGTAGTAAAAACAGAATTAGATGAATATGTACTGACAGAAGAAAGCGAACATTACTTAGAACGATTTTATCGAAATTATTTAGCAGTATATGACCAGCCTTCAACAAAAATAGGTGTATGGATTTCAGGTTTTTTTGGATCTGGTAAATCTCACTTCCTGAAGATTTTATCTTATTTATTACATAATCAATCCATTAATGGAAAAACTCCTGCCGAATATTTTGAAGACAAGACCAATAATCAAGAATTACTTAACATGATGAAAAAGGTATCTGAGAAAAAAACAGATGCATTACTATTTAATATTGATTCACGTTCCACCTCTTCGTCAAAAGATGCTGAAAAAGAGCGTATCATTGAGGTATTTCTACGAGTGTTTAATAACCATTTAGGGTATTCTGATACACTTTGGGTTGCAGAAATGGAACGTCAATTAGATGAAGATGGAAAGTATGAGGAATTTAAACAAGCGATTCTGGACCAAAATGGTAAACCGTGGGAAGAATTCCGATTAAAAATATTACTACGTAAAAAGAAGGTAATTCAAGCATTAGAAACAGTAGGATACGATCGGGATACAGCTGAAACTTTTTTTGATGTAAGTAGAGAATGGTTTTCGATTGATGCACAACGTGTAGCGGAATTAGTTGCCGATTATTGTAAAAAACAAGGCCCGGATTATCGCATTGTGTTCCTAGCGGATGAAATTGGACAATATATCGGTAATAATACGAGCTTAATGCTAAACCTACAAACGATTACAGAAAAATTAGGTGATTTATGCCAAGGTCAAGCATGGGTAATCGTAACATCACAAGAAAAGCTAGAAGCAACTGTATCAGATTTAGATAGTACAAAAGACTTCTCTAAAATTCAAGGTCGCTTTGAAACAAAAATTAACCTATCAAGTGCGAATACCGATGAGGTTATTAAAAAGAGGCTCTTAGAGAAAACAGAAGTTGGAGAAGATACATTAAAAACCATACATGACCAAGAAGGAAAACTAATTCAAAATAGATTAGCATTTGATAGAACGCACACACAACTCCGTTCAGGTTATCGTAGCATCGATGAATTTGTTTCCTTTTATCCGTTTGTTCCTTATCAAATCGAATTACTACAAATGATTTTTACGAAGATTCGTAACCTGGGTGAAGGAGGACAGCATACATCACGTGGTGAACGGTCATTACTAAAAGCTTTCCAAGAAGCAGCTCAATTAAATGCGAGTGAAAATGTAGACAATATGGTCACCATGGCTGAATTTTATCCATCAATTCGAGATTATTTAGAATCATCCATTACAAGTACGATTGCAAGAGCAGCAGATCGTGCCAAAAATGATGAAGGGTTAACAGAATATGATGTACAAGTATTGCAAGTACTCTATTTAATTAAAGGAATTGATGCAATTAAATCCACTCCAAGTAATATTGCAACCTTGATGGTGGAGACCGTATATGATGAACGTCAGCCTTTAGAGTATAAAATCAAAGAATCATTAAACCGTCTGCAAACCGCGATGTTCATTGAGCAACATGCTGATGGAACCTATTCTTTCTTATCCGATGAAGAACAAGAAATTAATCGTGAGATTCGTGCAGAAGAGTATAACTCAGCTGTAGTTAAAGAGCGGTTAGCAAATCTGTTTTTCAACGTGATGTATCGTCATCCGAAGTACGAATACAAACATAATGAACAAACCAAACACTTTGATTATAATAAACGCTTCGATAATTACGTGAAGGGTCAAATGAATCATGAATTAACGATGCAAGTGTATACAGAAGGTATGACCGATTCAGAAGCAGCACTACAAGCTAATTCTGGTTATCTGATTATTTTATTAGATAAAGAATATGTGGCAGAAGCAGAAAAAGCATTAGCATATATCCAACAAGTTGACAGTTATGTTCGTCGAAAACAATCGAGTACTACAACGCAACAACAGAAACGGATTTTTGAAGCAAAACTAGCAGAAGTGGATGAGTATTCTCAAAAAGCAGAAGAATTGTTAGCTAAAGCATGTGAAAATGCGGAATTCTATATCCATAGTCAGCGCCGAGACTTTAATGGAGATTTTGAACATAAAGTGAATCAAGCAATGGATATGCTCATTCGAAATACATTTACAAAATTTCATTATATAGAAGAACCAATCTCTTTTAGAAATAGTAAACAAGAATGGCAACAGGTTGCGGAAAATTTAGGACAACAAAACCTTTTCAGTGATGTAAATAAAAATGCAGTCGATGAAGTAAAAGTCTTTATCGAAGAACTGGAACGTTATCATGATCAACGAACATTAAAAGAGATTGTACAAAAATATGAAGCAGTGCCTTATGGATGGGAAGAACAAGACACAATTGGTATCTTGTTAGGCCTGATGAATGCAGGAAAAGTCCGATTTACTTATGCAGGTGAACCATTTAATCCGAATTCAGAAAGGTTCTACGATAGATTGGAAAGGATATCTGAACGTGATCGGATTGTCGTAATGCCAATCGTTGAGATGGATGGACAAGTTAAACAGGAACTTATTGTACTAGTGCGTGATTTCTTCTCGTTAACACAGATTTTCGATACGTACGATGCGTATGAAGAAATCATCCGTGAAAAAGTACATGAGGAGTTTGTTGAGCCGATTGAGAAGATTCGTGAAAGAAGACGTCAACAAGATCCTACGAGTGACTATCCATATCCTGGCGAGAGTCATATTCGACGAGTCGTAACAGATACACAAAAATTGTTATCGATACGTGACCCAGAACAATTCTGTCGCACCTTCATTCAGTATGAAGATGATATGGAGGAATGGTTTGATATTATCGAAATGCTTCAAGGATTCTATGAAGGAAATCCAATTGTAAAGTTTGATGAAGCAGTGCAAGTTCTAAAAAATCATCAACAGGATTTAGAAATTATTCATAATGAAGAACTAGAAGATATTGCTCAACGAATGAAACAAATTTTATTGCAAGAAGAACCATCGAAAGATATTAGTCAATTACCAAAGCTAACCGATGATTTAAAGAACATCATCCAAGAAGAAACAGACAAACAAAAACAAGCTGTTTTGGTTCAATCTGATAAATCAATGGGGCAATTAAAAGATTTATATGAACAATACTCCCAATATGAGACAATTACAGCTTATATTCAGTCGAGAATAGACCGTGCAACTCAACTATATGAAAAGATAAAGAACAGTGAACGCATTTCAAGCGCTCGTATTAATCAACAACAGCTTGGTGAACTGGTTGACTCGACAAAATCAAAAGCACGACAAATGTTGAAAGAAATAAGAGAAGAAACAGATACGGTAGAAAGAGAACCAAAACCAATTACAGGTAAAGACCTGTATGATAAGTTTTTCAGTCGTGTAGATACAATTGAAACGGAAGAAGACTTGGAACGTGCAGTTGATTCGCTAAAACGAGAATTATTAAAGGAATTGCAGACGCATTACTTTGTGAAAGCTTAAATTCAGGAGCAGGAATATTATCTGCTCCTCTACATAGTAGGGGTGAAATAAATGAATAAAGCAGAGTTAAAAAAATTTGCTGTAGAAGCGAGACGTGACTTGCTTGAAAAAGTGGCATTGAAGGCAGAACAATATGGGATTACGAAAGAAAATTCTGAGCTAACAATTGAAGAGAATTATGGACAATTAATTGTCAACGGCAAGACATTTCCTCAAGACTTAAAGCACGCCTTACGGACACTACAAAACCGTTTAAATACGGTTGGTTATGGACAATTAATTGAAGAAGTAGCTTATACGTGGTTTAACCGGATTATAGCGATTCGGTATATGGAAGTAAATAACTACTTACCTGACCGTGTCAATGTACTATCCAGTAGCTCTGGCAAGAACGAACCAGATATCTTGCTTCAATATGAAACGATGAATTTGGATGTTGATAGTAAGGAAATCAATATCTTAATTCAAAGAGGAGAAAACGAGCAAGCATATAGGAAACTATTTGTTGCACAATGTAACAACCTAAATAAAGTACTGCCAACTTTATTTGAAAAAATAAACGACTATACTGAGTTACTACTTCCGGATTATTTATTGGATAGTGAATTTATTATTTCTAAATTAATCGATAACGAAGAGTTAACTAATAGTTTTAACGAAGTAGAAGTTATAGGTTGGTTGTATCAATATTATAATGCAGAGCCGAAAGATGCAGTTTTCGCTAAATTAAGAAAGAATAAAAAGGCTGAAAAGAATGAGATACCAGCCGCTACTCAATTTTTTACACCAAAATGGATTGTACAGTATATGGTTGAAAACTCTTTAGGACAATTATGGTTAGAGGCTAATCCGAATTCAGAAATTAAAAAGTCACTCAAATATTACATTGAACCAGCTACTCAAGCTGAAGAAGTAAAGTTGAAACTTGAGGAAATTAGATATAAATCAATTAATCTAGAAGAAATAACAATTATTGATCCATGTGTAGGTTCTGGCCATATATTAGTTTATGCATTTGACTTACTCTATAAAATGTATGAAGAAGCAGGATACTTAAGCAGAGAAATTCCAAAACTTATTCTAGAAAATAATCTTTATGGAATAGATATTGATGAAAGAGCCACTCAAATGGCTTCATTTGTTTTAATGATGAAGGCACGTGAAAAGTCAAGGCGCATTTTTAAGCAAAACGTAAAATTGAATATTTTAGCTATAATTGAATCTAATAACTTGGATTTAGATGGATTAAAAACAATATTAGCTACTAATCAACAAGAGGAAAAAGAGATTGAATTAATTACTTACTTATTTCAAGATGCCAAAAATTATGGTTCATTGTTAACTCCTCCAAAGATAAAATATGAAAAGTATTTGAGTCGTATAGACAATCTTGGTGAAGTTCAAGTTTCAATAGATAATATAATTGCATATGATCAGTTAAAGGATTTTAAAGAAATCTTAAAGCAATCTATAGTTTTGTCCTCACTGTATGATGTAGTAATTACTAACCCGCCATATATGGGGAATAGGGGAATGAATAAATTATTAAAGGAATATGTCAAGAAAAATTACAATAAATCAAATTTTGATTTATATGCTGCATTCATCGAGAGAATTAATGATTTAACTGAAACGTATGGTATAAATAGTTCAATAACACAACACTCTTGGATGTTTTTAAGTAGCTTTGAAGACTTAAGAAAGTACATACTAAATCATTGTACAATTTTAAATTTGGTTCATTTAGGGAGTAAGGCGTTTGATGACATAGGTGGTGAAGTAGTTCAAACATCTTCCCAAACGTTTCGGAAAATTGCAGTGCCTAATTATAATAGCGCTTTTATAAGATTGGTTGATTATAATGATTCACTCTCTAAGAGAGATCATTTTTCTCAAAGTAAAAATAAATTATATATAAATCAAAAAAGTTTCCATAATATTCCTGGCTCTCCAATTGCTTATTGGGCAACTAAAAGGGTAAGAGAAATTTTTAAGGAATCAAATACACTTGAGGAAATAGCAAAACCACGACAAGGTATGGCAACAGCTGATAATGATAGATTTTTACGAAATTGGTATGAAGTTAGTCATAACAGAATTGGATTTGGAATTGAGACAAGTTCAAAAGCTAAACAATCAGATTATAAATGGTTCCCCTATAACAAGGGGGGATCTTATAGGAAGTGGTATGGAAATTTTGAAAAAATTGTTAATTGGGAAAATGATGGATATGAAATTAAAAATTTCAAAGATTCAAATGGTAAATTAAAGTCAAGACCACAAAATCTAGATTATATGTTTAAGGAAGGTATAACTTGGTCATTCGTAAGTTCTTCAAATTTTGGAGTCAGATATACGCCAAAAGGTTTCCTGTTTGATGTAGGAGGATCTTCGTTGTTTCCTGATGAAGATATATATATATATTTAAGTTATCTAGCAAGTAAAGTTTCTCCATATTTTATTTCATTTATAAATCCAACCTTAAACTTCCAAGTTGGAAATGTTGCTAGTCTACCACTTCCAGTTTTGAGCAAAGAATTGAAAGATATGGTGAATAAACTAACAAAAGAAAACATTCATATATCAAAATTAGATTGGGATTCCTTTGAAACTTCTTGGGATTTCAAAAATCATCCTTTTTTACAGTATAAAATAGGTAACACCATATCAAAGGCTTTTGAAAATTGGGGTCAAGAAACTATTAATAGATTTAATAATTTAAAACACAATGAACAAGATTTAAATGAAATATATATTAATTATTTTGAATTACAAGATGAACTTTCTTCAGAAGTAGAAGACAATGAAATTACAATCTCAATAGCCAATCGTGAAAGAGAAACAAGGTCTTTTTTATCTTATTACATCGGATGTGAAATGGGTCGATATTCATTAGACATAGAAGGCTTAGTATATGCTGGTGGAGAGTTTGATGAATCGAAGTACAAGACTTTTAAACCAAACCCAAATGGTCTTATTCTTTTAACAGACGACCACTATTTTGAAAATGATATCATTGTCCGCCTAAGAGAGTTTTTATCGGTTGCCTATAGTCCAGATACGGTAGACGAAAACGTGCGCTGGTTAGCTGAATCATTAAAGATGAAAAAGAATGAATCTCCAGAAGAACGGTTACGGCGTTACTTCTTAGATGAATTTTTCAAAGACCATTGTAAAACATATCAAAAACGACCAATTTATTGGTTAGTTGATTCTGGTAAACAAAAAGGATTACGGACGCTCATTTATATGCATCGATATCAGCCTGATACGATGGCAACGATTCGTTTTGATCATTTGCAGGAGATTCAAGCGAAATATCAAAATGAGATTGAAATGATCGATACACGGTTAGCAAATCCAAGTCTATCTGCTACAGATAGACGTAACCTTGAAAAAGCTAAAATAGCTTACCAGAAGAAGATAGAAGAACTCCAGGAATTTGATAAGCATTTAGCAGTATATGCAAATGAACAAATTGAAATTGATTTAGATGACGGTGTGAAAGTCAACTATGCCAAATTCGATAAAGTTCTAGCAAAGATTAAATAACAGAAAGAGGGAGTTTCCCTCTTTCTCTTTACATAACGAGGTGGAAGTTATGAATGTAATAGAGAAATTACAAGAAAAAATACAGCAAGAGAAAGAAACAAAAGGGCGTGCTATTGTATTTTGGTATGATGCACAAGCTCAAGTGGATGTGGAAGAACTTAAAGAACAATTAGAAGAGGTAGAAGTAAGGTATGTAAATGAGCGTAACTTTTTCCAATTAAAAGTTGAAATAGAACTAGAGAAACCAAATCAATCATTTTTAATCTATACCGATGGGCCAAGACCGGAAGATGCAGATAATATGTTGTTGGATATCTTGTTATACAGTGCTGAATTTAAAGCAGATGAAACTGCTTTGTTATCCGAAACCTTACAAGTGTCAGATCATGTCTTACGTCCAATGATGGAACAATATCCTTTGTTCTTTGGAAGTAAAGAACGTAAAAGGAGATTGACAAAAGTATTACCTCAAAAAGCTGATCAAAACCAATTTGAATTGAGTATGATGGCGGTGGTAACCAAAGCACCTGTGCCGGATATTCGGTTAATTACACGTCAACTTCTTTTACAAGAATTATACATACAAGAAAATGACTTGATGAAACAATTAAAGCGTAACTTTTCATTAGAACGAGCATTCGAAATTATTGGTAGATATTTCGGTATATCCTTAGAACAGACGGAAGAACCATTAGTCGAATTAATGAATGTCTTAATCTATCAACATTTTAAGCGAAACGCGAAGTTTTCTGTTGATGAATGGGAAGATAAGTGGACCTCATCCGCACCTAACGTCTGTGCATTATTTATTGAAGAATGGCTACAACGTAGTGACAAAGAAGTATTAGAAGAGCGCATTAAAGATTGGGAAAGAGTAAATCGATTAAGAGAAGTACTTTCACAACAAGAGTTAGATCATTTCACAATGGTAGATACTTTCCCTGTTGTAGATGCATTGATTATTGAAAAATGTATCGATGAATTTCTTCATCAAATTATTCATGTAAGTGAGCGATTATCTTTAATTGAACAACGGTTACAAACCCATTGGGGATCGAAAGGCCAATTAAATGCCATATATAACACCTTATTCCAAGCAATACGGCTGGAGCAATTGAAATTAACCATTATACGTATGTATAAGGAAGATGATTTATACGAAAGTTACGCAGCATACGTATTTGAAGTTGATCAAGCATATCGTCATTTTATGCATGATTTTACTAAACTAGAATCAAAGGAAATGTTAGAAGAGATTGCAAGCCGATTAACAAATTGGTACGAAAATAAGTTCTTACGTCATATATCAGAAGAGATAAACTATAAGCTAACGGAAGGTTATATATCAACATTGGTGCCACAACGAAGATTTTTTGCGCAACACATACGTCCTATATTGGAAAAAGAACAAACTAGGGTATTTGTTATTATTTCCGATGCTTTAAGATACGAAGCAGCCCATGAACTACATACCCAATTAGAAGAAAGGGAAAATGGAACATCCACGATCCAACCGATGACTGCCAGTTATCCAACATATACACAATTAGGGATGGCATCTCTTTTGCCACATCGAGAACTAACCGTGGATGAGAATAAAGTAGTTTATGCAGACGGTCAATCAACAAAGGGTTTGGATAATCGACGTAAAATCTTACAATCTGTTGAACCACAAACCGAAGTACTTAAATTAAAAGCATTACTCGATATGAAAACGACTGAAGCTGAACAGGTATTACGAGGAAAACGATTAGTTTATTTATACCATGACCATATTGATGCATTAGGAGATTCAGCGAAGTCAGAACGAGAAACCTATGAAGCGGTTCACCAGGCCATTCAAGATCTAAATTATGCCGTAGACCGGTTATCACGACTGCAAGCAAAACGGATTTTTATAACCGCAGATCATGGATTTTTATTTCAATTTAAACAAATTGAAGAATATGGGAAAATTTCAGCTGTGGCAGGTCAAGTAATGGACGGTAATCGTAGATTTGCGATTGGATACCAACTATCAGTTCCTGAAGGAGCAATAAAGTTAAAGGAAGAACAAACCCCATTAAAAAATGTTGAAGTTGTTTTAGCAAAAGGGTTGAACCGATTTAAAACAGGTGGAGGTCTACAATTCATTCATGGCGGTGCATTACCACAAGAAGCAGTTGTACCATTAATCGACTACCGCCGTATTGAAAAAGCACAGCCTGTTGATATTGCAGTAGCGATGGTACAAAAAGTAATTACAAACTACCGTGTGCCGATTTCATTTTATCAAGAGCAGAGTGTGTCCGATGAATATACCTCACGTAAAGTACGTGCAGCGTTCTATCAAGGCGATGAACGTATTTCCAATGAAGTGGAACTCGTATTTGATTTAAAAGGAGAAAATAAGGACCGAAATAGACAAGTTGAATTTAGTTTGATTGAAAAACATTATAAAATTGGTGAGACGTGTACATTAAGAATCGAGCATGTTACGAAGAAAGGAACAGAGCCTTATTTAGAAGAAGAGTTTGTTTTACGCTTATACGAGGCATTGTATTAAGTTTGAGAAGGAAAAGAAGGTGTAATTGTGCTTAAAAAAGGGGAAATTGTAGGAGCTTCCTTTTGGCCAGAGCCGGTTCAGATTAAACATATCGAAACGATAGATGAAGATTTATATTTAGTAGAAGCAGTTGGACGAGAATCCAATCAATTCTTTGAAAACTATCTGGAGAGTTATCAGCTGCATGAAGTGGAGCGATATTCTGAAGAAGACGTATCGGACAATTTAAAGGAGCGTTTTCAGCATTATTTGCAATATCATGTATTAAAAACGGAACGAGAATATTCCCAATCAAGAGCGCGTGGGAATAAGAATATGATCCCTCTTCCGCATCAAATCGAAGCTGTCTATAGCAAAATGCTTCAAGCTCCACAAGTACGTTTTCTGCTAGCGGATGATCCTGGTGCTGGTAAAACGATTATGTCAGGAATGCTAATTCGAGAACTAAAAGCCCGAAATATGGTTCGAAAAACATTAATTTTAGTACCACCTCTTGTGTTGAAACAGTGGCAAGCAGAGTTAAAAGAAAAATTTGATGAGGATTTTTTAATCATTACCCGTGATTATTTAAAAGCATCCGGTGAGATGAATCCATTTGAGATGCACCAACAAATCATTGTATCGATGTATTGGGCTTCTCGTGAGGACATTAAAAATATGATTATAAATGCTCAATTTGATTTAGTGATTGTGGATGAAGCGCATAAAATGGCAGCATATACCGTTGGTCAAAAGAAACGAAAAGTGAAGCGTACAAAAATGTTTCAACTTGGAGAAACTTTATTAAGGCATACAGAACACACCTTGCTATTAACCGCAACTCCGCATAAAGGAGACAAAGAGAATTTTCGTCACTTAATGAGTCTAATTGATCCGGATATATTTTCTAATCTCAATCGAGGGGACTCCATTTTTGAAAAAAGTAACCCTTATGTCATTCGTCGTTTAAAGGAAAATATGGTTAATTTTGATGGCACGCCGTTGTTCCCTAAACGTACGACAAAAACACTAGGATTTAACTTAAGTCCAGCAGAAATTGATTTATATGATGCGGTCACAGAATATGTTCGGCACTATTTTAATCGGGCGAAGAAAAACAATAAACCTAATGTTGCTTTTGCTATGATGATTTTACAAAGACGGTTAAGTTCTTCAACCGAAGCAATTTATCTCTCTTTAGTACGACGAAAAGAACGACTACAACGTGTATTAGAAACAGGGCAAAAAGCAGAACAAATCATGCTAGAATATGAAGATTACGAAGATATATCGTTAGAAGAACAGGAGTTACTAGAGGAATATGCCGAGGGTGAATTTGAAGAACTAGACTATGATGAATTACAAACAGAAATCGAAATGCTGGATCAATTGATTCGCAAAGCAAATGTAATCAGACAAAATGAAAATGAACGAAAATTTTTAGAGCTAGAAAAGACATTGTTTGGTGCAGGCGGTTTATTGGCAAAAGGTGAAAAAATCTTGATTTTTACTGAATCCAAAGATACATTAAATTATCTTGAGAAGAAACTAAAAGCCTATGTACCGGATATAGCTAAAATTGTTGGAGACTTTTCGATGGACCGAAGACAAGAGGAAGTCGAGAAGTTCCGAAATGACGTTCAAATTATGATTGCTACCGATGCAGGTGGTGAATCCATCAACTTACAATTTTGTAACCAAATGATAAATTATGATATTCCGTGGAATCCAAATCGATTGGAACAACGGATGGGGCGAATTCATCGTATTGGTCAGAAAAATGAGGTATTTGTATTTAACTTAGTTGCCACTAATACTCGTGAAGGTGATGTGTTAACAAGATTGTTAACGAAAATGGAACAAATGCGTGAAGACCTTGGACAAGATCTAGTCTATGACTTTGTTGGCGAAGTTCTAGAGGATAAACAAGCAGATTTATCTTCCGTTATGGAAAAAGCCATCTTAGATCGTGAAAATTTAGATGAAATCATCGAGCATATGGAAAAAACATTATCAGAAGAACATAAGCGACTGCTTGAACTTGCCCAAAATGAACGTTTAGACGACAATTTTGATTTGCCAGGTGCGAAGCGTTCATTTGATGAAGTATCCATGCATAGTGTTCCAACACGCTTTTATGGACGTTTTGTTGTTAATGGATTAAAAAATACTAGAACACGAATGAGTGTATCGAATGACCAAACCATAGCTCGGATTGATCGTTTCCCAAAACGTATTCGTGACTTTGCACGTGATCAAAAGTTGATGTTTCAATTTGATAACTCCATACGCTTTGCTCTTACCTCAGCAAAAGAAACGGATAAACTCCCAATGATCGAGAACGATGATCCATTGTTTAACTTAGTCATGAAGTTAACCGCAAAAGAAATGCAGCAAACCATTCTGCCGTTATATGAAGTAAATGCTTCCATAACGGAACCAATGATTATGGAGTTAAATCAAGTTTCGATTATTGACGGTAATGGTAGAGAGCTGGAGCAGAAGTTGATGTTAACCGGTAAACGTGAAAATGGTGAGTTTGTCCAAATATCACCATACTTACTTTTTCACCAATCCTTAGAAGTAATCAAGACCTATGAGAATGAGGATCAAGATATTAAACGATATGTCATTCAACAAGCTAGAAAATTACTAAAAACTACACAAAGAAAGCGCGAGGAATACACTAATAGAAAACGTGTTTTCCTTAGAAAATCATTTGAAAATCAAATGGAGACTCTGCAAGAACGTTTACAAAAATATCAAGAGGAAAATGTCGGTGGTAAAAACAGTGCTTTAATTAATCAAACCTATGCTCAAATAGATGAGATGGAAGATCGAAGTAAAGAACGTTTGAATGCGATAGATCGAGAACGTTCGATTCAATTAAAACCAGTAAAGCGAATTGCTCAATTTAAAGTAACGCCTACTAATGTAGAATGTGGTCGAGTTATATCAGATGATTATTTACATGTAATAGAAGAATATGAATTGAGTCAAGGTAGAATAAATATTCGAAAACAGCCTTCTTTCGGATTAATTGATTTTATTAGTGAAGAAGCAGATGGAGAAAGTCGTTTAATTGTCGTAACGAATGATATCAAACAATTCCAACGACAATCGGTAGAAGGGGATTATGAGGCTATTAAGAGTAAAGTGTATGTCTATGAAATCGTAGATAATAAAGTAAGAGAACATCACTTTATTCGAATTGTCCAACAGAAACTGCTTTTATAATAGTTAGTTGTCCATGAATTCAATAAAGAAAAATAAAATCCACCCGTTTAACTTTGTAGGAGAAGTTAGGGTGGATTTTTTGATTCACCTATAGTTCCATTCTAACAGAAACATCATTGTAGTTCATATTTTCCGTTTTGATACACTTTATAACTTTCGAGGGTACCAGAACCACCAGCTTCTTTCAGTTCTTTTGAATATAATGTTATCGTGTAATAAGAACCTTGTGCATCTTCTTCTAAGGAACCACCCATGTCATCAAAAATAATATCCTCATTATTTTCCATTTCTAATTCCTTTGCCAAATATTGAATTGCTTCACTTCCGCTAGAAAGATGAATGCTTTCTTCCTTTATTTGATTATTCGAAGGGTCTGCTTCTATATTACTATCATTGGTTTCGGACGTATTAGTATCATTTTCAATGGACTGGGTGCTATTTTTATTTACAGTGGTGTCTTCACTGTTTGAATTAGATCCATTCGATACAATTGGTTTTTCTGGATCTGTAGAATAATCATTTGGTTGTTCTTCTACGGTTTCTTCTGTGTCCTGTTCATTTGCTGCATCACTACTAGGTTCAGAACCACATGCGGTCATAACAGCTAAAATCATCGCTATTAATCCAGCTAGAAAGATTTTTTTCTTCAAGATCTATCACGACTCCTTTCCAGATTTGCAAACTTCATTATTTCAAAATTTATTTATACCTGAAATATTCATAGCTACAAATCCCATTTGATAAAATTTGTTAAATTAGTTGAACATAACGGTATTTAATTAAGAACCGTAGCCAATTCATAAAATAACTGAATTTTCAATAGAACAACTCTGGTATTTTGGGCATACTTCCCCCTTGACTGAAAAATTTATTTTTTTCAGTTATGAGAAGTATTCTATTGGTCATTCCAATTGTAGTTTTTGAATTCGATTCAGTACATCCCAAAAGAAATTTTGATACACAAAACTCGATGATAGTTTGAAGTAAAGGGATCTGCCTGATTTCACGACTTTACTTGCCGCTTTAATTAACCGAGTACGTATCGTATCAATTTGCATAGTTTTTTGACCTTCCGGAAAACAAAGAGTTCGTAACCAATTGGTCAAATTATATGCAAGAAGTGTTAACATCATTTTTACTTCGTTCACTAGAAAAGCGTGGCTATTCATATGATCAAAGTAAAAGCCATTTTTTGCTTCTTTGATATAGTTTTCCATCGTCCCTCTTTTTTGATAAGCTCGGACGATATCTTGAGGAAAAGCTAATTCAAAGTTAGTAACAAAAAAGGAATGGGTAAAGAACAGCTCACCTGCAGGACGTACCGATTGAATAATCACCCTTCTTGGTTTTGACCATGATTTTGCTTGGTAAATCGTTTCTTCATAATAGGTTTCCGTCTTGGAAACATCTAAAGGTGCGGAAGAAGGATGGTATTCCTTCGCTAAACTTTGTAGTTGTGAATTCGATTTCAACCGAATAATATACAAAACAGATTCTTCTTCACACAGATCGTATAATCCCGGAACAGCAAACCCGCTATCTCCACGAAGAAACAGGGTAGTTTCCGGAAACATTTCGTTATAATGTTTAATGAGAGGCCGAATAAATTCCACCACACCATTTGATGTATAAACATTTCCGGGACGGAGTTGTGCTTTCAAAAAGTCACCAGTCGCACCATCAAAGGCGACTAATGGATGAAAACCCATCGTGCCATAATGAGTATTATATGACGAAGATTCTTGGTCCCCATATGTATCCGAATGAGTCGAATCCAAGTCGATAAATAACTCTTTCGATTGTCGAAAACAATGAATCTTATCAAGCATTTCTTGGTTAGCCAGATTTAATTGTTCAATTGAATCTTTATCAAATCGTGTATAAAAGCGAGACAAACTGGGCTGGGAAGCAAGTGTTGGAGTTTCAATGATTTCCTTAAACACAGGATCATGAGTCAACTGATCAGCCGCATCATCTTCCGCATACCCGGCAATGATTTGATAGACTTTTTGACGTAACAAGTTTTCATTTGAATGAAGATAATATTTCCTTGAATCGTTAGGTCTCAAGTACTTAACTAAAGTCTTTGAAAAACCAATTTTTTCATCGAATTCTCTAAAAAGAAACTCACCTGTATTATCGGAGGAAAGAGAACCTCCATCATTTGACAATTTAATTTTATGATTGAAATCAAGTGTTTTTTGCGTTAAAGTAACCATATAAAGAGTCCTTTCTGTTTGGTTTTTGTTTTGGTTACTTTAACTTTAACAGAAATGGATTCTTTTTTCATTTTTTTAATGAATTACAATAAAGCCGAAAAGGCTTGGTAATCCATAAGTTATAATAAGTTTCTGAATTTCTGTGAATAATTCAGGTTATATTTTCAACATCATATTTATAGATATTTATTACTATTTTTAACTATAAGAGTTGGAATTGAATACACATAACGCTAGATTTCAACAAGGCTCTAATCTTAGATATATATCTTCACTACCCATTATTTATACTTTAGTATGGAAGTAAGTATATATATTTTAAATAAAAGTAGGAGAAAGATAAAATGGATATTTTAATACCAATTTTGATAGGCTTTCTTGCGAATATGGTGGTATTTGTATTTAGTTTATTAATAGTAAAAGACAAAACAAGAGCTGCAAATATAACAATTGTATTCTTTGTGTCCGTTTTACTTAGTTCCTTTTTTATCGGTAGATGGATTGGAATGGGGTTAGGTGTTATTAGTTTTGGAATGCTGATATTTTCTGCATGTATGTATATTTATATTCTTAACGAACGCAAGTAGCGAAATAAATGACATAGAAGACTTTAAAGAAATTTCTTCAAAGACTTTTGAGTTTAATAGTATTCCATTTCTTCTCGAATGAATCTTATCAGTAATTGGATCTCTTTACTATCTAGGTTTGCTAATAATTCCATGACAATCTAGGCTTCTTCTGCAAATATTGCACTCCCTAGAATACTCTGTTTTAAAGCAGGTTTAATATCATTTACTATCATCAAATCTATCGACTTCTGAAAACAATCCTCAAGTTCAAATTTTAATTCTATATATGATCAAAAGATAGGTCCGAATCGTTAAACTCAACGATTAAATCAATATGCTTGATTCATTTTGCTTTTCGCGACTATATGAACTGAACAACTCAATTCGCTTGACGCCATATTTTTGTTTCCATTTGTTCAAGTTTCTTGATAATTCAGCAAGGGTTTTTTGCTGCAATAACACACCATTACCGCCATTTTTGATATAATATCCTCAGAAAAATTTAGTATTAATATTGAGTAAACCATATTTTGAAACATATTATTGCGTATTGGAAGATAATTGGAATGGAAATTATTTTGCCGGGATTATAAAGAACATCGCATACGTTGATACAATTGATCACAAAGTTTCCAGAGCAAAAGGCGGCAGCACCCCACAAAACTGTGTTTGTACTTGCATTAAGTGCAATCAAGATAAAGATGACATGGAGTATGAGGGATTTATAGGTAGCGTAGAATTGAATGGACAGGTTTAAGTGGGCAAAAAATGAGGGATGAACGGTGTTATGTGATGTTCTTGAAGAAAAGCGTGATGTAATCATAAAAATCGGAAAGAAGCATGGGATTGATAATATACGAGTATTTGGATCGGCAGCAAGATTGGAAGATGGACCAAATAGCGACCTTGATTTACTAGTTGATATTGATCCAGAAAGAAGTTTATTTGATCTGATTCGGTTTAAACATGAACTGGAAGATCTACTTGGTATAAGTGTTGATGTTGTTACAGAAAATGCCATTCATTGCAGTATAAGACAGGCTATATTAGCAGAAGCTGTTCAACTGTGAAAACATACAAGTAAAAGCCGGGCCTTCACATTTATTAGCTGAGATGTAGTCTCTCCAATCATTGCTCCCGTTAATTCACCATTTAAATCACGGAAATATGCATTCGCTACATTTTTATCTCCAAATATTTTGCCGGCTACATAATGTCTCCTGCTATCAAAACCAACAACATATTATTTCATTCCCGCTCCCATTCCCCTCCACAATCAGGACACTGCCACTTCAGGGTTCGGTCTTCCTCACGACTATAAATTGCAATCTTTCGTGAACCGTGCGTCGCACTACCATAGTGATGACGTATTTTTTCTGGGATATCTTTTCCTTGCAGATCAGCATTGCAATATGGACAGAACTCTTTGTTATCTCTAGGTTTATTCATCAATTACCCACCTTTCAAATGTAGAGTTGTTGATAACTGTGTTTCTCCCACTTCCTTGTTACACGATTATATCGGTAATTTTAGCTTCTGATAGTTACTGAACATACTTCCTAAGCAATTCTATTATTTCTGATTGATAATGGCTATCCCAGCCACTAGATGCCCTTTTAAAACAGGTACTATCTACTACTGCACCATGTTGTAATAGAAGTTCCGCAATATCATAAAAACCAAAATAGCAGGCAATGTGAAGTGCAGTTCTACCTAGTTTATCTTTCTTATTGACATCGACACCATGATGAATAAGCCTATTGGTAAAGGTGAAATTATTTTCATGAACCGCCCAATATAAAAGGGTTTGTTCATTTATTTCCTCATTCACGTCATGTGTTTTTAAATATTCGTCTAAATCTGATACATTTTCATTTCGCAAAAGCATGAAATAGTCCACTTCTGAACACCTCTTTCACTTTTCAATAAATCATACTAAGAAAAAGAGTATTGTTGGATACTATTCCACTCTTACTTTTTATGATTAAACCATTTATCCCACAGTTCATGAAACACGAAGTTGTACTTAATCATCACTCCATAACCAACAATTAAACCTAAAATTAAAAAAGGGTGTATTGGTTGATTTAAAATCAGATTTACAATAACTAAATAGGTTGCTGCTACATTCAGACTGATTGCCATCGCATTGATGTAAAAAATAAGTTTAAAGAAGTCCATTAACTTCACCTTGCTTTGGATTCGTATGATTTCATTATTACATACTAAGCTATTTACAATCTATTATGAATCAATAAATATCAAATGTATACTCCATTTCCTTAACTGGGCAGTTCATGGTCATAAATGTCCAATTTAAAGGCATGAATAAGAACAATGCTTGATATTTAGTGGAATGGAGTGGGTTATACAGTTTGTTTAGCCTATTTTTACTCCCACTGCGTTATTGTTAAGTGAAGCGTTATTTAGTTACACTAGCATTTTCCTTCTTTCAATTAATCTTATACTTTCATATCATTCAAATTCAAAGATGTTTTAAAAAAATAGATTTTGAAGATAGTTACAAGAAGGCTTAAAATACAGAATGTTACAAGTTAGAATAATAATGTAATGATATTTTTATTTACTTTTACTTAATCAATAACAAAATTAAAGGCCTTTTGGGTCCATAGAATTGGTTAAAAATCATCGGTAAGATGTGCGGCGATTACGATCGTTAGCACTCTTATCGATGTTTTTTATTTTATAAAAATGAATGAAATGGAGGAGTAGAACATGGAATCTTACTACATCGTAAAAAGTACGAAGGAAAAGGATGAATTATTTACAGTAATTGATGCAGAGTCTTTAGAGGAGGTACAAGCTATTTTTCGAATCCGGTACAAAGAGGAAGTAGAGAAGATGGGAAGTGGTGATTCCTTCTATTTTTTCTCTGCAAAAGAGGAGTTAAAGTTTGATGAAAGTAATCGATTAATCTTTCCAGACGGGGGAATGATTGGTATGCATAGTATATAAGAAACAGAATAGGAGATGGCTGCTGTCAAAGGACAGTGGTCATCTCTTTTTGTTTCGAATGTTGGTTACTATTAATCGTTTCCTATTAAATTTGTCTATATCAAACAAGCTCTCTTTATCCTATAAAAATAGACTTAGGTAAACGTTACGGATGATAGTAACTAGTCCTAGTAACGAGGATGTTTAGGACATAGTGTCCTAAACATTTGAAATAGCTTTCTAGTTATTAACCGGAAAGATTTTTTATTTGACGTATGCTACAATAGAAAAAAATTTGTTTAATTCAAACAAGCGAAAAAACAAAAAGATTGACTTTTGCTTAATGGGGTGAGTTTTTTGGAAAAGATATTTGTGAGATTGTGTAGTTGGTTAGGATTTATACTCTTATTGCTTGCGGTATCAAGTGATTTTATCGGCGTTTCCTTACTAAGTTCACCATTTATTACTTTTTATTTAATTAGTGTTATAGGTTTAATTGTCGCGTGTATGGGTTGGGTTTTATTAAGGTTTAATGAAGTTGATTCAATTACTAAAGTGGTTGGGAAACTTGGACTGTTTGGTAATTTAACCGTTGTCATTTTGTTTTTTCCGCCACTCTTCCATTTTTGGGGAACATTCATTTTTGGTCCTTGACTCTCTATAATTCGTATAAAATTTGTCGAAATATAAAGCGGGCGTCAATTTATACGCTATTTCTATTGCCAGTAACTGTTCCAGTATGTGCTGTAGCTCTCATAGTTTTGTCTAAAATAATTCTTTTTGTTTCAAAGAGAACAAGCACACTCTAAAAGTTATAAATATATTGAGTGGTTTTAAATCTGTTTGTACTATTGTAAGACTATTGTCAAAATTGGTCCAAAAAAATCATTGATATTAAGTCATTTTAGATTTTCTTAGAGTATTATTGTTGTGTATTTCGTGCGGATTTATATTGCAAAAAAGCGATAATATCAGGGATTGTTCGATGTAAGGGCTATGAGCTTGTTCATAACCTCAAGTGGGTATGTTATGGTATACCCAATTAAGGTTATGAAACTGTAATTAGAAACACAAGAAAAACTATAGGTTACTGAGAATCAAACATAAATTGGGTTGAAATTTACTCCAAATACGCTCGAATGTTGATTAGGAATGGATTTTTATCGGAATAAGACAAGAATTAATTCCAAACTTGAATTGAATTCGACCATCATAATTAAAGTATTTAATGAGAAATTGATAGGAATATAAAGTGCATTTATTCAAATAAATCAACAATAATTATTAGAATATGACCTTTTCAAAGTTATAATATTTAAAACTTTGAGGAGGTATGTCAATGTTAATTGAAGAGGTTATTGAAAGACTGAACGAAGGTCAAAAATTGGAAGAATTAGCAGAACAACTAGGAATGAGTCCAACACAATTAAAATTAAAATTAACTAATGCAGCTGTTGAATACGATGAAAAAAGTTTTGAGTGGGTGTATAGAGGTATTGTCAAAGAAAAATCACTAACAAGAGATATTACTAAAACGATTAAGCGGTTAAAAGAAGATAAACCTTACATTAAAGTAAAGGAAAATCGTAGAGATTACGGCGATGAAAATAGGGATAAGTATTTAACTCTATTTAGGGATTACTTAGAAATAGATCAAGATTCACTTTCAGAAAAAAAGACGTTCTTTTTAACAGAAAATCTATATAAGACAATTAAGCAATTAAGCAAAGAAAAATCTATGAAAATCAATGTGCTTGTAAACCTTTTATTAACCATGGGTTTAGATCATTATGGTATTGGTATTAAGCAGAATTCAGAGGAAGATTAATAAAACCCGAAATAAAGAATCTTGGTACAAGAACTTAGACTCTTTATCTAATTAGAATTTGCGATTCGTATAAATTACCTAACTAAACCTAAAGTTTTTACACAAATCCCGTACTGAGTTAAGTAAAAAAGTTTTTGTATAAAAAGATGAAAAATATATTTCGTATTTGTTTTTTCTTTCTACTCATACTAATTAGCTTTCACAAAAGCGTGCGGACTATCAGAAGAGATTACAACAGCCAGCATTTTAAAATGCTGGCTTATTGCAATTCATTAGACAACTAATTAAAGATGTAATATACATTATAACCTACTATAGAAATTTTTCTACTTATAAGTATCACGTAATATATTAGGATATCGATACGGTTTTAAATGATGAAATTGTGTTAAATGTTTGTGCTAAAGAGACAGTCAAAGAAATTTCTTGAGCTTTTACTTAATAATTAATGATAAGAAGGGGACATCTTTACAGGATGTTGCCTTCTTTTTGTATTCTTTCTAGTGGTATTTCTAGTATTTGAATATTTAGCGATAGCTCCCATACCATAATTTGGTTTATTAAGAATGTTATAATAGTATTTAAGAAGGGATAAGAAATTTAGGAAATGAATATGATTTGGATGGGTTTATCAGAGGAGGTTTTAAAATGACAGTTTGGTTATTTCGTGCAGGTAAACAAGGAGAATTTGAAAATAAATTCCTAGATGATGGAAGAGTCTATCTTACCTGGGATGACCTTAATATCAATCTAAAAATAATTGAATCTAAAGAAAGCCTATATAAAAGCTTAATACAACATTATGATCTGGATAAAGAAAAAACAGCAATAAATTGGGCTTCTCAAATTTGGCCTATAGCACATTCAATGGAACTTGGAGATTTAGTTGTATTGCCCTCTAAATTTAATCGTACTATACATATAGGTGAAGTTACGGGTGATTATGTGTATGATGAATTACTTGGAAGTCCCTATTATCATTATCGAAATGTAAACTGGATTGCAAAAGATATACCAAGGGATCGATTTGATCAGGATATATTGTATTCATTAGGAGCCTTTATGACGGTCTGTAAAATACACAGAAATAATGCTGAAGAGCGTATTAGAGAAATGCGTAAAAATAATTGGCATGTACCAAAAAATAAGAATGTGAAGGAACTAGTAGAGGAGAATGAAGAAACGGTTTCGATTGATTTAGAAGAATATATTTATGACCAAATTTCTGAGAGGATTATTCAACGATTTAAAGGACATAAGATGGAAAACTTGGTTGAGGAAATCTTGAAAGCAAAAGGATTTACTACGTATAGAAGTCCAGAGGGTGCGGATCACGGTGTAGATATACTAGCGGCTTCCAATACACTTGGTTTTGGAGATCCAAAAATTTGTGTTCAAGTAAAAACATCTGACACGCCTCTTGATAGACCTACTCTGGACCAATTAATTGGAACTATGAGCAATTATAGTGCTGAATTCGGCTTGTTAGTTTCATGGAGTGGATTTAAATCTTCTGTCACTAAGGAAATTCCTAAGCAATTTTTCAAAGTTCGTCTTTGGGATTCTAAAACTATTATTCAACAAATCTTTGAGAACTATGAAAAACTGAGCGATGAAATCAAAAAAGAGATTCCTATTAAGAGGGTTTGGATGTTGGATAGTGAAGTAGAATAAAACCAATCTTAGAGGTGATAAAATGTCAACACCGGGAATTGGAGATCCATACTGGTACGAATGGTACGTGGGCTTACAACGAGTTATAGAAATGATTAATCCGGATAGCAATATTTCATATGTGATTTTTCAATCAGATATTCATAATACGATTGATGATGTAGTTGTTGGAATTGGCAATATTGAAGAAGTGTGTTTTCAAGTTAAGCATGAGGTTGGAGATGCAGGAAAGGGAAATCTTACATTTTCAAAATTAATAGAAACAACTACTAGGGGAAGTGGAAGTACCAAAATTAGTTTAATAAGAGCATTAGCAAGTGGTTGGAAAGAAGCTAGGGAAAATGGTGTTAAGACTATTACACCCGTCTTATATACCAATAGAAGTTTAGGGGTAAATAGAACTACACGAACTTTTGATGGTGAGAAGTATAGTGCTTTACCTTTAAATGAATTTATTCAAGTAATAAAGTCATATATAGAACAATCAAAATCAATTGTGGAAATTGAAAAATTAATTGATGATAGAGATTTAGCAGTGCAGTGGAATGAATTTAAATCATCAATAGGTGAAGAATTTTTAGAATTAGGTTTTTTAAAATCATTTGTAATGAGAAGTAATGAAGGTTCATTAGAGGAATTAGAAAATTCTATGCTGAAATCTCTACAAGATACATTTAATTGTAATTTAATGATTGCTAAAGGGTTGTTTGATAAGCTTTGTTCCAATCTCAGGATTTGGACAACTACTAGAAGGGGAAATAAAGTAAAAGTAACACTAGAGGATGTTTATGATGCTCTATCACTAAATTTTGATAAAGAGCATGGTGAGCATGAATTACCTTTTCCGACGCCATTTTTTAAAAGCCGTGAAGAATTTGCTGAAAATGTAATTAGAAATATAAAAGAAAAGGATCGGAAGGTAGTAAAGTGGACCCCATCGTCAAGACAACTTTTTTATAAATTTAAGGTGCATTGAGTTTTGCTCCTTCCCATCTTGCCAACCATGCCTTTCATGTGACAGGTTCTGTCGCATGAAAGATAATTTCTCAAAGATGGGAAGGGCAATGACGAACCTGTTTAATTAAAATAAACTGATGATGGTGTTTTATAATCTAGCGATTGATGAGGGCGATTGTAATTATAAAAATCAATGTAATCTCTTATATTTATTCTAGCCTCCCTTGGACTTTCATAATCTTTTAGATATACTTCTTCGTACTTTATGTTGCGCCAAAAACGTTCTATGATAATATTGTCCAAAGCACGTCCTTTACTGTCCATGCTGATTTGAACTTCCTTAGAGTTTAGTAGATTGATATATTTGGGACTGGTAAAATGGCTGCCTTGATCACTATTAAAGATAACGGGTTTAGCTATAGAGAAGGCCCTTTGAACGGCATCTAGGATAAATCCAATTTCTAGGGATTGATCCAGCTCCCAGCTAATGACATAGCGGGAATACCAGTCAATAACCGCTGCTAAGTACATCCAGCTTCGTTGGAGTCGAATGTAGGTAATGTCAATGCTCCAAACGTGATTTGGATAGTTAATGTTCACTCCTTTCAGTAAATATGGATAAATTCGATGTTGTAGATTCCGTTTACTTAAATTTGGACCCGGATAAACAGCTTGAATCCCCATTTCTCGCATGTGACGTTGTACTCTTTTGCGATTGATATTCACTCCTTCTTGGTTTAGCAGTGCTGTTATCCTACGAGACCCATAAAATGGGTATTTTGTATAAATTTCATCGATACGGTGCTTGATGGCTACATCTTCTGCTGAAGGCCCGACTGGTTTATAATAAAGGCTTGAACGGTTAAGGCTTAATAGCTCTGCCTGTTTTGTAATGGATAATTCTGAGTCTTGCCATTCGATCATATTCACACGTTCTTGCCTAGTTGTGGTAGATGCCAGATTTTTTTTTGAGCCACGACAATTGCGTGGTTAATCGGCCTACTTCAGCGTATAGATTTTCAATTTGTTCTTCATAATCAGCTTTCATCTTTTCTTGATCCTTGTTCTGCTTTTGAAACAGTTGCGGCATTTGTTCTAGAAATTGTGTTTTCCATTTCCGCAGCTGATTAACATGAATCCCATATTCAGAGGACAGCTCAGTTAAAGACTTCTCTTCCTTAAGAATTTCCAATACAACTTGTGCTTTAAATTCTGGTGAATATCGTTTCCTTTTTTGTTTCATAAACCTACCTTAACATATCCTTTCTTGCTGTCTAAAATCTTGGGTCCATTATAAAAAATGGATAAAAATAAATCTGCCGATATGGCCCATACAAGAATGTTCCGCAATAAAGGAATTAAATTCATCAAAAAAATGCATGAACGTTTAGACCTGACAAACATAGAGAAAAGTAAAATAGGACATTTGGATATCGAAGTGCATCATTATGGTTACCTAATTCCAATTATTGAGAAAAAGGAAAAGGCTGAGCGAAACATTATGATGTTAGAACAACAAATTAAGACAGGAGAAGATGTTGCCTGGGCCCATTATTATATAGCTTTGGAATACTATAACAAGCAACAATTTCAAAAGGCATTAGAACGTGTGAATTTATCCATTCTCACCTTCTTGACTGAAAAGGTTCTTCCTCCATCTATGGTATACAAATTAAAATATTCTGTCTTAATTGCGACAGGTACATTCGAAACTGCATTGCCTGGAATTGAAAAAGCCATAGCGCTATACCCTGATTATGTCGATCTAAAGTTCTTTAAAGGGGTCATTTTATTTCACTAGCGTTACATTAAATTAATTTTATTATTAAAAATACTCGAAATGTTCAATTTTATTGTTTTGCGCAAAGAAAAAGTCCTTTATAATGGATAAGTCAGGTGGTAAACCCGTCCAAATCC